>URCK01000096.1 GCA_900546295.1 uncultured Eubacteriales bacterium | reverse complement strand
GCTCGCTGATGCGCTCCTCCTGTCCCGCGCGCACGAGCGAGATCACATAGCGCACGTTCTGCTCGGTGATGGGCTCGCCGCGGTTCGAGATCGTCAGCAATGCTTGCAGCGCCTTGCAGGCGAGCATCGTATCCTCGACCTCGCCGTTCACGCGCAGCTCCCCCTCGCGGTTCGACACCGTGACTTTGAATTCCGATTCGATCAGGCGCACGTTCTCGTCGAACGAGCCGAACAAATTGACCGCCTGCTCCATGCGCTCGATGCTGATGCGCTGTTCCATGCTGTGTTTCCTCCTGAAAAAATGCTATCCTTCGTTGATCGCAATGGGCTCTTCCCGCCCGATCTGCTCTTTGCATTCCGCGCTGAGCGTCACGAGCAGCGTATCCCCCTGCACGGCCGAGGCAAGGCGCTCGCTCGTCACGCTGCCGTCCTTTCCCAAAAGGGCGGCAAGCTGCGCTTTGAGCACCGCCGCGCCGAGCTTCTCCGCCTCCGCGCGCGAGCGCGTGACGGCCGACGTCTCGTAGGGAAGATAGGTCTCCTTTTCCCAGGTGACGGGGAGCGAAACGATGTCGAAGAGCGACCATGGTGTTTGATTCTTTATTTTATCACAATCGCTATGACAAATGCTACTCCCATTTCTGCCAAGTTTCAGCCGATTTTCGCCCCAAAGGAGCGCATAGGCGTGTTTTTCGCCGCCGGTGTAGGTCTTTTGCGCATAGGTGAGCGGCACGCGCACGCTCAGATCGTACCACGTTCGTGCCCAGACTTCGCCCTTTCCTGCCAAAAAACGCGTCGCAACGCTCGGCTTTTCCGTGCCGCCCGTTTCCACCACGCCCGCGATGAGGAGCTGACCTTCCTGCACGCTCGTGCCGGGCAGGACCCTTTTCTCCCCGTCGAGCGCGCGCACCGCCGTCACAAGCCCCGCCTTCGCGGCCACCACGTTCGTCGGCGCGCTCTCGTTCACCCGCTCGGGCGCGCGCACGCGCTCGCGCACCTGCACATAGGCCCTGCACCCGCGCACATTGACCGCGAGCCAGCAGAGGTCGTTCAGCTCCGGCAGCACGCGGTTGCAGATATCCTGCGAGCGGAAGGAATAGGCAAAGGTTCCCCGGTGCACGCCCTGCTCGCGCAGCGCGCGCAGGATCGTCTCCGTCGGCACGCTCTCATTGCCCGTCACCTCAAAGTCCCAGATAAAAAATGAATTTACGACCAGCAGCGCGATGCACAGCGCCCCGCCCGCGAGCAGCGCGTAGCGGCGGCGAAAGCGCGCAAGGAAAAAAGGCGCCCCCTCCGTGCGCTCCACCGTGATCTCCGCACCGATGTTCTCTGCCGCCCGCCGCAGCGCGCGCAGATCTCCGCGCGCAAGGCAGAAGGAAAGCGCCGTCGCGCTGCACCACTGAAGATCCCAGAATTCGATGCCCCGCGCCGAGCACAGATTCAGCACCCGCTCGGGGTAGACGCTCTGCGCGCGCACGCGCACGCTGCCGCGCAGCAGCTTGACTGTTTTTTTCAGCATTTTGCCCTCATCTCACATATTCCACCTTGTCGATCCTGCCGGAAATGCGCACCTCCGCGTCCGTCATGCTGCAAAGCGTCAGCCCTTCGCCGCTCACGCGCAGGATGAGCGGCCCTGCGCTCACGTCGATCTGCTCCGTGCCGTAGGACAAGATCCCCCCGTGCCCTTCGAGAAACAGCTGCCGGTCGCCGAGCAGCTCCAAATGGCACAGGCCTGCCACGATATCCGCTGGCAGGTCGAAAAACTCGGCCGCGCGCGTCATGGCGCGGCGGGACCGTTCATTTCGTTCCATCGTCATCTCCCCTTCGGCAACACCCTATGCGCCCTTGCGCCCCGGTTTGCCTGTCCGCGCGGCGGCAAGTTTGTCTTCCCTTGCGCATAGGCTCCTTTCGGGAGGGGATGAACATGTTCTTTCGTGCGTTTGCAGCGCTGTCGGCGCTGATCTTCTGTCTTATGGCGCTGCTTTTCCTGCCGGACGTCGGTGCGCAGGCCGCGCGCGACGCGCTCGCACTGTGCGCACAGACGGTCATTCCCTCTCTCTTTCCCTTCTTCGTGCTCTCCTCGCTGCTCGTCTCCTGCGGCGCGGCGGATACGCTCTCCCATCTTCTTTCGCCGCTGATGCGCCCGCTCTTTGGCCTCTCCGGCACGGGCGCGGCGGCGCTGGGGCTGGGGCTTTGCGGCGGATACCCCGTCGGCGCGCGCACC
>URCK01000095.1 GCA_900546295.1 uncultured Eubacteriales bacterium | reverse complement strand
CTTTTTCGGCTTTGTTTTCAGCCCGCTTTGGTTCCAGGGTCTTCATTGTCGGGAAGAGGATGACGTCGCGGATGGAATCGGTGCCGCAGAGCATCATTGCGCAGCGGTCGATGCCGAAGCCCAGACCGCCCGTCGGGGGCAGGCCGTACTCAAGGGCCATAACGTAATCCTCGTCCATCATCTCGGCCTCGTCGTCGCCGTTGGCGCGCTTTTCGACCTGCGCCTTGAAGCGCTCGTACTGATCCATCGGGTCGTTGAGCTCAGTAAAGGCATTGCCCATCTCGCAGCCGCAGACGAACATCTCGTAGCGCTCGGTGAGATGCGGATTAGAGGGGCTGCGCTTGGCAAGGGGGCTGACCTCGACGGGGTACATCGTAATGAAGGTCGGCTGGATGAGCGTTTCCTCGACCTTCTGATCGAAGGTCTCGTACAGGGCGTTGCCCCAGGTCTTGTCCACGCCGTCCATGTCGACACCGACGCTCTTGGCGAGCGCGACGGCGGCCTTGGCGTCACCCTCGATGGCCATGAAGTCCGCGCCGGTCACGTTCTTGACGGCCTCCGCCATCGGGATGCGCGGCCACGCGGGCGTGAGGTCGATGTCGTGGCCGAGCCACTGGATCTGATAGGTGCCGAGGATCTCCTTCGCCGCGCCCGTGAGGATGCCCTCAAGGATGTCCATCATGCCGTCAAGGTTCGTGTAGGCCTGATAGAGCTCGCAGGTGGTGAACTCGGGGTTATGCTTGGTGTCCATACCCTCGTTGCGGAAGATGCGGCCGACCTCATACACGCGCTCCATGCCGCCGACGATCAGACGCTTCAAGTGCAGCTCGGTCGCGATGCGCATGTACATGTCGATATCAAGGGTATTGTGGTGCGTGATGAAGGGACGCGCGTTCGCGCCGCCGGCGATGGGACTTAAGACCGGCGTCTCGACCTCCATGAAGCCGAGGGAGTCGAGGTAGCGGCGCAGGAAAGCGACGAACTTCGAGCGGATCTCGAAGTTGCGCTTGGACTCGGGGTTGATGATGAGGTCAACATAGCGCTGACGGTAGCGCGCTTCCTTGTCGGTCAGACCGTGGTACTTCTCCGGCAGCGGGCGCAGGGACTTACTGAGCAGCGTGATCTTCTTGGCGCGCACGCTCATCTCGCCGCGCTGGGTGCGGAATACCTCGCCCTCAACGCCGACGATATCGCCGATGTCGTACTTCTTGAAGCGGTTATATTCCTCTTCGTCCATCTCGTCCTTGCGGGCGTAGAGCTGGATGCGGCCGGACTTGTCCTGAAGGTCGCAGAAGCTGACCTTGCCCATGCCGCGCTTGCTCATCAGGCGGCCCGCCACGCGAACCTCGCTGCCCTCGAGCGCATCGAAGTTATCCTTGATGTCCTGGGCGTGATGCGTCACGTCGAACTTCGTCTCCTGGAAGGGGTCGCGGCCCTCGGCGCGGAGCGCCGCGAGCTTGTCGCGGCGGACCTGAAGGATCTCGCTGAGGTCCTGCTCGGCAGATGCGGTGTTCTGGTTTCTTTCTTCAGCCATTTTTCTAACTCCTATATGTGAATCTCTTAATCAGCGTTCGATCTTGACAATGCGGTAAACGATGGTGCCGACGGGCGCTTCCACGCTGACCTCGTCGCCCTCCTTCGCGCCCATGAGCGCCTTGCCGAAGGGCGAATCCTCGGAGACGGCACGGTGCATGGGGTCCGCCTCCTGCGAGCCGACGACCTTGTACTCGGGCAGCTCACGTCCGGTCTTCACATCTGCGACCGTCACGCGGCAGCCGATGCCGACAGCGTTGGTGCCGGCGTTGCTCTCGTCGACGATGACGGCGTGGAGCAGGACATCCTCGATCTCGGCGATGCGGGAGTACAGCTTGCCCTGCTCGTTTTTCGCTTCGTCATACTCGCTGTTTTCGCTCAGGTCGCCGAAGCCGCGGGCTTCCTTAATGAGCTCCGCCACTTCCTGTTCACGCACGGTTTTGAGGTAGGTCAGCTCGTTTTGCAGCTCTTCCTTGCGCTCCGCGCTCATTTTGTACTCTTTTTTCATATTGAGATCGTTCCTTTCTTTCGCGCCGACGGAAAATGTGCGGCGCGCACACGAATACCATTTTAGCGAAACAATTATAGTAATTTCGTTCCGTCTTGTCAAGGTAAGTTTCCGTTTTCCCCCGCTTTGGTGGGAAAAACCACATCTTTGACGAGAATCGACGCGGCATCCAGCGCCCCCGCCGTGTACAGCGCGCAGAGGAGCGCGTTTTCTTCCCATTTTCCCGCCGCGGCGGAAAGACCCTCCGCCTCAAAGCGCACAGCGAGCGCCATTTCTTCAAGCATCAGCACGGGGCAGCGCCAGTGCGCCGCGCCGCCCGAGAACACGACGGCAAGATCCGCACCCTCCGCCGCGCGCGGGCAGACGGAAACGCTCGCGCCGCAGTCCCAGTAAAGCGCGCGGGCGATGCGCTCATCCCCCGGCGCGCAGAGCGAAAGGTAACGCACCTCCCGCGCGAGCGCAACAGCCGCGCTCTCCAGCGCGGCGGACGGCGAGGCCGCGATGAGCGCGAT
>URCK01000094.1 GCA_900546295.1 uncultured Eubacteriales bacterium | reverse complement strand
CCGTAAAATCGTTGTGCCACAACGGGTTCGGAGTTTCAAAAAATCACTCCCATTCCACCGTTGCGGGGGGCTTGCTGGTGATATCGTATACGATGCGGTTGATGCCCTTGACCTCGTTGACGATGCGGCCGCTGATCTTGTCGAGCAGCTCATAGGGGATGCGCGCCCAGTCGGCGGTCATGAAGTCCTCGGTCGTTACGGCACGCAGGGCGAGCACGCGGTCGTAGCTGCGGCCGTCGCCCATGACGCCAACGGTGCGTGTGTCGGTCAGGACGACGAAGTACTGGTTCATCTTCTTGTTTTCGCCGGCCTTTTCCAGCTCTTCGCGGTAGATCGCGTCGGCAAGGCGCAGCGTGTCGGCCTTCTCCTTGGTGATCTCGCCCATGATGCGTATGGCAAGACCCGGGCCGGGGAACGGCTGGCGGGAGACAAGATACTCGGGCAGGCCCAGCTCGCGGCCGAGCTGGCGCACCTCGTCCTTAAAGAGCAGGCGCAGCGGCTCGATGATCTCCTTGAAGTCGACATAGTCGGGAAGACCGCCGACGTTGTGGTGGCTCTTGATGACCGCGGCGCTGCCGAGGCCGGATTCGATCACGTCGGGGTAGATCGTGCCCTGCGCAAGGAAGTCAACCGCGCCGATCTTCTTCGACTCTTCCTCGAACACGCGGATGAACTCCTCGCCGATGATCTTGCGCTTGCGCTCGGGATCGGACACGCCGGCGAGCTTTTCAAGGAAGCGGTTCTCGGCGTTCACACGGACAAAGTTGATATCCCACTTATCAAATGCGGACTCGACCTCGTCGCCCTCGTTGAGGCGCATGAGGCCATGATCGACAAAAACGCAGGTGAGCTGCGGGCCGACGGCCTCGGCGAGCAGTGCCGCCACGACCGACGAATCCACGCCGCCGGAGAGTGCCAGCAGCACGCGGCCGGAGCCGACCTTTTCGCGCACGGCGGCGATGGCGGTGTTCTTATAGTCGCCCATCGTCCAGTCGCCCTTCGCGCCGCAGACCTCGTAGAGGAAGTTGCGGATCATGTCCTTGCCGTACTCGCTGTGGTTGACCTCAGGATGATACTGCACGCCGTAGAAGCCGCGCTCTTCGTCGCAGATGGCAACGTTGGGGCAGGCATCGGAATGGGCGACGAGGGAGAAGCCCTCGGGCACCTTTTCCATGTAGTCGCCGTGGCTCATCCACGTCACGCTCTTTTCGGGCAGGCCCTTGAAGAGCTTGCAGGACGTATCGAAGAAGGTTTCGGTCTTGCCGTATTCGCGCGCGGTCGCGTCGTTTGCCGCCACGACCTTGCCGCCGAGGTGGTGGGCGATGAGCTGGCAGCCATAGCAGATGCCGAGCACGGGCACGCCCGCATCAAAGAGCGCGGGATCGACGTGCGGCGCATCCTCAAGGTAAACGCTGTTCGGGCCGCCGGTGAAGATGAAGCCGATGGGCTTCATCGCGAGAAGGTCCGCGAGGGGCGTCGTGTAGGGCTTCACCTCGCAGTAAACGCCGCATTCACGCACGCGGCGGGCGATCAGCTGGTTGTACTGACCGCCGAAATCCAGTACGATGATGGTTTGATGGTTCATGTTGTTTTCTCCTGCCGTATCGTAAACTCAGCGCTCTCGCGCAGTTAGATAAAAGCATCATATCATAGCTTTTTCTATTTTTCCAGCAGTTTGCAAAATAAAATCGTGCGGAAACGAAACCTCGCGATCTCAGAAGAAAAAGGACGCTCACAGAGAGCGTCCTTTTTTGCATATTACACAGAGAAGAGCAGCTCGCAGAAGGTCGGGTACGGCCAGTACTTCGACGCTGTGAGCACCTCCAGCTTGTCAATGATCCTGCGCACGGTTGCCATGCGGGATTCGACCTCGTCGTGGTAGTAGTGCAGCAGCGTTTCGGGCTCCGCGCTTTCCGATACGGTCTCGAGCGCCGTCTTGAGCGCGATGGTCTCCTCAAGAAGCTGCTCGTTGAGCGAGCCGATGGCATTGGCGAGCGAGGACTCGACGTGGCATGTCAGCTCCGGCGCGGCGGCGTGCTTGGCAACGATCGTGTTGCACAGCGCCGCTTCATATTCCGACGCGGCGTTCAGGATGCCGTGCTGGACCATGTCAACGAGCGTTGCCGCCTCGATGCGGATGACCTTGCAGTATTTCTCAATGTGTACCTCGTGGCGGGAGAGGATCTCCTCGCGGGAGTACACGCCCTGACGGGTGAGCATTTCGATGTTTTTCGGCAGGATGTAGGCGGGCAGCGCTTCGGCGGTGTTGCGCAGGTTGGCAAGGCCGCGCTTCTCAGCTTCCTCGACCCAGGCCTCCTCATAGCCGTTGCCGTTGAAGATGATGCGGCCGTGGGCACAGAAGGTGTCGCGGATGAGCTTGTGCAGCGCCGTGGTGAAATCCCCGGCGTCCTTGAGCTTTTCATAGAAATCATCCAGCTCGTCGGCCATGATCGCGTTGAGGATCGTGACAGGCCCTGCGATGGACTGCGAGGAGCCGGGCATACGGAACTCGAACTTGTTGCCTGTGAAGGCGAGCGGCGAGGTGCGGTTGCGGTCGGTGGTGTCCTGCGGGATGGCCGGCAGCACATCCACGCCGATGCGCAGCGACTTGTGCTCGGGGGCGGTGTAGTCGTTCTCGGCAACGATAGCGTCGATGATGCCCTCAAGCTCCGTGCCGAGGAAGATGGAGATGATGGCCGGCGGAGCCTCCTGCGCGCCCAGACGGTAGTCATTGCCCGCGAAGGCAACCGAGCAGCGCAGCAGCTCCTGATATTCGTCCACGCCCTTGATGAAGGCGGCGAGCATCAGCAGGAAGAGCGCGTTTT
>URCK01000093.1 GCA_900546295.1 uncultured Eubacteriales bacterium | reverse complement strand
TGGCTGCCACCGCGTACGGGTGGAACTTGCGCATTGGAGACAGGCCGCATTTTTCAACTTTACTGGAAAACTTCATAGAATAGTGCTCCTCCTTCTTCTTCGTTCGCAAAAAGCGCGCAGTCTAAAAAATATTGTATTTCACTGCATGATATATTATAGTCTGTAGAAAAGCAAAAAACAACAAAAACATTTGTCCGCCGCCGCGCAATTTACTTCTCGTCCTCCCCCGGCGCGGAAAGGCCGCTCTCGCCATAGACCTTGATGCCGTGCGCCTTGAGAAGCCCCGCCGTCACGCCATCGCCGGGCACAAGGCGGCGGGAAAACGTGCCGTCGTAGATAAGACCGCAGCCGCAGCTCGGACTTTTTTCCTTGAGCACGGCGGCCTTGCAGCCATTTTGCACGCACAGCGCGAGCGCCGCCTCCGCGCCGCGGCGGTAATTTTCCGTCACGTCGCGCCCGCTTGCCATCACGACGCGTGCTCCCTGCCGCTCGCTGGGGTCGCGCGGAGTCGGCAGCCCACCGAGCTGCTCGGGGCAGACGGGGATCAGTTCGTACCGCTCCGCCAGCGCGAGGACGCGCGCGTCCGCCTTGCTCTTGCCGTCGTAGCGGCAGGGCGTGCCGAGAAGACACGCCGAAACAAGTACCTTATCCATGCCGCACCTCGATCTCTTTCCCATCGAGCTTTGCCTCTGCGAGCGTTTCGCCCTCGTAGCGCAGCTTGAGCGAGAAGAACGGCGCATCCTCATGAAGCAGGCACAGAAAGATCTTGTCACCCTCCCACGCGGGCAGCGCCAGAAGGTCCTCCTTCCTGATCCACGCAAGCTCGCCCTCGTCACAGTCCTTGAGCGCGCCGGCGAAGCCGTCGGCGGTGAAAAGGTGCATATACTCCGGCTCCCAGCGGTCAGAGACGAAGGTCACGATGCCGCGGTAGCGGTAAGAGGTCAGCGTGAGCCCCGTTTCCTCCTTCGCCTCGCGCAGCGCGCACTCTTCCGGGCTTTCGCCGCGTTCAAACTTGCCGCCGATGCCGATCCACTTGTCGCGGTTGCAGTCGTTCTCCTTTTTTGTGCGGTGCAGCATGAGATATTCCTCGCCCCGCTCGATGTAAATGAGCGTCGTGTTCAGGGCGCGGTAGATGTCTTTTTCCATGATAACCCCTCCCCTTCGGGCTTTTTTGTCAGTATAGAAGATGGCGGCAAAAAATGCAAGGCGCCGTTTTTTTGAAAAATCTCACTTTTTGTGAATTTATGCTTGACTTTGATTGGATTTTTGGTATAATGATTTTCGCTGTCGAGCACAACGATACGCAGCAGTATCGAAGTGGTCATAACGAGCACGACTGGAAATCGTGTGTACGCCAAAAGCGTACCGAGAGTTCGAATCTCTCCTGCTGCGCCAGAAAAAGCCATCACCCAACAGGGTGCTGGCTTTTCTTTTTGATCAGGGTTCTGCTTTATTCTCCCAGCGCCTCGCCCACGGCGAGCACAGCGTTGCGCACGCACTCGTTGCAGGAGCAGAGGACTTTGCCGCTCTCAATGCCCTTTAAGTCCTTGCAGATGGTCGCGCCGCAGCGCTCCTGAAAGCGCGTGAGCGTGGCCTTGGCATAGCGGCCTGTGCCCTGCCCGCCTGTCAGCAGGCCCTCGACCATCACCGCGCCGACCAGCGCGCCGCAGGTTCCTTCCATGCAGCCCATGCCGCCGCCATAGCCCGCCGCGGCAGGACAAAGAAAAGCATAGAATTTACAATTTTTTCTCCCTTCCCGTGCTCGGATATGGTATGATGATTTTGAATAGCAATCATACCACAGAAAGGAGACACTCCCCATGTCACAGGTGACCAAACGCGCGCTCGAGGCCTCGCTCAAGAATCTGCTGCTGCAAAAACCCCTGAGCAAGATCACCATCAGCGATATCACCGAGGACTGCGGTATCAACCGCATGACGTTTTACTATCATTTTAAGGATATCTACGACCTTGTCGAGTGGTCGTGCCTGGAGGATGCGAGCCGCGCGCTCGCTGGCAACAAGACCTACGAGACATGGCAGCAGGGCTTTTTGCAGCTTTTCAAGGCCGTGCAGGACAACAAGCCCTTTATCATGAACGTCTACCACTCCGTCAGCCGCGAGCAGGTGGAAAATTACCTCTACAAGGTCACCTACGACCTGCTTGAGGGCGTGGTGGAGGAGCAGGCGCGGGGCATGAGCGTGCGCGACGAGGACAAGGCCTTCATCGCGACGGTCTACAAGTACGCCTTCGTCGGCTTGATGCTCGACTGGATCAAGGGCGACATGAAGGGTGACCCTCAGGCCATCGTCGACCGGCTCGATCAGGTCATTCACGGCAACGTGCGCGCCGCGCTCGAGCGGCTGCGCACCGACAAGGCGTGACTTCTTTTCCTGTTTTCATCAAAATTGCAGAATTGATAAATTTCTTTACACCTTTCCGGGCGGTGATAAGTTTCTTATCACCGCCTGCTTTCTGCTGATTGTTCTTTTATAAAAAGCGCGGTATGCTTTCACCATCGAAAGGAAAACATACCGTTGATTCCCAAGGTTGAATGTGTTTCGTGGATCAGCGGTTTCACAGACAGTTTGAAAGGAGAAATGATTTATGTATTATTCCAGCGGTAACTATGAAGCATTTGCCCGCCCCAAGAAGCCCGAGGGCGTTGACAACAAGTCTGCCTACATCGTCGGCAGCGGCCTTGCGGCCCTGAGCGCCGCCTGTTACCTCGTGCGCGACGGCCAGATGAAGGGCGAGCACATCCACGTTCTCGAAAAGGGCGAGTTGCCCGGCGGCGCGTGCGACGGCTACAAGTTTGAGAATCTCGGCTACGTGATGCGCGGCGGCCGCGAGATGGACAACCACTTTGAGGTCATGTGGGATCTCTTCCGCTCCATCCCCTCCATTGAGACCGAGGGCGTGAGCGTGCTCGATGAGTACTACTGGCTCAACAAGGAAGACCCCAACTACTCCCTCTGCCGCGCCACCGAAAAGCGCGGTCAGGACGCCCACACCGACGGCAAGTTCAGCATCTCCGACAAGGGTGCGATGGAGA
>URCK01000092.1 GCA_900546295.1 uncultured Eubacteriales bacterium | reverse complement strand
TTGAAAACATTGATTTTACTGACTTTTTCATGTTTTCTTATTAGGAGGCGGGGAAGGCGGCTCTTCCTTTTTTGTCCCTGCACCCCGGCGGCATATCTTTCCTTCCCGCCTCATAGGATACAGCAACAAAACGCTGCTGAGGTGTACGATATGGAAAGTCAGAACTATGTGGAGCTGTGGGGCGTTGCCGAGAGCGAGCCCGTCTTTTCGCACGAGAACCATGCCCGGCGCTTCGACAAATTTCCGCTGCGGGTTGAGCGCCTCTCGGGGCAGAGCGATGTGCCGGTCATCGTCGTGAGCGAAGAGCTGCTGCGCGCCTGTCCCGTGCGCGCGGGGCAGAGCCTGCGCGTCACAGGGCAGCTCCGCTCGTTCAACAACAGGAGCGGGCAGGGCAGCAAGCTTGTCATCACGGTGTTCGCCCAGAGCATCGAGCCGGGCGACGGCGCGTGCTTCAACCGCATCCTGCTCTCCGGCGCGCTGTGCAAAAAGCCGCTGCTGCGGAGAACGCCGCTCGGGCGCAGCATCTGCGACCTTATTCTGGCGGTGAACCGCCACTACGGGCGCGCGGACTATCTGCCGTGCATCGCATGGGGACAGACTGCGATGCAGATCGCGCAGATGGACGTGGGCGAGCATCTGACGATCGAAGGGCGCGTGCAGAGCCGCACCTACACAAAGCTTCTGGAGGACGGCAGCGAGGAGCGCACGGCCTTTGAGGTATCGGTGATGCAGCTCGTGGAGGAGGGTGTGGAAGAGGATGATCTCCCTTAGGCTCCGCTATGCCGCAAGTTTATGGAAAAAGCCGCTGTAGCAGTACGTTGCAGCGGCTTTTTCGCATGGAACTCTCCGCTTTTTTGCGTGTGATAGCGGAAAGCCCTTATAGCCAACTTTCTTATTCAAATTATTTATCACTGCATCTCTTTACTTTTTTCAATAAGAGTGTTATGGTTTCATAATGTTGCATATTACCGCCGCGGCGAAAAGCGTGGCGGCATCATCAATTACGGAGAAAGAGCAATGGCAAGAATTTTTTTACTCAAAGGCGATATTGCAAATCCCGGCTATGTGGATATCCCCGAGGATGCGACCACCATTCGTGAGGTCGTCTACGACATCGGCGGCGGCATCCCGGGCGGGAAGAAGTTCAAGGCTGTGCAGATCGGCGGACCGAGCGGCGGTCTTCTGACCGAGGAGCATCTGGATCTGCCGCTGCAGTTCACCAAGCTCAAGGCCTACGGCGTGCGCCGCGGCGACAGCGTTATCACGGTGCTCGACGAGGACCGCTGCATGGTGGACGTGGCCGCGCGCTTTATGGAATACACACAGACGGAGTTCTGCGGCAAGTGCGTTCCCTGCCGTGAGGGAACGAAACGCATGGACGAGCTGCTGTGGGGGCTGAAGGACTACCGCATCGACCGCAAGGACTTCACCCTCTTGCAGGACCTTGGCGAGATGATCTCGGTCACGGCGTTCTGCAACCTCGGCAAGAACTCGTTCCACACGCTGGAAACAGCGATCAAATACTTCCCCAAGGAATTTGAAGACCATCTTAAGGGCGAGTGCGCGCTGTGCGAGCTCGACCGCGAGCCCATCACGCCCGGCGGACTGCCGTACAACAAGATCCGTCTCGTCGTCGACCCGAGCATCTGCCGCGGGTGCAGCAAGTGCGCGCGCAACTGCCACGCCGACGCGATCACGGGCGTGATCAAGTCCCCCTTCTCCATCGATCCGGAGAAGTGCGTAAAATGCTATACCTGCATCGAGGCCTGTCCCTTCGATGCCATCCGGGAGGTGGAGATCGATGGCTAACATCATGTACGTGGACAACATCCGCGTGGAATTTGATCAGGAAGCGACGGTGCTGGACGTCTGCCGCAAGGCAGGCGTGGAGGTGCCGAATTTCTGCTTCCATTCCGATCTCTCCGTTTACGGCGCATGCCGCATGTGCATGGTGGAGAACCTCGACACGGGCGAGATCTCTGCTGCCTGCACGACCAAGCCAAAAAACGGTCTGCGCATCCGCACGAACTCGGCGCGCCTTCTCAAATACCGCCGCATGATCCTTGAGCTGATGCTCTCGGCCCACTGCCGCGACTGCACCGCCTGCGAAAAGAACCGCTCCTGCCGCTTGCAGGAGATGGCGGTGCGCTTCGGCATCCACCATGTCCACTTCCAGGATACGCGCGAGCACATCCCGCAGGACCAGTCCTCCCCCGCCGTGCAGGTGGACTACAACAAGTGCATCCTCTGCGGCGACTGCGTGCGCGTGTGCAAGGAGGTGCAGGGCATGGGCATCCTGCACTTTGCCGGCCGCGGCCCCGGCCTCCGCATTGAAGCCGGCGACGACCAGCAGCTTGCCAGCACGCACTGCGTGAGCTGCGGCCAGTGCGCCGCCGTGTGCACGACCGGCGCCATCACCGTGAAAAACCAGATCGGACAGGCCTGGCGCGCGCTGCATGACCCGAAGATGCGCGTCGTCATTCAGATCGCCCCCGCAGTGCGCGTGGCGCTCGGCGAGGCCTACGGCATTCCGAGCGGCGAAAATGTGCTCGATCAGCTCGTCACGGCACTCAAGATCATGGGCGCGGATGAGGTGTACGACACCATCTTCGGCGCGGATCTCACCGTGCGCGAGGAGTCGCAGGAGTTCCTGCGCCGTCTGGAAACGGGCGAGAATCTGCCGCTGATGACCTCCTGCTGCCCCGCGTGGGTGCGGTATGTGGAAAACGAGCGGCCGCAGTTCCTCAAAAACCTGTCCTCCGCCCTCTCCCCCATGCAGATGCTGGCGACCGTGCTCAAGGACCGCTACCGCGAAAAGGACGCGCGCGACGGGCGCACGACCTATCACATCGCCATCATGCCCTGCACGGCCAAGAAGATGGAGGCGGGACGTCCCGAGTTCAGCCGCGACGGTGTGCCGAACGTGGACCTCGTGCTGACCACGCAGGAAGTCATCCGCATGATGAAGGAATCCGGCATCCGCTTCCAGATGCTCGAAAAGGAAGCACCCGACCTGCCGTTCGGCATGGGCAGCGGCGCGGCCGAGATCTTCGGCGCCTCCG
>URCK01000091.1 GCA_900546295.1 uncultured Eubacteriales bacterium | reverse complement strand
GTCAAGAAGGCCCTCGGCAAAATCGAAGGCACCGACATTGAAAAGCTCCTCAAGGCCTACAACGTCATCTGAGCCATCGCAGCTCGCAAAAAGTGAACACAGCAAGGAAGGGCGGGAGCTATGCTCCCGCCCTTCCTTATTTTGCGCTTATCGCACCGTGTGCATCAGGTCGCTCAGCGCGCCGTCCACGGCGGTACCCATCTGCTGCATGGTTCTGCCCACGCAGGTCTTCATGGCGTTGCGCTTTTCCGCGACCATCATGCCGGTGACTGCGCCGGCGACCACGCCGGCTGCCATTCCGCGCCAGAATGCGCTCTCACACATTTGATCTCCCTCCCTTTGCTCACGCGCTTATTCTGTCCGCGCGGAGAAAAGCGATACGCGGCAAATTTTGCCGCGTCGATTTTTCGGGCAAATCGCCCTTGCTGAAAGCTGTCTTTCGTCCTATAATGATCCTGAACGATCATAAACATGAAGGAGAACCACATGACCACGATCTATCTCATCCGCCATGCCGAGGCCGAGGGCAACCGCTATCGCCGCGCGCACGGCTGGTACAACAGCACCATCACCGACCGCGGCTACCGCCAGATCGCCGCGCTCTCGAAGCGCTTTACCGACACAAAATTCGACGCCGTTTATTCAAGCGACCGTTTCCGCACGATGATCACGGCGCTTTCCATCTATAAAACGCACGGTCTGCCGCTGCGCACCGTCCGCGCGCTGCGCGAGATCGACGTGGGCTACTGGGAAGATACCCCCTGGGCGGAGCTTGAGCGCATTGACCCTGAGCAGCTCGCGAATTTCAGCAACGATTCGCAGAACTGGCACGTCCCCGGCTGCGAAAGCTTTGCCGAGGTGCGCGAGCGGATGCGCAAGGCGCTCACGGACATCGCCGAAGCGCACCCGAACGGCACGGTCGCCGTCTTTTCCCACGGCATGGCCATGCGCATCATCGTCGGCACGCTTCAGGGCATGACGCTGCACGAGATCGACAAGACCGGTCATGCGGAAAATACCGCCGTTGCAAAGCTCGAGTATGAAAACGGCACATTCAATGTTGTCTTCCGCGACGACGCCTCCCACCTCGGCGACGAGATCGCGACCGTGCGCAAGCAGCCCTGGGTCAACGACCCGAAGGGCTTTGAGGGCGGCATCTACTATCGCGCCTCGGGCGAAGCGGGGCATTTCGACGTCATGCACGGCGAGGAGATCATCGGCGCGGTCAGCGTAAAAAGATGCCGCGGCGGTGTGGGCACGATCGGCGAATTCTGGCTTGAAGCCTATGCGCAGAGGCGCGATCTCGGCGAGAAGCTCGTCGGCCAGGCGCTGTCCTATGCGCGCTCACGCGGCTGCTCCATTCTCTCCACCGACCGCATCCCCAAGAGCAACGCGGTCGCGCTGCACTGCGCGGAAAAATGGGGCTTCCGCCCCGTTCAGGAGGACGCGGAAAGCGTCACATTCGAGAAGAATTTTGAATACGATGAGGAATCCTGCTATAAAAGATTGCAGGAAGTGATCGAAAAATGAAGAAAAAGAAGATCGAAAAGGCCTTTCTGCCCGTCTCGAAGGATGAGATGGTCGAGCGCGGCTGGTACTACTATGACTTCCTCGTTGTCACGGCGGACGCCTATGTTGACCATCCGAGCTTCGGCACATCCATCATCGCGCGCGTGCTGGAACACGAGGGCTACCGCGTGGCGGTGCTCGCCCAGCCCGACTGGCACAGCGCGGACGCCTTCCGCGCGATGGGCCGCCCGCGCTACGGCGTGATGATCGGCGGCGGCAACATCGACTCGATGGTGGCGCACTACACGGCGGCGAAAAAGCGCCGCACGACCGACCTCTATTCCCCCGGCGGCAAGATGGGCCTGCGGCCCGACCGCCCGACCATCGTATACGCGAACCGCTGCCGCGAGGCATGGGGCGACATTCCCATCATCGTCGGCGGGCTGGAGGCGAGCCTGCGCCGCTTTGCCCACTATGACTACTGGGACGACAAGGTGCGCCGCGCGCTCATCTTCGACGCGCAGGCAGACCTTCTCATCTACGGCATGGGCGAATACGCCACGCGCGAGATCGCGCGCCGGCTCGCAAAGGGTGAAAAGGTTGATGCCTTAACAGATATTCGCGGCACGGCGTTCGTGACGCGCACGCCCGAGGTCTGCGCCTATGAGCACGTCGACTGCCCGTCGTATGAAGAGGTCGCGCAGGACAAGCACGCCTACGCGAGCGCGACGAAGCTTGAATACGAAGAGCACGATCCCATCCGCGGCAAGGCGCTCTGGCAGGCGCACGGGCGCGACACGCTCGTTGTCAACCCGCCCGCAATGCCGCTTTCGCGCGAAGAGCTTGATGTGGTCGCGGAGCTTCCCTATATGCGCGAGGTGCACCCGATGTACGACGCCCTCGGCGGCGTCGCCGCCATCGAGGAGGTGCGCTTTTCCGTGGCGCACAACCGCGGGTGCTTCGGCGGGTGCAACTTCTGCTCGCTCGCCTTCCATCAGGGGCGCATGATCACCTCGCGCTCCATCGAGTCCTGCGTGCGCGAGGTCGAGGGCTTTACCCACGATCCGAAGTTCAAGGGCTATGTCCACGACGTCGGCGGCCCGAGCGCAAACTTCCGCCACCCCTCGTGCAAGGAGCAGCTAAAGCGCGGCATGTGCCGCAACAAGAACTGCCTTGCCCCCTACCCCTGCAAGAACATCGACCCCGACCACTCGGAATACGTCGAGCTCCTGCGCCGCCTTCGCGCCATCCCGGGTGTAAAGAAGGTCTTCGTCCGCTCGGGCATCCGCTACGACTATCTTCTCGAGGACAAGGGCAGTCCCTTTTTGTCCGAGCTTGTCAAGTATCACATCTCCGGCCAGCTCAAGGTCGCGCCCGAGCACTGCGTGGCGGGCGTGCTGGACTACATGGGCAAGCCCCACTTCGACGTGTTTGAAAAATTCTGGGACAAGTACCGCGCCGTGAACGAGAAAAACGGCCGCGAGCAGTACCTTGTGCCCTACCTCATGTCGTCGCACCCCGGCTGCACGCTCGAGGACGCGGTGCAGCTCGCGGAATTCCTGCACTCCACAGGGCATAAGCCCGAGCAGGTGCAGGACTTCTACCCCACGCCCGGCACGCTCTCGACCTGCA
>URCK01000090.1 GCA_900546295.1 uncultured Eubacteriales bacterium | reverse complement strand
GCGCACTACGGAGCGGCATGGGGCGGGATGGAGAGAGCAAAATTTTATTCCCGACGATGAAGCCGCTCGACATGCCCAAGAAGAGCGAGAAGGCAGAGGGAGAGAGCGCCGAGAGCGCTCCTGCCGCCGCGAAGACGAGCGGCGCGACCGGCTTTGTCAAGCCCAAGGGCGCGCACGCCGCCGACGAGGTCGACAAGGTCGAGAGCGAGCCGATCTTCGAAGAGCAGGTCGATTTCGACACCTTTGCCAAGTCTGACTACCGCGCGGTCAAGATCAAGGAATGCACCGCCGTGCCCAAGAGCAAGAAGCTTTTGAAGTTCGTGCTCGACGACGGCTCCGGCACCGACCGCGTCATTCTCTCCGGCATCCACGACTATTATGAGCCCGAGGATCTTGTCGGCAAGACCGCCATTGCCATCGTCAACCTGCCCCCGCGCAAGATGATGGGCATCGATTCCTGCGGCATGCTCATTTCTGCCGTTCACCATGTTGATGGGGAGGAGAGACTCAACTTCCTGTTGGTCGACGACGATATCCCCGCCGGCGCCAAGCTCTACTAAGAAACAATGAAAAAAGGTTCGGACTGCATCGCAGTCCGAACCTTTTTTGTATCGTTTTATCAGCCGAACGTGACCGGCGCGGTGACTTCCTTGAGCCATGCAAGCTCGTCGCCCGCAAGGTAGGGCGAGATCGCCGCATAGACCTTTGCGTGATAGTCGTTCATCAGCTCCACATCGCGGGAGGTGAGAAGCGTCAGATCGATCGCGTCGCGGTCGTAGGGGACGAGCGTGAGCGGTTCGAGCGCGAGGAAGCTGCCGTATTCGTTCTCTTCCACCTTGCGCACAACGACAAGGTTTTCCACGCGTACGCCGAACTTACCGGCAAGGTACATGCCCGGCTCGTTCGAGAAGATCATGCCCTCTTCGATGACGCAGTGGCGCTTCTGGCGGTTCACATCCCAGTGCACGCGCTCGGGGCCTTCGTGCACGCCGAGGACGAAGCCGACGCCGTGGCCCGTGCCGTGGTTGTAGTCAAGGCCAGCCTCCCACAGCGGCGCGCGGGCGAGCATATCGAGGTTTTCGCCCGTGCAGCCATGGCGGAACTTCGCCGCGCCGAGCTGCAAGTGGCCGCGCAGCACGAGCGTGTAGATGCGCTTTTCCTCTTCGGTAAGCGCGCCGAGGGCGATGGTGCGGGTGATGTCGGTCGTGCCCTCGTAGTACTGCGCGCCCGTGTCGGCAAGGCAGAAACCGTGCGGCTCCATGGGGATATCCGTCTCCTCAGTGGGCGCATAGTGGACGATCGCGCCGTGCGCGCCGTAGGAAAGAATGGGCTCAAAGCTCTGGTCGAGGAAGTTCTCCCCCTCGGCGCGCAGGCTCTCGAGCTTCTTCGCGGCGCTCATCTCCGTGATGGGCTCGTTTCCGATTGTGTGCTTGAGCCAGTAGATGAAGCGCGTGACGGCCACGCCGTCGCGGATGTGGGCGATGCGCTCATTCTCCTGCTCGGCAGGGTGCTTCATCGCCTTCATGAGCTGGATGGGGCTGGGGCGGTCAAGCGTCTCCACGCCCGCGCCAACGCTCTGCGTGATGCGGTAGTTGGCGCACTCGCCGTCGAGCAGCACGCGCGTGCCCTGCGGGAGGGCGGCGACCAGCGCGTAGATATCGTTATAGGGGGCGAGGGCCACGCCGTCGGCGGCGAGGTGCGCCTCGATCTCGGCGCTCACGGCCTCCTTCTGCACGCAGAGCGTGGCCTTGCCGCGCTCGAGCAGCAGGTAAGAGAGGAAGACCGGCGTATAGAGAACGTCGCCGCCGCGCAGGTTCAAAAGCCACGCGATCTCGTCGAGCGCGGGGATGACGAAGACATCCGCGCCGAGCTCGTCCATCTTTTCGCGCACTTTTTCGAGCTTTTCCGCGCGCGTGAAGCCTGCGAACTTCGGCTCGAGCTCCCACAGCGGCTCGCAGGAGAGCGTGGGGCGATCCGTCCACACAAGGTCGACAAGATCCTCATCGCCTGCAAAGCGAATGTGCTTTTCGCACGTCTTTTCGCCGATGCGGCGGGCAAAGTCGTTGCTGATCGTGCGGGAATCGAAGCCGATGAAGCCGTTTTCAGGGACGTTGTCGCGCAGGAAGTCGGGAATCTCGGGAACGCCCGCCTCGCCCATGCGCATAAGCTCGATGCCGCTGCCATCTAACTGCTGCGAGGCCTGCAAAAAGTAGCGGCCGTCAGTCCACAGCGCCGCGGACTCGGGCAGGACGACGAGCGTACCGGCGGAGCCGGTGAAGCCGGAGAGGAATTCGCGCGACTTGAAGTGCGCGCCCACGTATTCGGATGCGTGGAAATCGTCAGTCACGACGACATAGGCGTCAATGCTGCGCTTTTTCATCTCCGCGCGCAGCAGCGCGAGCTTTTCGGTGGTGTTCATGGGGAAACTCGCTCCTTTCATTCAACAAAGCTCTCTGTGAGCGTGACGAGCACGTTCGTCATGGTCTCCAGGCTGTCCGCGGGGATCCACTCGCGCACGCCGTGGTAGTTGTAGCCGCCGGTGGAGAGGTTGGGGCAGGGCAGACCTGCCCAGGAAAGGTTCGCGCCGTCCGTGCCGCCGCGGATGGGTACGCACATGGGTACGACGCCGTTTGCGCGGAAGGCATTCTCCGCGCGCTCGATGAGGTGGAAGTGCGGCAGGATCTTTTCCTTCATGTTGTAGTAGCTGTCGGTGATGGAGACCTCGGCGGTGCCGTCGCCGTAGACCTCGTTGATCTTATCGGCGCAGGCGGCGAAAAGTTCCTTCTTTTCTTCAAACTTCTCGCGGTCGTGGTCGCGGATGATGTAGCGCAGCGTGGCCTTTGCCATGCCGCCCTCCATGTCCGTGAGGTGGAAGAAGCCCTCGTAGCCCTCGGTCTTCTCGGGTACTTCATCCTCGGGCAGCAGCGCGTGGAAGTCCATCGCCACGGTCGCGGCGTTGACCATCACGTTCTTGGCGCTGCCGGGGTGGACACCCACGCCGTGCACCGTCAAGATGGCGGAGGCGGCGTTGAAGTTTTCATATTCGATCTCGCCGAGGGGGCCGCCGTCCGCGGTGTAGCCGTAGTCGCAGCCAAGCTCCTGCACGTTGAGCCCATCCGTGCCGTGGCCGATCTCCTCGTCGGTCGTGAAGATGACGCGCACCTCGCCGTGGCGGAGGTTCTTTTCGAGGATCGTTTCCACCGCGGCCATGATCTCGGCGATGCCCGCCTTATCGTCCGCGCCGAGCAGCGTCGTGCCGTCGGTCACGATCAGCTCATCGCCCACGTGGTCTTTGAGACCGGGGCAGAGCGCTTCGGTGAGGGAAATGTCGTCGTTGAGCTTGAGCTCGCCGCCCTCGTAGCGCACGAGGCGGGGCTTGACGTTCTCGCCCGAGGCGTCGGGCGCGGTATCCATGTGCGCGATGAGCGCGATGACGGGCGCGTCCACGCCCTCGCTCGCGGGGA
>URCK01000089.1 GCA_900546295.1 uncultured Eubacteriales bacterium | reverse complement strand
AACATGCTCGGCGGCATGGACGCCTGCTCGGGCGGCACGATCACGGTCGACGGCACGCGCGTGAGCGACTTCAACGCCCGCCAGCTCACGACCTACCGCCGCCACGACATCGGCTTCGTGTTCCAGTTCTACAATCTCGTCGGCAACCTCACGGCGCTTGAAAACGTGGAGCTTGCCGCGCAGATCTGCAAGGACCCGCTCGACGCCGGGGAGGTGCTCGAGGAGGTCGGCCTTTCCGCGCGCGCGAACAACTTTCCCGGCCAGCTCTCCGGCGGCGAGCAGCAGCGCGTGGCCATCGCCCGCGCGCTGGCAAAGAACCCCAAGCTCCTGCTCTGCGACGAGCCGACCGGCGCGCTCGACTATGTGACGGGCAAGCAGATCTTAAAGCTCCTGCAGGATACCTGCCGGGAAAAGGGCGTGACGGTCGTGGTCATCACGCACAACAGCGCCATCGCGCCGATGGCCGACCGCGTTATCCACATCAAGAACGGCACGGTGGAGTCGATGCAGCGCAACGAAACGCCGCAGAGCGTGGAAACGATCGAATGGTGAGAAGAATGCGGGAGAAAAGGAGGGCGGCACGATGAAAAGCGCAATGCAAAAGGATTTCTGGCGCGAGGTCGGACACACGAAGAGCCGCTTTTTTTCGATCATGATCCTGGTGGCGCTGTCGGTGGCGTTCCTTTCGGGACTCAAGGCGACCGCGCCGGACATGAAGCACACGGGCGACGATTATCTCGATTCGCTGCACCTGGCGGACTTTCAGGTGCTCTCGACCCTCGGGCTTACGGACGAGGATATCGACGCGCTCAAGGAACAGGAAAACATTGAGAACGCAGAGGGCGAGTATGTCCTCGACGCTTTCGCCGCCGCCGGCGGGTCGGAGACAGTCGTGAAGATCCTTTCGCTGAGCGAGCAGGGTATCAGCGACGTTTTGCTGCGCGAGGGCAGGATGCCCGCGCGCGCGGACGAGTGCGTGGTGGAAGAGGGGATGCTGAGCCTTCTTGACATCGCCATCGGCGATACCATTACCCTCACGCCTGGCAGCAAGATGGAGGATGCGCTCGCGGACGATACTTACACGGTGGTCGGCACCGTGCGCTCGCCGGTGTATATCTCGGTGGAGCGCGGCACCTCCACGATCGGCAGCGGCACGGCGCGGGCATACCTGTATCTGCCGCGCGACGCCTTTGCGCTCGACTACTATACGGCGGCCTATGTGCGCGTTTCCGGCGCGGCGGAGATGACGGCCTTTTATGACGACTACGACGATTACATCGACGATGTGATCGACTCGCTTGAGGACTTTGCCGATGCGCGCGCACAGCTTCGCCACGACGAGCTTGTGGAAGAAGCGACGGAGAAGCTCGACGATGCGCAAAAGGAGCTGGACGAGGCGAAAGCGGAGGCCGACGAGAAGCTCGGCGACGCGGAGAAGGAGCTCAAGGACGCGCGCAAAAAGCTCGACGACGGCTGGCGGGACTACCGAGACGGTCAGCAGGAGCTTGCCGATTCGCGCGTGAAGCTTGACGACGCCAAGGCCGAGCTGGAGAACGGTGAGCAGGAGTATCAGGACGGCCTTGCCGAGTACGAGGAGGCTGTCGCGGAATATGAAAAGGGCCTTGCCGAGTATGAAGACGGCAAGAAGAAATACGAACAGAGCCAGCAGCAGCTCAATGCCGGCGCGCAGGAGCTTGCCGAGGGCAAGAAGCAGCTGGACGAGGGGCAAAAGCAGCTCGATGCGCTGGGCAGCACCGTGACCGGCGCGCTCGACGGCACCGGCTCGCCCTATGAGGACAAACCGGATCAGCTGATCGAAGATCTTGGCAAGGGCGACCAGACGGCCGCCGCGACGACGGACGCCGCGCTCGACGGAATGCGCGCGCGGCTCTCGGCGGGCATTGCGCAGGCGCAGAGCACGATCGACACATTGAACGGTCAGATCGCGCAGCTGAGCGCCGCGCTGCAAAACCCCGCGCTGAGCGACGAGGAACGCGCACGCTATGAGAAGGGACTTGCCGAGGCGCAGGCAGTGCTTGCGCAGGCGGAGGCGCAGAAGGCGCAGATGGAGCAGCAGCTTGCCCAGCTCAAGGATGTCAACTCCGGGAGCATCGCGCAGAGCAAGCAGCAGCTTGACAAGGGACAGGCAGAGTACAGCAGCGGCCGCGCGGAGCTTGCCGCGGGCAGCCGCGAGCTTGCCGCAGGCAAGAAGCAGCTCGACGAGGCGAAGGCGGAGCTCGACGATGTGCCCGCGCAGCTTCAGGAGGCAAAGCAAAAGCTGAGCGACGCGCGCAAGGAGCTGGACGACGGCTGGAAGGAATACTACGACGGCGAAGAGAAATACGCCGACGGCAAGCAGGAGCTGGCCGAGGCCTACACGGAGCTGCAAAGCGGCGAAAAGGACTATCGCGCGGGCCTGCGCGAGTATGAAGACGGCAAGGCGGAGGCGGACGAAAAGATCGCTGACGCACAGGCGAAGATCGCCGACGCCCGCCGCAAGGTGGCCGACATTGAAAGCTGCGAGTGGTATCTCTTCGGCCGCAGCTACAACCCCGGCTACACGGGCTTCGGCCAGGACGCCGAGCGCATGGCGAACCTTGCAAGCGTCTTCCCCGTCATCTTCTTCCTCGTGGCGGCGCTCGTGTGCCTGACGACGATGACGCGCATGGTCGAAGAGCAGCGCGTGCAGATCGGCTCTTTGAAGGCGATGGGCTACAGCAGCCTCGCCATCTCGCGCAAGTACATCTTCTACGGACTCTTGCCGAGCCTGACGGGCGGTCTCATCGGCCTTGTCATCGGTTATATCCTCTTCCCCAAGATGATCTTTATGGCCTATCAGATCATGTATCAGGTGCCGGATATCGAGCTGCGCGCCTATCCGGGGATCTCGGCCTTCTCCGTGCTGGCGGCAGTTGCCTGCACGACCCTTGCAACGCTCTGGGCCTGCCTTGCCACGCTGCGCGAAACGCCCGCGAGCCTGATGCGCCCGCGCACGCCGAAGGCGGGCAAGCGCGTCTTCCTTGAGTACATCCGTCCCCTGTGGAAAAGAATGTCCTTTACTCATAAGGTGACGGCGCGCAACCTCTTCCGCTACCAAAAGCGCTTCTGGATGACGGTCATCGGCATCGGCGGCTGCACGGCGCTCATCATCGCGGGCTTCGGTATGCGCTCATCTCTTCTCTTTACGATGACGCGCCAGTACGACGAGCTCTTCCACTACTCCGCGCAGGTGACGCTTGCGGACAATGTGCTGAGCGAGGAGCGGGAGGCTGTGGAGGATTTCCTCTCGAGCGATGCGCGCATCGTCAGCTACGTTCCCGCCACTGCGTCCTCCGCCACGGTGGCCACATCCGGCTATTCGACCACCGCCTACATCGAGGTGATGGCCTCCGATGAGATCGGCAAGGTCGTCGACCTTTTCGACTACAAGAGCGGCGAGCCCATCACCATGGGCGACGACGGCGTGTACATCAACCAGAAGCTCTCGGAGCTGCTGGGCGTCAAGATCGGCGATACCTTCTTCCTTGACGGCGAAGGGCGCGGCGACGTGACGGTGGCGGGCATCTACGAGCACTACACGGGGCACTTCATCTACATGACGCCCACCTACTACGAAAACGCGCTCCACGCCGGGAGCGAGCCGAACGCCTACCTCATGAACTTCACGAGCGACGACACCGACACCTGCAACGCCATCTTCGAAAAGCTGCTCGATTTGAGCGGCGTGGCGACGACCTCACGCATGCGCGACACGCAGGATACCTACATGCACAGCATGGAGCGCGTGGACTTTGTCGTGGTCATCATCATTCTGGCGGCGGCGGCGCTGGCGATGGTCGTGCTCTTCAACCT
>URCK01000088.1 GCA_900546295.1 uncultured Eubacteriales bacterium | reverse complement strand
CGGAACCGGTGGTAACGGTGTTACCGACGGAGGAACCGGAGACCATGCCGCAGAGAGCGGAGGAAACGACCGCGACCTTTGCAGGGCCGCCGCTCGCCCAGCCGACCAGCGCGTTGGCGCAGTCGATGAAGAAGTTGGCAACGCCCGTCGCTTCAAGGAAGGCGCCGAACATCAGGAACAGCGCGATGTAGGTCGAGCAGACGGAGATCGGCGTACCGATGATGCCGTTGGTGGTGTAGAAAATGTTGTAGACGACCAACTGAAGGCTCATGTGGCGGCCGACGAATGCGTAAAGGATGAACACGCCCGCCACGCACAGGATGGGAATACCGACGGCACGGCGGCAGCACTCAGCGAGCACCAGAATACCGATGATGCCGAGGATGACTTCCGTCTGGCCGATGGCAATACCCATGGAGACGATGCGGTTGAAGTTTGCTACGTAATAGAAAAACGGGATACAGCCGACGATCGCCAGCAAAATATCGTACCACGGCATGTGGTTGGGCTTGACGTCGCCCTTCTTCGCCGGGTAGACGAAGAACGTAAAGAGAACGACCATACCGACGAACAGGCAGCGGCGGATCTGGCCGCTCCACGTCGCCCAGAGGTTCATGTAGACCATGAAGACCATAAAGGCGGCAAGCACCAAGCGGACGATCTGCTTCGGCACGCCCTCCCAGATACGAACGTTGGACTCACGGTCGTATTTTTTCATGATCTCGTCGACATCGGCAGCAGTGCCGATATCGGCTTCATTTTCAATGATCGCTTGATCCTGAATCTTCTTTTCAGTGTCAGCCATTGAGTATATCCTCCTTTTTTATTGCAGCACACGGCGCGTTAGAATACGAAAAACTCGTAATCGAGCCGCACCAGCGCATTTCTTCCACACAAATCACGCAGACTGATGTCATCTCCGCCGTTCACAGACAGAAAAAAGTCGTAAACGGTGGCGACGGCATAGCACACCCCGGTCCGATCCTGATGGATCCCGGTGATGAGCAGCGCTCCGTCCTCAGTGTAGCTCAGTTCTTCCCCGGGGTTGAGTTCGACCTGCACACCGGCGCCGTAGGCGTAGTACTTGCACTCCTCGGCATAGAGCTTGCCATCACATATTTCGAATGTGTCTGTCAAAGGGTACTGGTTGACGGAATGTTTAAAGGTAATGGAGAACCGCTCGCCCTCGCTCATGCGGTAGCGCGCATAGAGCTCGCCGGTATCTTTGTTCCTCAGCGTCAGATAGAAGCCGGCGCGAGCGGTCAAGAGTAGGGCCGCTGCAATAATCAGTATTATTGCAGCGGCCGTGCTTAAACGTTTACGCAGATGCACACTTGCACTCTTTCAGAAAGGGGCTATCCTTACAGGACGCCGATCTCCTTGTAGTACTTTTCAGCACCGGGGTGCAGGTCGAAGGAACCAGCGACAGCATCCTCGGGATTCAGGAAACCGAACTTGGCCTGTGCGTTGGCGAGCTCAGCCTGGTTGTCGAACATGGCCTTGGTGATCTCGTAGACGACGTCCTCGCTCAGATCCTTGGAGGCGGTGAAGACGGCCTTGACAGCGACGCAGACGACGTCACCGTTGAGGCAGGGATAAGTGTCGCCGGAGAGGTTCTCCTGGACCAGGAACGGATAGTTGCTGGTCAGGTAAGCAACCGCCTCATCGCTGAGGGAGGGCATGTTGAAGCTGTAGGTGGTGGCGAGGTCCGTCAGAGCGGGGGTGGGGGCGCCAGCCACGGTGAAGGCAGCGTCGCACTGGCCGTTCTTGAGAGCGTCAGCGCCGCCGGCGAAGGAGTCGTACATGACGTTGATGTCATCGAAGGTCATGCCGTAGGCCTCGAGGACCTGCGCAGCGTTCAGAGCGGTGCCGGAACCGACGTCGCCGACGCAGACGGTCTTGCCCTTGAGCTGGGAGATATCAGTGATGCTGGGGGAGGTGACGAGCTGAACGGTCTCGTTGTAGACGCCCGCAACCCACAGGGAGTTCATGTCGGCAGCACCGTCGAACATGGTCTCGCCGCCCGCGCCGTTATGAGCATAGTTCAGAACGTCGGACTGGAGGATGGACATCTGAGCGGAACCGGCGGTGACGAGCTGGACGTTCGCCTTGGAAGCGCCGGAGTCGACCGCAGTGAGGCTGGAGAGGGACAGCTTGCCGTCGAGCGTGGTAGCAAGCGCGTTACCGACAGCATAGTAAGTACCGGTGGTGCCGCCGGTGGCCAGAGTGATCTTCACGGGGGTGGTGGAATCGTCGCTGCCGCCCTGACTGTCATCGGGCTTGTCGCCGCAGGCGACCAGAGCCATGACCATGGTGAGGGAGAGGATAAGAGCTAAAAACTTTTTCATACGCAATCTCCTTTTTGATTCGTTTGAACGCCCGCGGCGTCATTCGCACCGTTCGCACCGTGTGGGGGCACGATGCAGACCCTACGACTGCGCCGGGCGGCGTTTAAACTTTACTTACCCTTCTCGGGCAGGCCCATTATAACTTAGTGAATAATTTTTTTCAAGATGCTTTTCCAATTTTAGGCGTTTCGCCTAAATGCGTGTGCATTTTTTAGTCAGGCAATACGTTTCCTCCCCTGTGGTTTCGTTCATTTTTGCGTTTTGCACAAGGAAGCGGAAAAACAGGGCGGCTCCCGCCGCCCTGTTTTTCTGAAAGTCAAAAACGCTGCATATTCATTTTTAAATTTGCTAATTATGCTATTATTTCTTTTCCTTGTTGTCCACGACCTGACGGAGCAGGGCGGAAAACTCGTCCATGCTCATCGCGCCGAGGTCGCCGTCCGCGCGGTGGCGCGGGGAGACGGTGCCATTCTCCATGTCGCGGTCGCCGACGACGAGCATGTAGGGGACCTTCTCCATCTGCGCATCGCGGATCTTGCGGCCGATCTTCTCGTTGCGGTAGTCCACGCTGACGCGGAAGCCCATGTCCTCGAGCTTTCTCGCCTGCTCGGCGCAGTAGTCGGCAGCACGGTCGGTGACGGGCAGGAAACGTACCTGCTCGGGCGCCATCCACGTCGGCAGCGCGCCGGCATACTCCTCGATGAGGTAAGCGAGCGTGCGCTCGTAGCAGCCGAGAGAAGTGCGGTGGATGATGTACGGCAGCTTCTTCTCGCCGTTTTCGTCGATGTAGTACATGCCGAAGCGCTCGGCGAGCAACATGTCGATCTGGATGGTGACGAGGGTGTCTTCCTTGCCGTAGACGTTCTTATACTGGATGTCGAGCTTGGGACCGTAGAAGGCGGCCTCGTCGATGCCGACGGTGTAATCCACGTCGAGATCCTTGAGGATGCGCTCCATCACGCTCTGGGCGTGATCCCACTGCTCCTTCGTGCCCTCGTACTTGTTGTTCGGGTTCGCGGGATCCCACTGGGAGAAGCGGAACGTGCACTTGTCAAGAAGGCCGACGGTGCCGAGGCAGTACTTGGCAAGGTCGAGGCAGCCCTTGAACTCCTCTTCGAGCTGGTCAGGACGCAGGACAAGGTGGCCTTCGGAAATGGTGAACTGGCGCACACGGATGAGGCCGTGCATCTCGCCGGAATCCTCGTTGCGGAAGAGAGTAGAGGTTTCGCCGAGGCGCATGGGGAGGTCGCGGTAGCTGCGGCCGCGGTTGAGGAAGACCTGATACTGGAACGGGCAGGTCATCGGGCGCAGGGCGAAGCACTCCTTCGTCTCGTCATACGGGTCGCCGAGGATGAACATACCGTCGAGGTAGTGATCCCAGTGGCCGGAGATCTTGTAAAGGTCGCGCTTGGCCATGAGCGGGGTCTTGGTGAGGAGATAGCCGCGCTTCTGCTCGGTGTCCTCGACCCAGCGCTGGAGGACCTGCACGACGCGCGCGCCCTTAGGCAGCAGAATGGGCAGGCCCTGACCGATGCAGTCGACAGTGGTGAAATATTCAAGCTCGCGGCCGAGCTTGTTGTGGTCGCGCTTGACGGCCTCCTCGCGCTCTTTGAGGTAGGCGTCCAGCTCTTCCTTCTTCGGGAAAGCGACGCCGTAGATGCGCTGGAGCACCTCGCGGTTCGAGTCGCCGCGCCAGTAGGCGGCGTTGCAGGCGGTCAGCTTGATGCCGTTGCCCTTGA
>URCK01000087.1 GCA_900546295.1 uncultured Eubacteriales bacterium | reverse complement strand
GAAGCGACAGCGCGTCGCGCAGCGCCCCGTCGGAAAGGCGGGCGAGCAGCGCCGCGCCGTCCTCTTTGAGGTCGATATGCTCCTGCCCGGCGATATAGTTGAGCCGTCCTACAATATCCTGCGGCCGGATGCGGCGGAAGGAGAAGCGCTGGCAGCGCGAGAGGATGGTCGCGGGGACCTTGTGCAGCTCCGTCGTCGCGAGAATGAACATCAGATGCGCGGGCGGCTCTTCCAAGATCTTGAGCAGCGCGTTGAACGCGGGCGTCGAGAGCATATGCACCTCGTCGACGATGTACACGCGCTTTTTCACCTGCGCGGGGGAATAGATCGCCTCGTCGCGCAGCGCGCGCACGCTGTCCACGCCGTTGTTCGACGCCGCGTCCAGCTCCACCACGTCCAAAAACCTGCCGCTCTCGATGCCGAGGCAGCTCGGGCAGCGGTTGCAGGGATTGCCGTTTTCCGGCTGCTCGCAGTTGACCGCGCGCGCGAGGATCTTTGCGCAGGTCGTCTTGCCCGTGCCGCGCGTGCCGGTGAAGAGGTAGGCGTGCGACAGCCGCCCCTCGGCCACCTGACGCTGCAAGGTCTCGGTGATGTGCTCCTGGCCGACCACGTCGGCAAAGGTCTTGGGACGCCACTTGCGATAAAGCGCCTGATACATCCGCAGCCCCCTCCCTTTTCGATAAAAATACTCCTCCGTATACAGCTGCGGGACCGGCGCCCTTGCGGCACATGGATGGTCCCGCTTAATGCTGCTCGGTTCCCCGCCTGACATGGTTCGCAGGTACCCATTGCGCAAGACCGGTTCCGCAGCTGTACGCGGAGGAGTGATTGAACAGATGATATTCTACTATACTTTTCAAAAAATATCAACAGAAAAATGAAAAAGGGGGTTCACAAATCGAAAAAAGTGTGTTATGATAATCCGCGCTGGGAGTTCCGGCGCGTCATTTGGGCCTGTAGCTCAGTTGGGAGAGCGTACGGTTCGCATCCGTAAGGTCGTGGGTTCGAATCCCTTCAGGTCCACCAAAAACCATCGTGATTCTGTCGAATCGCGGTGGTTTTTTTATTCCCGCGCCGCTCGCGCGCACAAAAAAGAGAAAAAGACAGCGGCAGAGCCGCTGTCTTTTTTGCTTAGGATGGAAGCGCTTTTACCACTTCAGCCAGGGGAAATTCACCGGGAACCAGCTGTTGGTTCTCGCGCAGGCAACGTAGATAACGGGCAGCTCCGTGTAAGCGGGAGCGACCCACTTCTCGCCGTTCCAGGTCATCTGGAAGCTGATGGTCTTATCAACGGCGGTGTGCGTCTTGTGGATACCCCAGCAGTTGGAGTAAGCCTTGGCGTACTGCTCGGTGCCCACAGTGACGGTGCAGACATAGGTATCGCCGACCTTCTCAACCTCGCCGATGGTAAAGCCCTCAGGCTGCTGGTAGATGAATCTGGCGCCGTGGAAGATTCTGCCCTGATTGCACTTGACCATGTAACCCATGGGCAGCTCGGTCGCAGCGGGAGCCGTGGGGGCAACAGGAGCCTCGGGCTCGGTGACAAGGCACTCGAGCGCGATCACGGGCAGCTCGGTCATCGCGGGAGCGACCCACTTGCGGCCGTTCCAAGCCATGGTGTAGCTGACGCTATCCTCAACAGCCTTGTGCTCTTCGCGCGCCTTGGAGTATTCCTCCGCATAATCCGCGGTGGAAACGGTGATGGTGCAGACATAGTCGCCGCTGGGCTGCTGCGTCACTTCACCGATCTTAACGGTGCCGGGGATCTCGGGCACCCACTCGCTTCCGTGCTTCTCGCAGGAGACGAAATAGCGCGCGGGCAGCTTGTTCGCAGCAGGAGCATCGGGGACAACGCACTCGACATTAATCGCGGGCAGCTGGGTCATCGCGGGAGCTTCCCACTTCTCTTCCTGGTAGTTCCAGGTCATGTTGAAGCTGATGGTCTCCTCAACGGCAGCGTGCTTGCCGTACTTGGCGGAGTAAGCCTCAGCATAGGGAGCAGTTTTGATGGTGACGGGGCAGACGAACTTGTCGCCTTCCTTGGCCACCTCGCCGATCGTGAAGGTGTCCCCAATCAGGTTCATCGGCTCACCGCCGTGCTTGCCGCAGGAGACGATGTACTGTGTGGGGATGGCGGTCATCGTGGGAGCGCAAAACGCAGCAATGAAAAGCTCATTTTCTTCGGGAACGACCCACTTCAAACCGTTCCAGGTCATGTTGAAGGTGACGGACTCGAACTCGGCAACGTGCTTGCCGAACTTCTTGGAGTATTCCTCAACATAGGGAGCAGTTTCGATGGTGAAGGGGCAGACGAACTTGCCGTCCACCATGGCCACCTCGCCCATCTTAGCGGTGTCATCAATCAGGTCCACCCAGATGCCATCATGATCGTAAACGTAGCAGGCGCAGCCAACGAAGTACTCCAGCGGGATCAGGTCCTCACTGGGAGCCTCGGGGGCGCAAGCGAGCTCGATCACGGGCAGATCGGTCATCGCGGGGTCACGCCACTTCAAGCCGTCCCATTTCATGTTGAAGGTAACCTTCTCCGCAAGGGCAGCATGTTCGCCGTGCTCGGTGGAGTAAGCCTTGGCATACTCAGCAGTTTCAATGGTGATGGGGCAGATATACTGGCCGTCTTTCTCGGCCACATCGCCGATCTCGAAGGTGTCCCAAATCAGGTTCACCGACTCGGTACCATGGTCTTTGCAGTAGACCGTGTACGTCATCGGGATCTGGGTCGCGGCGGGAGCCTCGGGCGCAGCTTTCTGGTCAGCAAGGGCTATGCCGGGGAGCAAGCCGATGACCATTACCAAACAGAGCAGAGCACTGAATACACGTTTTTTCATCTTTTTCCTCCTTTTAAAATTGAAAAGTTGCTTTTCCTATTCACACGTCTATTCCCCACGCGCAAATTGCGCATAGACGCAAAAAAAGGACCCACTTACGCAGATCATTCCTGTGTGCGATCACCCTCTTCAAAGGCGATCCTATATTCTATCTTGTTAATGAATTATTTTATCAGAAAATTGCCCCTATGTCTACCCCTCCAAGACAGAAAAAAGGAAGTCTTTTTGGAAAAAGACTTCCTCTGTTCATGCTCACATAAAGTTTGCGAAGACCGACGCGCCGACGACCGTGAGAAGGCCTGCCACGACGATCGACAGGCTGCTCATCGCGCCCTCGACCTCGCCAAGCTCGATGGCCTTGGCCGTGCCCAGCGCGTGCGCGGCCGAGCCGATGCCCACGCCCTTCGCGATGGGGTCGGTGATGCGAAAGAGCCTGCACACCGCCACGGCGGTCACGTTGCCGAAGATGCCCGTGATGATGATCATGGCGACCGTCAAGGTCACATAGCCGCCAAGCTCCTCCGAAACGCCCATGCCGATGGCCGTGGTGATGGACTTGGGGAGCAGCGTCACATATTCCTCGTGCGAAAGGTGAAAGAGCCTGCTCATCACGAGCACGCTGCAAAGCGTGGTGAGAACACCGGAGAAGATCCCGGCGAAGACCGCCTTCCAGTTTTCCTTGAGCAGCGCGAGCTTTTCATAGAGCGGCACGGCAAGGCAGACGGTCGCGGGCGTTAAAAGATAGCTGAGGTACTTTGCCCCCTCGTAATACACCTCGTAATCGATGCGCGCGGTCACGAGCACCGCAATGGTCACGGCGACGGAGATGAGAAGCGGATTGCAGAGCGCGCTTTTGCTCTTTTTCTGGAGCGCAGCGCCGAGCCCGTAGGAAACAAGGCTCACCGAAACGCCGAAGAAGACGGACTCTTCAAAAAAGGTCATTTCCTGTCCTCCCCCTTCCCGTTTCTTCTCAGCACGCTCTGCGTCACAAGGCCGGAGACCGCCATGACGGCAAGCGTCGTCACCGCCGCGATGACGAGGTAAGCAAGGAGATTTGCCCGGATGACGCTCCACGAGGCCATGAGCCCCACGGCAGCGGGGATGAACATGAGGGGCATGATCTCGATGAGAAAGCAGGCCGTGTCGTGCACGGCGTCAAGCTTGATAAGGCCCGTGAGCAGGGAGAAAAGCATCAGCACAAGGCCGTAGATGCTCGCCGGCACGGGCAGGGGCAGAAGAAAGCTCATCAGCTCGCCCGCGAGCGAGACAAGCAGGATGATCGCGAATTGTTTGACGTATTTCATGCTGTGTTCCTTCTTTGCAGGGGAAAGTGTCCGCTCAGGCGTTCTTGAGGTCGCGGTTTTTCTCGTAGGCGGCGATGACGGCGTTGAAGACCGCGCCGCGCATGCCCGCCGTTTCGAGCGCGCGCACGCCCTGAATGGTCGAGCCGCCCGGCGAGCAGACGCGATCCTTGAGCGCGCCGGGGTGCTCGCCCGTGTCGAGCACCATCTTCGCCGTGCCGAGCATCATCTGCGCAGCGTAGCGGACGACGTCCGCGCGCGGAAGGCCGCAGGCAACGCCGCCGTC
>URCK01000086.1 GCA_900546295.1 uncultured Eubacteriales bacterium | reverse complement strand
TACTGCTCCATCCCCAAGGGTCACATCTGCGAAAAGAGAGGCTTTCTCAACGGCTTCCTCTGCCCCATTTACGGCCATGGCGCGCTGCTCGTGCTCTACTGTCTGCACGGCGGCTTCCGTAACCCGGTGCTGACGTTCATCTTCGGCGCCATCGTCACGTCGATTCTTGAATACTTCACAAGCTGGATCATGGAAAAGCTCTTCCATATGCGCTGGTGGGACTACTCCCACTATAAGTTCCAGATCAACGGCCGCGTCTGCCTTTTGAACTCCGCGTGCTTCGGCCTTGCGAGCGTTCTTTTGTGCCATGTTGTGCAGCCGTGGCTCTGGGCGCACATCACAGGTCTCGGCGCGGCCATCACCGTGCCGCTCGCCTCGTTCATCTTCGGCATTTACCTCATGGACACGATCCTCTCCATCCGCAGCGCCTTCCAGCTCAGCTCTCAGATGGGCAAGCTGCGCGAGCTGCAGACCGAGCTCAAGGACTACGTTGCTGAAAAGCGCGAGGAGAATCAGGAACGCAAGGCAGAACACCGCGCCGAGGTGCGCGAGCGCGCCCGCGCCCTGCGCGACAGCGCCGATATCTTCGAGCGCCGCCTGCTCCACTCCCACCCCGAGATCCGCAAGTCGCGCGAGGATCTGCTTGCCGCCATCCGCGCCCGCCTGAACGAGGGCGAGGCCGAAGTGAGGCGCGGCAGCGACGATCAGACGACGGACGAGCGCAAGGACTGAGCCGCCCCCCTGTTGACTTCGCGTCCCGACTGGTATACACTGATGCAGAATCCATCCTTCAAAGGAGATCATAAAAACTATGAGCGAATGTACGCATAATTGCTCCACCTGCGGCGAGAGCTGCTCGGAGCGCACTACGCCGCAGTCGCTGCGCAAGGCCCCGCACCCGGAAAGCCGCATCGGAAAGGTGTTCGGCGTTGTGTCCGGCAAGGGCGGCGTCGGCAAGTCCATGGTCACAAGCCAGCTTGCCGTCACCATGCAGCGCCGCGGCTTCAAGGTCGGCGTGATGGATGCCGACATCACCGGCCCTTCCATCCCCAAGGCCTTCGGCGTGCACGACAAGGCCGTCGGCACGCAGACGGGGCTCTATCCCTGCGCAAGCCGCACGGGCGTCGAGCTGATGTCCATCAACCTGCTGCTCGAGGATGAGACCGACCCCGTCATCTGGCGCGGCCCCGTCATCGGCGGCGTTGTCCAGCAGTTCTGGACGGATGTTGTCTGGGATGTCGACTATCTCTTCGTCGATATGCCCCCCGGCACGGGCGACGTGCCGCTGAGCGTGTTCCAGTCCATCCCGCTCGACGGCATCGTCATCGTCACCTCCCCGCAGGATCTTGTCTCCATGGTCGTCGAAAAGGCCGTGAAGATGGCCGAGAAGATGGATATCCCCATCGTCGGCCTTGTGGAGAACATGAGCTATGTCACCTGCCCCGACTGCGGCAGGAAGATCTACCTCTTCGGCGAAGGCAAGAGCGAGCAGGCCGCCCTGCGCCACTCCCTGCCCCTTCTCGCGCAGATGCCCATCGACCCCGCGCTCGCGTCTCTCGCGGACGAGGGCCGCATCGAGGATTTTGAGGGCGTTTGGCTCTCTCCCGTGGCCGATGCGCTCGAGAAAACCGAAAAGCGCGCCGACTGACCGCAAAGCGCAAAAAAGCATCGCATCTCAAATGAGATGCGATGCTTTTTCATTTTTATCTTTCTCAGTCGTTGGAGTAATTGTCGAAGTAGCCCTGAATGTAGACGATGGGCGTGCCCTTGTCGCCACTGCCGCTCGTGAGGTCGCAGAGAGAACCGATGAGGTCGGTCAGGCGGCGGGGGGTCGTGCCCTCAGACACCATGTTGCCAACCAGGCTCTCGTCCGTCTTCTCGCGGATGCGCTCCTCGATGGCCGCCTTGAGCGCCTCGCCCTTGAGATCGCCGAAGTCATTGTCGGCGAGGTACTTGAGCTTGAGCTCGTTGGGCGTGCCGACAAGGCCCTTGGTGTAGCCCGGGGAAACGACGGGGTCAGCCAGCTCCCAGATCTTGCCGACGGGATCCTTGAACGCGCCGTCGCCGTAGACCATGGCCTCGATGTGCTTGCCGCTGGCTCTGCTCAGCAGTGCGCTGATCTCCTCGGCGACCACCATGCAGTCGCGCGGGAAGAGCTTGATCGTCTCCTCGGTCGCCTTGTTGGAGCCGAGCAGACCGTATTCCTCGTTATAGCCGCTGCCGTCCACGCTCTTGGTGAGCAGGTCGTCAAGGCCCAGCACGGTCTTCGCGCCGCCCGCCTTCAGCAGGCGCTTGCTGCGCGCGCGGGTGTGGATGTCGCAGGTGATGACGGTGTCGGTGTAGTCGAGCAGCGTCTGCACGCGGTTGCCGAAGAGAACCTCGACCTCGGCGCCGGCGTCGGTGATGATGCCGGAATAGAAGTCGATGTAGTCAACACCCGTAAAGGGGTGCACCGCCGCGCCGAACTTCTCGCGGAACTGCGCAAGCGTCAGCACGTCGCGGTAGGGATCGACGCCCGCCGCATCGAGCTTGTCCCAGTCGACAAGGCCGTTGCCCACCTCGTCGGAGGGGTAGGAGAGCAGCAGCACGATCTTCTTGCAGCCCATGGCCATGCCGCGCAGCAGCAGGGAGAAGCGGTTGCGGCTCATGATGGGGAACGCCACGCCCACGGTGCCGCCGCCGGTCTTCTCGCGCACATCCTTGGCGATCTGTTCAAGCGTTGCGTAGTTGCCCTGCGCACGCGCCACCACGGACTCCGTGATCGCCACAACGTCGCGGTCGCGCGGCTCGATGCCGGCTTCCTTCCACGCTTCCACCACGGAAGCAGCGGCGACCTCAGCAATGTTATCCCCTTTGCGGATGATGGGCGCGCGCACGCCGCGCGCAACGGTTCCGATCGTTCTCATAGCATTCTCCTTTAATATGAATATCTTGTCCTGTAGCGGTTTTTATCCTTGATCTATGAGCGAAATTTCCCACTCTTGAAAATCACACAGCCTTGTATTATAATCACCCCAGAGTGATAAGTAAAGTATCGTTTTCCAATAGTAGCTATTACAAATTCTTATGTTAGGAGCAGCCGCCGATGGTCAAGCTGGAACTCTACCGCGTTTTCCGCGAGGTTGCCGAAGCCGGCAACATCTCCCTTGCCGCCGAAAACCTCTATCTCTCTCAGTCCGCCGTCAGCCAGAGCGTCAAGCAGCTCGAGCAGCAGCTCGGCACACGCCTTTTCCTGCGCTCGCCGCGCGGCGTCACACTCACCGAGGACGGCCGCCTTCTATTTGAATATGTGCGCAGCGCCATCGGCCTTCTCGAAACGGGCGAGGATAAGCTCCAGCAGACGCGCACGCTCCAGGCCGGCACGCTCGTGATCGGCGCGAGCGACACGGTGACGAGCCAGTTCCTCCTGCCCTACCTCGACGGCTTCCACCGCTGCTACCCCAACATCCACATCCGCATCATCAGCGGCCGCAGCTACAAGGTGCTGGGCCTTCTGCGCGCCGGGCGGGTCGACATCGCCTTCGCGAGCGCCCCCGGCGACGCGGACGATCTCGAGCACGTCCCCTGCCTGCAAACGCACACCTGCTTTGTCGCCGCGCCGGACTATCCCTGCGACTTCTCCCGATCCTACACGCCCGAGGAGATCGCCGCCTTCCCGCTCATCCTGCTCGAGAAGAAGGCCTCCTCGCGCACCTATATTGAAAAGTATTTTCTCCAGCGCGGCATCAAGCTCACGCCTGAGATCGAGCTTGGCGCACGCAGTCTGCTTGTCGACCTTGCCAAGATCGGATTCGGCGTTGCAGGCGTCACGCGCGAGTTCGTGCAGAGCGAGCTGGACCGCGGCGAGATCCGCGAGCTTTCGACCTCGTTTTCCATCCCGCCGCGCAGCGTGGACCTCTGTATGCTGCGCAGCGTGCCGCCCAGCGCCGCCACGCAGCGTTTCGCGCAGAACCTGCTTAAAAAAATGCAGGCCGCCCCACTTTCTGACTAACTTTTCGCAGTTTCTCCGTCATTATGTACGATATTCTGCATCATGCGATTCATTTTCTTCCCAAATACTTCCATTGATTTCTCTTCGCCGCCATGGTATCCTGTTCGGGCGAAACAAGCGAAGATACACGGTTTTCAGGATCTTTTTGAAACTGAACGCCATTGAAAACTCTGGAGAACTCATTCAGTTGGGTGCCGAAGGGGCAACGCCTTGACCGAAAAATGTTAAGGCCGAATCTCTCAGGCAAAGGGACGGAGACATTGCCGGCGCAGCGACGATTCTTCCGCCCCTCTGTTTCTCTTTTGTTTTTTAAGCTGTCGATCTTCTGTTTTGATCGGCAGCTTTCTTTTTCGCCATTCTTTTTTATATTGAGGGGAACATGATGATGACAATTCGGGAAGATTTGATCCTATCCGCCGTCCAGACCGTCAACGAATACCTGAGCAACTATGTGCTGGTCTTCCTGCTGCTCGGCGTCGGCATCTGGTACACCGCGAAGACCCGCTTCGTCCAGATCCGCTGCTTCAAGGAGGGCTGGAACAAGGTTTTCGGCAATCTCACGCTCAACGGCAAGAAGGGCGGCGGCGGCA
>URCK01000085.1 GCA_900546295.1 uncultured Eubacteriales bacterium | reverse complement strand
ATCCCGATGGCGTCTGCGGCGAAGAGAAGCTCAACTTCATCCTCGAGATGCGCGCCAAGGATCCGATGCACTGCAAGCCCTACGCTGACAAGTTCGGCGTTGAGTTCGTTGAGGGTCAGAAGTGCTGGGGCGTCAAGGACGTTGACGTTTACATGCCCGCCGCTACCCAGAACGATGTCAACATGGAGTGGGCCAAGAAGATCGCCGAGTCCGGTGTTCCCTACTACATCGAGGTCGGCAACATGCCCACCACCAACGATGCTCTCGCTTTCCTGATGGAGCAGAAGCACCTCACCGTCGCTCCTTCCAAGGCTGTTAACGCCTGCGGCGTTTCCGTCTCCGAGCTCGAAATGGCTCAGAACGCTCAGCGCATCTACTGGAGCGCTGAGGAAGTCGACGCCAAGATGGAGTCCATCATGAAGAACATCTATGATGCTTCCGTCGAGGCTGCTGCTCGCTACGGCCTGGGCTACAACCTGGTCGCCGGTGCCAACATCGCTGGCTTCCAGAAGGTCGCTGACGCCATGATGGCTCAGGGTATTTTCTAATCGAAAACACCTTACGACTTTCTCGTGCCGCACGTTTGTGCGCATGAAACAACAAGAAAAAGGCATCCTGCGAAAGCAGGATGCCTTTTTTGCGCCCTCATGTATTCTCCCGGCTGATGGGCTTTCGGATGATCAGCGCGCGCAGGGCCTTTTTGTCGAAGGGACAGAGCGGGTAGAGGTAGCCTTTTCCCACGATCGGCTTTGTTGAAGCGAGGATTACTGCGATCACGATGCAGCCGAGCGCCAGGCCGACCCAGTCCAGCGCGCCGACGAAGAGCAGCAGCATCAGCCGCAGCAGCTTGAAGGCGTAGCCCAGCTCGTAGCTCGGCTGGGCAAAGTTTGAGATGGCGACAAAGGCCATATACGCCAGCACCTCCGGCACGAGCCAGTGCGCCTGCACGGCAAAATCGCCGAGCACAAGCGCACCAAGCATACTGAAGGAATTGGAAAAGACATCGGGCGTATTGAGCGAGGCGAGCTTCAGAAGATCCACGATGAATTCCGCCAGCAACAGCTGGGCGAGGATCGGCACGGAATAGTCGCTATCGATCGCCAGAAATTGAAGTCCCGCCTGCGTGCGCGAGGGGTCCTTGACGAGAAGATACCAAACGGGCGTGATAAACATCGTGAGCAGGAACACCACCACGCGCAGCACGCGGAGATAAGTCCCCACGAGCGGTGGAAAGTAGAAGTCGTTCGCCTCCTGCACAAAATCAAAAAAGTGCGTCGGCAGGATCATCGCTGCGGGCGAGTTGTCCACGAGCACAAGGATGTTCCCCTCCATCACGCAGGCGGTCGCGGCGTCGGGGCGCTCGGTGTAGCGCACCTTTGGGAAGGGGTTCCACCACTGCCCCTTCCCCATCATCGCCTCGGCGATGCTCTCCTGACTCATGGAGACGGAGCGCACATCGATTTGGCCAAGCTTTTGCCGCACCTCGTCGAGTAGCCTGCGGTCGACCTTATTTTCAAGGTAGCAGAGCACGACGTCGGCACGCGAGCGGTCGGATACCTTGTGTCCCTCGAGCGTGAGCTGCGGGTCGCGGATGCGGCGGCGCAGCAGTGCCGCGTTGGCGACGAGCGTTTCGATGAAACCGTCGTGCGCGCCGCGCAGCACCTTCCCCGCCGACGGCTCCTCCACGCCGCGCGCGGGAAACTGTTTTGCGTCGATGAGCGCGCAGGCGTCGTAGCCCTCGATGAGCAGCAGCGTTTTTCCGAGGAAAACGTTCGTTACGGCGGTTTTGAGATCGCTCTCCGCATTCACCTCACCAAAGGTCACATAGCGCTCGATGAACGCCTGCATCGTGGGCGCATCGTCCACCGTTTCGAGTGCCAGCCAGAAGCTCAGCATCCGCTCGATGACCGCATCGTCGCCGTAGCCGTCCACGACCCACAGCCGCGCGCTTTTTCCGCCGACGCACAGATCGCGCGAGACCATGTCAAAGCAGCGCCCCACGCCAAGCAGGGCGTCCAGCGCGCGCACATTTTCCTCAAAGTGTTGCGACAAACGATCCATAGCAATCCTCCGCTCCGTTTCTCTCCGTAGGATGCGCCGGAGAGCGGAACAATATGCCCCGCAGAGGACGGTTTTCGCAAAAGGGACGCGCTCTTTCTCAAGAGCGCGTCCCTTTTGATCGTTTTTGCAGATGAAGCATCAGACCTCTTTATTAAAGTAGAAGAACTTCTCATCCTCGCCGTTTTTCCGCATACAGGACGAGAGCATCTTGTAGGACGCCGTGTTCTCCTTGAAGCATTTTGCCACAACATGGCCCAGATGGCGGTCGTAAAGCCCCCACTCGGCGACCGCGCGGAAAGCCTCAGCGCCGTAACCCTGTCCGCCGTATTCCGGCGCGATGCGGCAGCCCTCCTCCGCGCCGCCCTTGCCGTCGAAATGATAGAGCAGCACCTCGCCGATGCACTTGCCGTCCAGGCGGATAGCAAAGTTGACGGCGCGCTTTTGGGCAAAGTCCTCGCGCACGACGTTCAGGAAGTAGGTTTCCAGATCCTCGCCCTTCCAGTCCGAGCGATAGTCGTATCCCCACCACTTGTTGCGCTCATCGTCGAGGCAGAGCGCGTTGTACGCCGCGCGGTCTTCGTCCGTAAAGGCGGAGATCGTCAGCCGCTCGGTCTTGAGCGTCGGGATCGCGCCTAAGCCCTCCAGCTCGTTTTTCACATCGAAGCAGAACTTCTCGGCAAGCATACAGGGAAGGTACTGGAGCTTTGAGGTGCGAAGGCCGCGGTCGCCCGCATCGTCCTCGCGGTTCAAATATCTGATACCGTCGACAGCAAAGCAGCGGGCAAATTCCTGCACCGTCGCGGGATAAACTCCCTCGTAGCCGTAGAGTGCCTTTTCGATGTGGACGTGCAGCGTTTCGCCGCAGCGCTCGGCCATGGCAAGGGAGATGAGCCGCCCCTCATACTCCATGCCGCCGACATAGAGCCAAGAAGCCCCCGTCAGACGCAGCATCGTTTTGGCGAGCGCCAGTTCGTTCCTTGCAGATTTCGATGTCTTTTCGAATACCTCGGTATAATCCTGCCAGAAGCGCTCGATGAGCGGCAGATCTTCCTTCCCCAGCGCGCGGAAGCGCGCCTCGGGATAGAGCTTTCGGAACTTGTTGACGTGGTTGCGCTGGCCGCTGTAGTGGCGACCGGGAAACTCGCGCAGGTCGTTTGCTTCATAGAGATAGTCGCGCCAGGAGCGCGGATTGTCGAGGTGGAAGTGCGGGTAGCGCTCAAGGAGCTTCCCCGCCTTTTCGCGCGGCACAACGGAAAGCTCCAGCGCGATCCCCTGCTCCATGCAGTAGGCCTCGATGGCGCTGAGCGCCGCGTCCTCGTCCCCCTCGGCTCCGGGCACGGGATAGTCGAAGCAGGGCTTCCCGTCGATGCAGTTCTTTACGATCAGGCAGCCGCCCGCCTCGGCGTACTGCGGATGCAGATGCCCGCGCCACATGAGCTTGACGAGCGCGGAATATTCGCACAATTGATAGTTGCAATCCTTATAATAGCGGCGCAGGCGCGGCAGATCGCGCTGCGCAACCGGTTTGAATGTCAGCATGGAACGTAATTTCTCCTTTGGTATCATACCGGGTATTATCCCGCTTTGCCGCCGCGTGACAAGTCTTTTTCAGTTCGGCTCCAGCTCTGCGAGCACGCTCTGCGCGCACGCGATAAACTGCTGCAGGGACGCCTGACGTCCCTCGCCCGTGCGCACGGCCATGCCAAGCTCGCGCGCCGATCTCGGCTCTACCGGTACAAGCAGCACGCCGTCGCCGCGGCCGCGCAGCGTCAGCTCCGTCATCATGCTCACGCCGAGGCCGTGCTCGACCATGCTGATGACCGTGGGATCGTCCACCGCCGTCGGCAGGATGTGCGGCTTGACGCCCACGCGGTTGAAGATGCGCATGATGTCCTTGTCAAAGCCCTGCGCAGGCATAATGAAGTCGCGCCCGTCGAACTCGCTCAGCGGATAGCCCGTGCGCCCCTCGATGGGGTAGTCCTTGGGCAGCACGGCATACATCGTGTCGTCTCGCAGATGGATCCACTCGTAGCCACTCTCCTCTTCCTGATGGCTGACAAAGATGACGTCCATCTTTCCCTGCGCCAAAAGCTCATAGGGGCTGCGGATATGATCCGCCATGCGGATATCCACATCCACGTCGGGCCGCTCCTCGCGGAAGCGGCGGATAATGCTCGGCAGCCAGTGCATGGCCATGCTCGCAAAGGCGCTGACGCGGATCACCTCGCTGCGCGAGGCCGCGACCTGCGCAATGGTGCTGTCGAGCCGCGCGTTGGCCTGCAAAAAGTCGCGAATGGCGGGCGCCACGCGCTCTCCCTCCGCCGTCAGCCGCACGCCGCCGCGCCCGCGCTCAAGCAGCGTGAAGCCGACCTCACGCTCGAGCGAATTCATCATGTGCGTCAGTCCGGACTGTGTGTAGCCCATGACCTCCGCCGCTTTGGTAAAGCTGCCGAGGTCGACCGCCATCAGCAGCGCTTCTAACTTTTTACTTTCCACAGAGCATTCCTTTCCCATTAGTATTTTTCATGCCGACATTATAATCTATCTCCCCGCCGGATGCAAGGCCAATTCGCCGCAGCAGGGCGCTTTCTTTGCGCTTTTTGCAGGTTTAGTATCCACGCCGGGTCTTTTTTGCCTGCCTTCTGCGTAAAATAGCCTTCGAGGTGATGATCATGAAGCGCCGCTCCGCTCTGCTCCTGCTGCTTTTGCTCACAGCCTGTTCCCTCTTTGCCGCTCACGCCGCAGGGGGACGTGCCGTCGAGGCCGCCAATACCTTTCCCCGCCGCTGCATCGCCCTGACCTTTGACGACGGCCCTTCGCCGCAGACGACCGCAAGGCTTTTGGACGGGCTCAGAGAGCGCGGCGCGCACGCAACGTTTTTTCTCATCGGCGAGCAGATCGCCGACAGCGAAGACCTTGTGCGCCGCATGAAGGACGAGGGCCATCAGGTCGGCAACCACAGCTTCACCCACGCGCGCCTCGACGCCGCCGACGAGACCGCTCTTGGCGAGATTCGAAAAACGGACGAGGCGCTGCGCGCCATTCTCGGCGAAGGCGATTACTGGCTGCGCCCGCCCTGGGGCTTTTCGAGCGACGCACTCAAAGCCGCTGTCAGCGTACCCATGATCTTCTGGTCCATGGATACGATGGATTGGAGCGTGCGAAACCGCGACCTCGTGTCCTACGCGATCACAAGCGAAGCGCAGCCGGGCGACATCATCCTGCTGCATGATCCGTATGAATCCAGCGTGGACGCAGCGCTCCAAGCCATCGACGTGCTCGGCGCGCAGGGCTATGAATTTGTCACGCTCGAGGAGCTTTTTTCCTGCTTTGGCGTCACGCCGGAGGCAGGGCATTTTTACCTTCGTCCCGGCGAGGAGGTCTCTTGGTGAACGGCGACAATTTTTTCAAAAAATCAAAATTAGGGCTTGCAATTTCCGGTAAGATGTGCTATTCTATCAAAGTCGACACGAGAGATACACATCATCCGGGTGTGGCGCAGTTGGTAGCGCGCTTGACTGGGGGTCAAGAGGCCGTGAGTTCAAGTCTCGCCACTCGGACCATGCAGAGTGTCCTTATAGGATCTGAGTATCCTGTAATGGACACTCTGCTT
>URCK01000084.1 GCA_900546295.1 uncultured Eubacteriales bacterium | reverse complement strand
TTGAAGTCCTCCACGCCGATGCGGGCGAGCAGCTCCTGACGGCGCGGGGACTGGGATGCCAAAACGATTGCCATGATATTGCCTCACTTATGATAATAAAAAGTATAATTCTAGCGAAAAATTACGGATGGGATTCATTCCGCGCCGCGGTAGAAGAGACCGCGCGTGATATTCTCCGGCGCGACGACGGCCTCGCCCTGATAGGCGCGCAGCATCTGCACGCAGTCCTCGGGCGATTCGGTCGTGAAGCGCAGGCAGGCATAGCGCAGGCCAAGGCTCTGCCAGTCGCGCGCTTTGTCCGCGAGGTAGAGAATTTTTCCGTTCTCGATCTCGCTGCGGCAGCCCCACGCGCGCAGCACGGGGAAGTGCTCGCCGCGCCGGTCTGTGAGTTCCGGGGCGCTTGCGCACGCGCCGTCCGCCGGGACGGACACGGGCCGCTCCTTGAAATACCGGCAGCCGGACTCGTTTGCGTTCAGGCAGTTTTCCGTGATCATGAGCGGGAGCCTGCCGTAGACGATGGCCTCGCAGGGGAGGCACTTACTGAGGTCGCGCAGCTGTGCGTCGCGCAGCTCGAAGGAGACGCAGGCGCTCGCAAGCCCTTCCTTCTTCCAGAAAGAAAGCGCGGCGGAGTTATAGAGATTCAGCGCCCAGTCGCCGTGCAGCGCCACGGGAAGGCCGCGCACGAGCAAGAGGTGGCCGAGGTTGGCGATCGACACGCCCGTGACGCCCTTTTTGATGCCGTCTTCGAGCAGGGCGCGCAAGATCGGCTCATCCTGCGTGCGGTAGATGCGCGGCAAGAGCGCGAAGAACTCCGTTCTGCCGCGATAGGGCGCAAGGTCAAGCTGGGGCAGCAGCTCGGCGGGGAGATAGACGCGCGCGGGGGCGAGGGCAATGAGCGCCTCGCTGAGCTGCGCGGCGCGGTGGAGAGAAACCGTCAGCAGCGGCTTCTCCGCGCTGTTTTTGACCGTCGTTGGCGGGACAAAGCCGAACGCGCGGCGCTCGGGCACGGCGGTGCGCAGCGTTTCCATCTGCGAGAGCGCCTCGCGGCGCAGCGCGTTGAGCGCGCCCGCGCTGACGGCGAGGCCGTCGTCCAGCGAAACAGAGCAGGACGCGACCGAAAAGGCCGTGCCGCCGGTCTTTTTGAGGCGCGCTTCCACCTCTTCCGCCGTGAGCGCGCGGTTTCGCGCCGCCTCGGGTACGCTTCCGGTGACGTCTGCCGTGTGGCCGTCCGCATCCCCGGCGCGGAGGCGCATCGCCTCTCCCGCGCGGATGATGCAGTCGAAAGTGAGCGGCACGAGCCGCTGGTCTTCCTTTTCATAGCGGGCGCGCAGCTCCCCAAACCAGTCTTCCGGCCATTTGGCGTTTTCCGGCCGCGTGCCGAACATCTCGCGTCCGCGCGCGCCGTGGTAATACCCTGCGGTGAAGCCGTCGCGCGAAAAGGCGAGGGCGAGCTTTTTCTGCTCGTCCTTCGTCGGCGTGCGATGCTCGCGCAGAAGGCGCGCGTAGATCTCCGTCACGGCGGCGACATATTCCGGGCGCTTCATGCGACCCTCGATCTTGAGGCAGGCAACGCCGGCGTCCTGCATTTCGGGCACGAAGGGCGCAAGGCACGCGTCCTTCAAGCTCAGCGGATGGGCGTTCGCCTTGCCGGAAAAGCCGTAGGGAAGCCGGCAGGGCTGGGCGCAGGCGCCGCGGTTGCCGCTGCGCCGCCCGATGACGGCGGACATCTCGCACTGGCCGCTGTAGCACATGCACAGCGCGCCGTGGACAAAGGTTTCGATCTCGATGGGACTCTTCTCGCAGATCTCGGCAATTTCTTCTCGGGAAAGCTCGCGCGCGAGCACCGCGCGCGTCATGCCGAGACGGGCCGATTCCTGAACGCCCGAGAGCGTGTGCAGGCTCATCTGCGTGGAGGCGTGCAGCGGCACGTCGGGGATGAGGGAGCGGAGCGTATCGAGAACGCCCCAGTCCTGCACCAGGATCGCGTCCACGCCGCAATCCGACGCGGTGCGCGCCTCTTCCGCAAGCGCGGGAAGCTCACGGTCGGTGACGAGCGTGTTGAGCGTCAGATAGACCTTCACGCCCCGCAAATGGCAATAAGAAACCGCCGCGCGGAATTCTTCGTCAGAAAAATTCCTCGCGTTCCTGCGCGCGTTGAACGCGCCAAAGCCCATATAAACAGCGTCCGCGCCGCTCTGCACGGCGGCGACGAGCGCCTCCTGCCCGCCGGCAGGCGCCAACAGCTCGGTCGTCAAGGCTTACTTCTTCTGCTGTTGGAGCTTGAAGATCTCGCGCTTGAGCTCGCTGACCTCGTTTTTGGCCTGGCTCGCCTCGTCGAGATACTGCTTGAGCTGGCGGCGCAGGGCGTCGCCCGCCTCGCGCTCTTTGAAAAGCTCGTCGGTGATGTTCACGGCGGTCAGCACGGCGGCGTCCGTGCGGCCGACCTTCGCGCTGTCGAGCAGCTCGCTCATCTTGTCGTTTACATAGGAGCCGACCTTCTGCATATAAGAGGGGGCCTCCTCGGCGACAAACGTGTATTCCTCGTCGCAAATAGAGACGGTGATGCGGTTTTCCATGATTATGTGCTCCTTTCTTTTTCGCTGTTGCACAGAAAAGGGCAATTTCCACCCATATAGTCCCTAATAGTATAACACGAGAGTGAAAAAGTGAAAAGGGGGAAGCAAAAAAATTCATGTTTACGAATGGGAAAATTTCATGTAGAATAGGAAGATCGAAATGCGGCGAAAGGAGGGTGGACGTATGGCAGGCTATGTGCTGCATCTGAAAGAGGAAGAGAGCGTGACGCTCTCGGCGGCGACGCTCAAGCGGCTCATCGGCGGCGGCAACGGCGACGCGGCGCTGCTGTATCTCGCCATCCTGCATTCGCACGGCGCGGCGGAGGCGGAAAAGCTCGCCGCGATGCTCAAATGGGACGAAGCGCGCGTGCGCGCGGCGGAGCAGGCGCTCTATGAGATGCAGCTCGTCGGCGCGCCGGAGAAGAAGGCCGCGCCCCTCCCGCCCGAGCCGCCGCAGGCGCAGGAAACGCCCGACTACACGCGCGAGGACATCATGCGAAAGCTCGAGGGCGACGGCCGCTTTGCCTGCCTTTTGCGCGAGGTGGAGCACAAGCTCGGGCCGCTCTCCATCCCGTCGGTCAAAAAGCTTTTGGGCCTCTATGAAAACCTCGGCCTCCCGGCGGACGTTGTCTACACGCTGGTGAACTACTGCATCACGAAAAAGGCGCAGCAGTTCGGCGAGGGGCGGCTCCCCAATATGCGCGAGATCGAAAAAGAGGGCTTTGTCTGGGCGCGCAAGGAGCTTTTCTCCATCGAAAAGGCGGGGGAGTACATGAAGCGCGAGCAGACCATGCGCTCAAAATACCCCGAGTACATGGCGGCGGTGCAGATGGCGGGCCGCGCAAGCGCGCCGAGCGAGGAAAAATATCTCTCCGCGTGGGCGGAGATGGGCTTCCCGGCGGAAACGGTGGCCGAGGCCTACGACCGCACGGTGCTGCACTGCCATGAGTTCCGCTGGCCATACTGCAACGGCATCTTAAAGCGCTGGCACGAAAAGGGCCTGCACACGCCGGAGCAGGTGCGCGCCGAGAACGCAAAGGAAAAACCGAAAAAGACGGAAGCATCCGGCGGCAACGCCTGGATGAAGGAATATCTCAACGGATAAAGAAAGCGAGGGAGAGCGATGGCTTACGACGGCCGACTGATGCGCCGCGCGCTGGCGCGCTACGACGAGGACAAGCAGCGGCGCGCGGAGAGCTTCCGCGCGCGGGAACGCACGGTCTATACCAAGTGCCCGCGCATTGCGGACATTGACCGCGAGCTGTCGCACACGATGGCGAAGATCATCGCCTCGGGCCTGCGCCGCGGCGCGGATCCGCGCCCGGCCATCGCCGCCTTGCAGGAGGAAAACCTCCGCTTGCAGCAGGAAAAGCGCCTGCTGCTCACGCAGATGGGCCTTCCGGACGACTATCTTGAGGAAAAGCCCGCCTGCCCGCGCTGCGGCGACACGGGCTTTCTCGGAAGTGAGGTGTGCGCCTGCCTTCGCTCCTACTATGTGCGCGAGCAGAACAAGGAGCTCTCGGGTCTTCTGGATCTTGGCTCGCAGAGCTTTGAGACCTTTGACTTCGACTACTATTCTCCCGTGCCGGACAGCGACTTGGGCGTGTCGCCGCGCGCGAACATGGAGCGCGTGTACGACGTGTGCCAGGACTACGCGCACGAGTTTTCGCCCAAGAGCGGCAATCTCCTGCTCTCGGGCGGCACGGGGCTGGGGAAGACCTTTCTCTCGGCCTCCATCGCGCGCGTGGTGAGTGCGGGCGGCAACAGCGTCGTGTACGACACGGCGGGGCACATCTTCTCGCTCTTTGAAGCGCAGAAGTTCGGCCGCGAGACGGACGAGGAAACGGACGGCGCCGTGAGCCGTGCGCTCAGCTGCGACCTTTTGATCCTCGACGACCTCGGCACGGAGCTGATGACGAGCTTCGTCCAGAGCGCCATCTACCAGATCATCAACACACGCCTCATCACGGGGAAGAAGACGGTCATCTCCACGAATCTAAGCCCGAACGAGCTTGGGCGGCGCTACGGCGCGCCCGTGCTCTCGCGCTTACAGGGGGAATATCAGCTCCTGCTCTTTTTTGGCGAGGACATCCGCCGCCGGAAACGAAGATAATGCGCAAAGCGCTCCCGAGCCGGGGGCACGCCGTGGGCAAGGCGGCGGAAGACATCGCCGAGCAGCCCGAAGTCTCGGGCAGCATCCGCACGTCCATGATGATGGGCCTTGTCTTCATCGAAACGGTCATCATCTACGCGCTCATCGTGGCGATCCTGCTGATTTTTGTGCTGTAGCGCGGCGGAAAGAGCGAAGCAATGAAGAGAGAAGCCGGACACGGACAGAACATACGGCGGAAGAGGGAATGCTCCATCCCCTCTTCCGCCGCATACATTTTTGCGACGTGTTAAGATAATGAAAAGATGCCTTACGTTTGGCGGCGGGACTTGCATTCTCACCGGTCAAGTGGTATAAGTGAAAGCTGTGAAAAAAGGTTCCGCGCCGCATTTGCCGCGCGCGGACAGCAGGGGAAAAGGGGGAAAGCAAGCGTGGAAAAAAAGAAGCGGACGCGGCAGCTGCTCGTGTTCGCGCTCATTGTGCTGGCGCTGTTCGTCGGAGCGCTGCTGTGTCCGGGCGGAGGCGAGAGCGAGTCCATTCAGGATGTGATGCGCGACGCGGTGCTGCACGAGCATTTGAAAGTGAGCCTGTTCGGGCTCATCGAGGTGAATCCGGGGCTCATCTCGGCCTACGTCGTCACCGCGATCCTGATCGTCTTCGCGCTGGTGTGCAGGATCTTCGCCATCCCGCGCTTTACCCTTGTGCCGGGGAAGTTCCAGCTGCTCCTTGAGCAGCTCGTCGAGCTGTTCGACGGCCTTGCCGAGGGCGGCAGCCCCCATCGCAACCGGTTTTTGAGCGCCTACATCTTTACAGCCGGCGTTTACATCTTCGTCGGAACGCTCTTTGAGCTGCTCGGCCTTCAGGCGGGCACGACGGCGGGCACGGTCATCAGCCTGCCCGCGCCGCTCTCGGATATCAACGGGGCGATCGCCATGGGCTGCATGAGCTACGGCGTCATCCTCTTCGGCGGCCTCATCGCCGCAGGACCGCGCGGCTTCCTGCACGCGCTCAAGGATTTCTCGCTCCCCGTGTCGATGAGCTTCCGACTGTTCGGCGCGCTGCTCTCCGGCGCGCTCGTCACGGAGCTTGTGTATTACTATGCGGCGCTTTCCTATGTGCTGCCGGTGATCGTGGGCGTGATGTTCACGCTGCTGCACGCGCTCATTCAGGC
>URCK01000083.1 GCA_900546295.1 uncultured Eubacteriales bacterium | reverse complement strand
CGGTCGCGCAGGATGGCGGCGTACTCGAATTCGAGCATACGGCTCGCCTCCTGCATCTGCTTTTCGAGCTTTCTGATCTCCTCGTCCCGCTCGCGCTCGGAGAGCTTGCGCTTGCCGCGGCGGCGGGCAGAGGCCTCGTCCTTCTTCGAAATTTCGATGATCTCGCGCACGTCCTTGCGGATGGTCTGCGGGACGATGCCGTTTTCCTTGTTGTATGCGTCCTGTATTTCTCTTCTTCGCTCTGTCTCGTCCATGGCGCGGCGCATTGAGGGGGTGATGGTGTCCGCGTAGAGCACCACAAGGCCGTCGGCGTTTCGCGCGGCGCGGCCGATGGTCTGGATGAGGCTCGTTTCGCTGCGCAAAAATCCTTCCTTGTCGGCATCTAAGATGGCGACCATCGAGACTTCGGGGATGTCAAGACCTTCGCGCAGCAGGTTGATGCCGACGAGCACGTCGAACTCGCCGAGGCGCAGACCGCGGATAAGCTCCATGCGCTCGATGGTCTCCACGTCCGCGTGCATATAGCGCACGCGGATGCCCGCGCCCGTCAGATACTGCGTGAGGTCTTCTGCCATTTTCTTTGTCAGCGTGGTGACGAGCACGCGCTCATTGCGCGCCGCGCGCGCGTTGATCTCGCCGATGAGATCGTCGATCTGGTTTTCCACCGGCCGCACCTCGACCTTGGGATCGAGAAGGCCCGTCGGGCGGATGACCTGCTCGACGATCTGGCCCGCGCGCTCCTTCTCATAGTCGCCGGGCGTGGCGGAAACGTAAATGCGCTGGTGGACGCGCTGCTCAAATTCGTCGAATTTGAGCGGGCGGTTGTCAAACGCGCAGGGCAGGCGGAAGCCGTATTCGACGAGGCTCTCCTTGCGCGCGCGGTCGCCGTTGTACATCGCGCGCACCTGCGGGAGCGTCACATGAGATTCATCCACAAAGAGGAGGAAATCCTTGGGGAAATAGTCGATGAGCGTCAGCGGCGGGGAACCGACGGGGCGGCCGCTGATGACGCGGGAATAGTTCTCGATGCCCGTGCAGTAGCCCAGCTCGCGCAGCATCTCGATGTCATAGCGCGTGCGTTGGCGGATACGCTGCGCCTCCACCGCCTTGCCCTCGGCGAGAAACTGCGCCTCGCGCTCGTCGAGCTCTTTATCGATCTCCACGATGGCGCGCTCCAACTTATCCTTCGTCGTGACGTAATGCGAGGCGGGATAGATGGCGATGTGCTGAAGCGTGCGCGTCACCTGACCGCTCACGGGGGTAAACTCGCTGATTCGGTCGATCTCGTCGCCGAAGAATTCGACGCGGATGGCCTTGTCGCGGTAGTAGGCGGGGTAGAGCTCCACCGTGTCGCCGCGCACGCGGAAGCGGTTGCGCTCAAAGGCAACATCGTTGCGCTCGTAGCGGATCTCGATGAGGCGCTTCAATAGCTCGTCGCGCTCCATGGTCATGCCGGGGCGCAGCGAGATCATGAGCTTTTCAAAATCCTCCGGCTCGCCGAGACCGTAGATGCAGGAGACGGAGGAGACGACGATCACATCGCGCCGCTCGAGCAGCGCGCAGGTGGCGCTAAGTCTCAGGCGGTCGATCTCCTCGTTGGTGGATGCATCCTTTGCGATGTAGGTATCCGTGTGGGGGATATAGGCCTCGGGCTGGTAGTAGTCGTAGTAGGAGACAAAGTATTCCACCGCATTCTCGGGGAAAAACTCCTTGAACTCCGCGCAAAGCTGCGCGGCGAGGGTCTTGTTGTGCGCCAGCACGAGCGTGGGGCGCTGAACTTTTTCGATGACGCTCGCCATCGTGAAGGTCTTGCCCGAGCCGGTCACGCCGAGCAGCACCTGCTCATCAAGCCCCAGCTCCACGCCGCGCGCGAGCTTTTCGATGGCCTGCGGCTGGTCGCCCGTGGGCTTGAAGGGCGCGTGCAGCTTAAATTCCATATCCGTTTCCCTTCCTTTCCGGCAGAAGCCCGTTGTGCCGCAGGGAGACAAAGTCGTCATCCGCGACGATGATGTGGTCGGCAAGCTCGACGCCCACGGTGCGCAGCGCGTCGAAGACCGAGAGCGTGGTCGCATTGTCCGAGGGGGAGGGGAGCGCCACGCCGCTGGGATGGTTGTGGGCGAGCAGCACGCCGCTCGCGCCGCACTTGAGCGCATTTTCCACAATTTTTCGCATATTGAGCTGGACGCTCTCGGTGTCGCCCTCGGCGACCAGGTGGCAGGCGAGGAGGCGGCCCTTCGCGTCGAGGCAGACCTCGTAGAGCTTTTCCTCCCGCTCGCCGAAAAAGAGGTCCAAAAAGTAGTCACCCGCCTGCTCGGCGTCGCTCAGCACCGTTTCGTGCGCGCCGGCGGAGGCGCGGACGCGGCGCATCAGCGGCAGCATGAGCGTGAGCAGCGTCGAGGCGTTCTCGCCCACGCCCTCTACCTCCTCAAGCGTCTCGCGGTCGGCGGAAAAGACCGCCTCGAGCGAGCCGAATTTTTGCATCAGGCGGTGCGCGATGGGATTGGTGTCCTGCCGCGGCACGGCGTAGTAGAGGAGAAGCTCGAGCACCTCATGGTCGGCGAACGCATCGAGCCCGTGGGCGCGGAACTGTTCCTTCTTACGCGCGCGGTGTCCTTCATGTACCGGCATGGCTGGTCCTCCCCTATCTTTTTTGCCGCAAAAGGCGGTGATCTTCTCCTATTTTTGTCTTAATATTGTATTTTATCACGGCTTCAAAAATCGTACAAGTGTTTTTTCACTTTCTTCTCCGCGCGCATTTTTTGTTGCTTTTGCCCCGCCCGGATAGTACAATGGGAGCACCATCAAATATGTTCGGAGGACTTTTCCCCAATGAAACTCATTTCATGGAACGTCAACGGTCTGCGCGCCTGCGTGGGCAAGGGCTTTCTCGACTTTGTGGATTTCATCGACGCGGATGTGATCTGCCTGCAGGAGACAAAATTGCAGCCGCACCAGATCGAGCTTGACCTGCCGCAGTACCACATCTACTGGAACAGCGCGGACAAGAAGGGCTATTCGGGCACGGCGGTCTTCACCAAGCGTGAGCCGCTCTCGGTGAGCTATGACTTCGGCGAGGATGTGCACCGCCACGAGGGGCGCGTCATCACCTGTGAATACGAGGACTTCTACCTCGTCTGCTGCTACACGCCGAACTCCCAGGACGAGCTGCGCCGCCTTGCCTACCGCATGGAGTGGGAGGACGCGCTGCGCGCCTACCTCTGCGAGCTTGACACGATCAAGCCCGTCGTCTACTGCGGCGACTTAAACGTGGCGCACGAGGAGATCGACCTCAAAAACCCGAAGACGAACCACTTTAACCCCGGCTTCACCGACGAAGAGCGCGGCAAGATGACGGAGCTTTTGTCCTCGGGCTTTCTGGATTCCTTCCGCACGCTGTACCCTGAAAAGACCGACGCCTACTCGTGGTGGAGCTACCGCGCGCAGTCGCGGGCAAGGAACGTCGGGTGGCGCATCGACTACTTCATCGTCTCCGAGCGCCTGCGAGAGCGCATCGAAAACGCGGACATTCTGCCCGAGGTCACGGGCAGCGACCACTGCCCGGTGCTGCTTGAATTGAAGGAGGAAAACTGATGGAAGAAAAACGTCCCATGAGCAAAAAGACGCTCTTTGTGCTCATTTTCAGCGGCGCGGTCTTCGCCGCGGACCTTGTGCTCGCGTTGCTTTTTTCATCGCGCACGCTCACGCTGACGGACACCGCGCGCAACGTCATCGCCCTGAGCCTGACGGTCGCGCTGGTCGTCTTTTCCTACACGCTCTGCAAGCACCTCGGCCTTCTCAAGGGGCAGAGACAGAAAAAATACTGATGCTTTTGCACAGGCTGTGGATAAAAGGAAACGACGGATACGCTTTTTTGCGTATCCGTCGTTTTTTGTTGTCTTGTGCGCCGTCCGTCAACGGTCGAGCAGCTTGTGGGTCAGCGAGCCGATGACGCCGCCTGCCGCGTTGCCGAGCGTGATGACGAGAAGATAGAGGATCGTGCGTGCGCTCCACGCGCCGCCCATCGTAAAGTAGTACATGTTCGCCACGCAGTGCTCAAAGCCGCAGAGGATGAACACGACCACGCCGAAAAAGAGCGCGAGGTATTTGCCGATCTCATGCGGGTTGGAGCGGTAGCCCTCCACGCCGATGTAGATCATCACGTTGCAGAAGACCGCAAGGATGAACGCGCCGAGCAGCGGCTCGGAGAGCTTCACATTGCAGATGGCCTGCGCGCGGGCATCGAGAGAGGCAAGGCGCGTAAACTGCTCCAGGAGCGCGACGAGCGAGGTGCCGATGAGGTTGCCCAGCCAGATGACGGGGAGAGCCTTTGCATAGGCCGCGTCATTGTCGAACACATAGCAGACCTTCCCCGTGAAGAGGTGCAGCCCGCGCGTGCAGACAACGAAAAGGCCGATCGTGAAGAGCACCGACCCGACGACGGTATTCTCCACCGAGAGAAACACCGTACCGCCAAAGCCGATGGCGCAGCCTGCGATGATCGCGGAGAGCAGGATCTTTTTCATCGCGGCCGCTTACACCTTCGTGCGGTCGTAGGACACGACGACGCGGCGGTTCGGCTCGGTGCCGATGGAGAAGGTGGTCACGCCCGGCGTATCCTGGAGCGCTGTGTGGATCACATGGCGCTCATAGGCGTTCATCGGCTCGAGGGTGACGTTGCGGCGGTACTTGGTGACCTTGCCGGCGACCTTTTCCGCGAGGCGCTCGAGGCTCTGCTCGCGCTTTTCGCGGTAGTTCTCGGCATCGACCTGCACGCGCACGCGGTTTTTCTCGCTGCCGCGGTTGATGCTGTAATTGGTCAGCTGCTGGATGGCGTCGAGCGTTTCGCCGCGGCGGCCGATCAGCGCGCCGAGCTTCTCGCCCTCGAGGAAGACCTTGTAGCGGCCCTTCTCGCTCTCGTAGACCTTGATCTCGGCCGCGGAATCCATGTGCTCAAGCAGGCCCTTGAGGAAGGAGCGGATCTGCTCGCTCTTTTCGTCGCGGCACTCTTCGCCGAGGTCGACAATGGGCTTGGGCTGCGGGGCGGGACGCTCCGCGCGCTCGGCGCGGGGAGCGCGGTTCTCGCGGCGGTCTTCGCGCGCGGGACGGTCGCCGCGTTCGGTACGCGGCTTGTCGTTTGCACGGGATTCTTTTTTCTGCAGCACCTCGGGCGCGTACATGGGCACGGCCTTGGGCGCAGAAGCGGGTTCAACTTTCTTTTCGGGCTTGGGTTCGGCATGCTGCGGAGCGGGCTTGACCTCTTCTTCGGCCTTGCCGTCGTCATAGCTCACGCGAACGCGCGCGGGCGCGCTGCCGATGCCGAGGAATCCGGACTTCGCACGCTCAAGGATCTCGACGGAGACATCGTCTCTGTCCATTCCCAGCTGAGCGAGCGCGCTGCGGATCGCCTCGTCCTCCGTCTTGCCCGTTACGTCAATAAACTTGATCATTCAGACAAGCTCCTTACAATTATTCTCCGTAGTGCTCGGGGTCGTAGGAACGGCCGCGGGCATAGGGACGGTCGCCGACGCGGCCGTTTTCGTTGGTGGAGTTTTTCTTCTTCGCAGCCTTGCCGGCCTGCTTTTCCGCGCGCTTTTCCTTGAGCGTCTTCTTCTCCGCCTCCTCGGCGGCGATCTTACGCTGCTGCTCGCGGGCAGCCTCCATGCGGCGGATGCGGTTCTCGCGCTTCTGGCGCTCCTTCTCGCTGATCTCGTCTTCCATGTGGCTCTTGTAGTACTTGGTGAGCACCTTTTCCTGGATGGCATAGAGCAGCGAGTTGACGATCCAGTAAACGCCGAGAGCGGCGGGCAGGGTGAAGCCGATCCACAGGGACATGAGCGGCATCATCCACATCATCATGCGGCTGGAGCGGGC
>URCK01000082.1 GCA_900546295.1 uncultured Eubacteriales bacterium | reverse complement strand
AGTTGACGTCGAGCTTCGGCCACGAGGCGAGGCCCTCTTCGTTGTAGAAAAACTCGCAGGCGTAGATCTCCTTGAATTCGTGGCTCACGCCGCTGCCCTCGATGATCTCGCGCAGGCCCGAGGAGAGCACATAGTGCTCGACCTCCACGCCGAGCGATTCGCCGAAGGCGTTGATGCGCGCAAACCAGTCCTCTACGCCCGGAAAAAGCTCGATCGCGCGCCCGCAGGAAACAAGATAGTCCCTGCTGAGGCGGATGCCCTTTTTGCGGCACTCCTCGATCATCGTGTACATATAGGCGAGCAGACCGTCCATGCGGTTTTCATAGCCGAAGCGGTTGGCGATGCTCCAGAACTCGCCCGGCGTGTAGCCGAGGGCGGGAATGAAGCTGTAGTCCTGCATATCGGTGGTGCAGAGGGTCTTATCAAAGTCGTAAAGAAAGGCGATGATGGGCTTTTTGTTCATATCGGCTCCTTTTTGCCGCAAGCGCGGCCAAAGAAAATGAAGAAGGCGGCTTTCATGGAAAGCCGCCTTCTTTTTGTTTACTCTTCGCGTCGATAGTTGCGGCCGAATTGCAGATCGTCCAGACGGATGGCGTGGTTCGCCGTTTCCACAAACGGGCTGTCGTCCGGTTCGAGTTTCTCAGGCTCGTCCGTCTGCGGCGCGCTCTCCGCGGCCGGTGCGCTCTCCGCGGCCGCGCTCTCCGCGGCTGCACTCTCCGCCGCACCCTCCGCCTGCTCGCTCTCGCTGCGGAAGGAGGCGAGGATCTTCTCCTCGATGGCGTTCACGTCCGCCGCGGCGTGCTGCTTGGGCTCGTCCGTGCCCGCGATCTCCTCGGGCGTGAGGTCGGGCGCGCGCTCGATGAGCGCGATCTGCGCCTCGCACAGCTCGCGCGTCTTGCGCAGAAAGTCCGCCGTCGCGGCCTTGGCCGCGTTCAGCTTGCGCTGCTCGCCCTCGATCTCTTCCTGGAGCGAGCCGATCTTGCTGCGCGCTTCATCCTCCGCGCCGGCAAGCAGGGTCTTCTTCTTTTCCTCGGCCTCTTCGACCATGGTGCTCGCCATGCGCTGGGCGGTCAGGAGCGCGGCGCGCATGGAATCCTCCGTTGCGCGGTATTCCTCCACCTTGTCGACCAGCACCTTGAGCTTTGCCTTGAGTGCGGCGTTTTCTTTGTAAAGCGCGGTGTAGTCGTCGGTCAGCTCGTCGAGAAACTCGTCGACCATCGCCATATTGTAGCCGCCGAATGCCGCCTTGCTGAATGCGCGGCCGGAAACCTCCTGCGGTGTCAGCATTTATCCCATCCTCCGTTTCGTTTTACAGGTACAGGCCGTTGTTTTCCAGTTCGTCGATCAGATCGCCCATGATATCCACATGGTAGGGCGTGATGATATAGGTGTTGGCCGCGACCTTCTTGATCTTGCCCTCGCCCGCGTAGGCAACGCCGGAGAGGAAGTCGACCAAGCGTCTTGCAATGTCCTTGTTCGTGGATTCGAGGTTGATGACCACCGTGCGCTTTTCCTTCAGGTGGTCGGCGATCTCGCTGGCGTTCTCGAAGCGCTCGGGCTTGACGAGCACAACCTTGAGCTGCGTGGTCGCGTTGATGTTGACGACCTTGTTGCGGCGGTCCTCCGCCTTGCGGTCAAGGCTGCGGCGCTCGGCAAAAGCGCCCGTGTCGCCGCGATCTCTCAGATCGGGGAAATCGTCTTCATATTCCTCATCCTCATCCTCGTAGGGGTGAGCCCATTTCTTCAGATCATCAAAAATGCCCATGGCAGCAAGACCTCCTCGATCAATTCGTATAGTTGCGTGCGCCGAAGATCGCCGTACCCACGCGCACCATCGTCGCGCCCGCGCGCACCGCGTCTTCGTAGTCGCCGCTCATGCCCATTGACAGTATATCAAGTGTATTATCATACAACTTTGCATTGATGTCAACAAAAAGTGCATGAACTTTTTCAAAGTAGGGAAGGCTTCCGTGCTCGCCCTCGGCGACCGGCGGGATACACATCAGGCCCCGCACGCGGACATTTTCGCACTTTTTGGCCTCCTGCGCCGCCTGCAAAAGCTCTTCCGGAGCAAAGCCGCTCTTGGCCTCCTCGCCGCCGATGTTCACCTCCAGCAGGATATCCTGCACGATTTGGAGCTTCTCGGCCTGCTTGTTGACCGCCGCGAGCAGCTCAAGCGAGCCGACGGATTCGAGCAGCGCCACCTTGCCGACGACATTTTTTACCTTGTTGCGCTGGAGGTGGCCGATGAAGTGCAGGGGCGCGCCGTCATAGGCGTGCTCGGCGAGCTTTTTCGTCATCTCCTGCTCGCGGTTCTCGCCCAGCGCGTCGATACCCGCAGCGATGGCGGCGCGGCAGGCCTCCGCGTCGTTCATCTTGCTCGCGCCGACGAGCGTGACTTCCGATGCCTCGCGCCCGGCCTCCCTGGCCGCGGCGGCGATGTTTGCGCGCACACGCGCGATGTTTTCCGCAATACTCATGTTAATCTACGACCTTTCCGTTATATAGCTCCCCTGCCGAAACAATGACCTCGTCATTGGGCCGCAGGGTATAAAGGGACTGCTGGCTTTCCGTGGCGGCCTCGATCTTGCCGGGCTTTACAAGGCAGTAGTCGCTGCCCTGATAGACGATAGAAACGGGCTTGAAGTAGGCCACGCGCCCGATGAGGCAGTAGACGCCGGACACGCCGTTCTCATCCACGCGCAGCGCGTTTTTCGGCACGCGCAGCCCGTCGTATTCGTTCAGGATAAGCTCGGCGTTCTGCTCGCGCAGCATCGTCATATAGGATAAGTACCGACTGCTCTGCACCACGATAAGGCACTTGCCGTTCTCCTCGGCGCTCACGCGCGAAAGCTTCACCGGCAGGTCAAAGTCGACGCCGGAGGCCATGCGCAGCGTCAGCGAGCTGCCGACCTTTAAGGAGGCCGCGTCCGAGGCCTTCACGTTCGCGGCAAAGTACCAGGTGCTGCCCTCAATGAGCTTTCCCACGGTGGTGGAAACGCTCTGCGGCGCGAGGGAGGAAAGCTGCGAGGGCGTCATCGTGTTCAGGCTCTCGGGCGTGAGCACCGCTTCATACCCGTCGGCCACGGCGCTGTAGGTGCCCGAGACGAGCGCTGTGATGCGCGTTGTGCCGCCGCTCGCCGTGCCGGAAAGCGCAGTGATCTGCGCGGAAAGCTCCGCAAGCCGGGCGGTCAGGTCGTCGCTGCCGCTGTAGGCGTACTCGCGCTTCAAAACCGTCGTCTTGAGCTTGTCCGCAAGCGAGTCGATCGCGCTGTAGCTGCCCGAAGCAACGGCCGCGCGCACCGACACGATCTGGTCGCGGATGTCGGTATCGAGGCGCAGGGCCGTCTCGGCGTCGCTCGAGGCGCTGCGCGCGTACTCGAGCCGCTCCTTCTGCGCGCGCAGCGATTCGAGCTGCTGCGTCGCCTCCAGCGCCTCCGCCGAGCGGTAGACCATGGCCACGGTGTCGCCCTGACCCACGCGCGCACCCTCGGCGTGCTTGAGCTCGATAAGCGACTCACCGCAGTCGACGACCGTTTCCGCGCGCACGACATAGCCCCGCAGGGCGATCGATTCCTCGCTGTGGTAGCGGTAAACGAGCGTCGTCGTCTCGGGGTCGACTAAGTACCGGTAGCCCTGCACGCCGAAGTAGGCGATGACCGCAAGCAGCAGCAGGACCGTGATGAGCTTTGTGGAAAGGGATGTAGATCTCATGCTATGTCTCCCGTTACAGGGCTGCTTCCTCCTGCTCCGCTTCCTCGTGCAGCGAAATGGGGCGCAGCGGCACGATCGTTGAGATCGCGTGCTTGTAGAGCATCTGCTGCTTGCCGTCGCTCTCGAGCATGACAACAAAGCTGTCGAAGCCGGTCACGACGCCCCGCATCTGAAAGCCGTTGACGAGAAAGACGGTCACGCTCACGCGCTCACGGCGGGCAGAGAGAAGAAACAGGTCCTGAAGATTCGCAATTTTTTTCATGGCTTTTCGATCCTTTCTTTTTCGCGGACTTGTCCGTCCGCTTTAAGAACAGGATACGCCATACTCCCTGAGAATTTCTGTCGAAAAAGCGAGGCAGTCGGCAAGATCCCTCGTTTTTTCCCAATGGTACCAGTGAATGTCCTTGTCGCGGCGCAGCCATGTGAGCTGGCGCTTGGCATACTGGCGCGAGCGGAGCTTGATCTCCGCGATGGCCTCCTCGCGCGTGGCCGCGCCGTCGAGGTAGGAAAGCGCCTCTTTATATCCGATGGCCTGCATGGCCGTCACATCGCGCGAAAGGCCGGAAGCGAGCAGCGCGCGCACCTCGTCGAAAAGCCCCGCCTCCACCATGTTGTCAACGCGAAGATCGATGGCGCGCTTCATGTCCTCGCGGTCCTCGTAGGCAAGGCCGATGCGCACGGAATCATAGCGCGGGGGAAGGAGCTTCGTCTCGGCGTTGTGCCGGGCCATGGTCTTGCCGGTCTCATAGTAGACCTCGAGCGCGCGGAGGATGCGCTTTTTGTCGTTTGCGTGGAGCTTTTCGGCCGTTTCGGGGTCGATGCGGCGAAGCGCTGCGAACATGGCTTCGCCCCCCTCTTCTTCCCAGCGCGCTTCCAGCGCCGCGCGGTGTGCGCCGTCCTTGTCGCCGCCGGCAAAGCCGTGACCGGCGAGCAGGGCGTTGAGGTAAAGCCCCGTGCCGCCGACGATGACGGGCTGCTTCCCGCGCGCGATCAGATCGTCGACGCATTTCGCCGCGTCGCACGCGTAGCGGGCGACGGAGTAGTTTTCGCCGGGGTCTGCTACGCCGACCATGTGGTGCGGGATGCCCTGCATCTCCTCCTCCGTCGGCGCGGCGGTGCCGATGACCATGCCGCGGTAGATCTGCATCGAGTCGCAGGAGACGACCTCGCCGCCGTGCGCTTTTGCAAGCTCCACGCCGAGCCAGGTTTTGCCGCAGCCCGTCGGGCCGACGACGCATACGAGCTTCATACCTTGTCCCTCCTACGCGCGCTTGAACATTTTTTCAAGCTCATACTTTGTGAGCTTCGCCTTCACGGGCCGCCCGTGGGGGCAGAACTGCACCTCGCCGCTCTGCACCTTGTCAACGAGCACGCGCAGCTCGGATAGGTCGCTCTTCCAGCCGCCCTTGATGGAGGCCTTGCAGGCCATCGTGTGCAGCAGCGCGTCGCGCGCGGCGGCGGGGTCGGCCGTGTGGGCGGTGACGAGCTTTTCGGCAAGCTCCTCTAAGGTTGGGATCGCGTCGCCGCTTTCAAGGTCGGCGGGGATGGCGCGCAGAATGAGGCTCCCGCCGCCGAATTCTTCGCATTCAAAGCCAAACTCGCGCAAAAGGTCTAAGTTCGCGGCAAGGGCGTTATACTCCTCGGCGGCAAAGTCGGCGACCAGCGGCGCGAGCAGCGCCTGGCACATCACCGGCTCCTGGTTGGCCTTGAGGCGGTCAAAATTCATGCGCTCGTGCGCGGCGTGCTTGTCGATGAGCCAGACGTTTTTATCCTCGTCCTCGCAGACGATGTAGGTGTCGAGCAACTCGCCCGCAATGCGCCACGGCGCGGCGGCAAGGGGCGCGAAGCTCGTCTGTTCGGCTGCCGCTTCTTCCTGTTCCGGCGCAGCGGCAACGGTCTCCTGTCTGGGTTCGGCCGCGCCCTTTGCCGTTTCGACGGGCGGCGGCGCGGGGCGCTTTTCCCCCTCGTTCCCGTAGTTTTCCACAGATTCGACAGAGTTTTCCACAGGCTGCGCCGCCTGCGCGGGGCGCAGCGGGGCAGAAGCGCTCGTTTCATGCCGCACAAAGTCCGAAAGCGGCGCGCTGCCGCCCGCGCGGGTATCGACGGCGGGCACGCGCGTTTTCCACTGTGGCGCGGCAGAGGGCGCGGTCTTCGGCACGCTCGGCTTTCGCGGCGAGGCGCTCG
>URCK01000081.1 GCA_900546295.1 uncultured Eubacteriales bacterium | reverse complement strand
ACGAGGTCGAGCTCGGCCTTGGTGTCGGTCGGGAAGGCGTTGATGGCGACGACGCAGGGAAGACCGTAGACGTTCTTCACGTTGTCGACGTGCTGGAGGAGGTTGGGCAGGCCCTTCTCGAGCGCCTCGAGGTTCTCGCTGTTGAGCTCGGTCTTGGGCACGCCGCCGTGATACTTGAGGGCGCGGACGGTGGCGACGATGACAACAGCGTCGGGGTGGAAGCCACCGGCACGGCACTTGATGTCGAGGAACTTCTCGGCGCCCAGGTCAGCAGCGAAGCCGGCCTCGGTGACGGTGTAATCGGCGAGCTTCATCGCAGTCTCGGTGGCCTGGATGGAGTTGCAGCCGTGAGCGATGTTGGCGAAGGGGCCACCGTGGATGAACGCGGGGGTGTGCTCGAGCGTCTGGACCAGGTTGGGCTTGATGGCGTCCTTCAGGACGGCAGCCATGGCGCCCTCGGCCTTGAGGTCATGCGCGGTGATGGGCTGACCGGCGCGGTTGTAGGCGACGACCATCTTGGCAAGACGGGCCTTCATGTCGGCAAGGTCGGTAGCGAGGCACAGAACGGCCATGATCTCGGAGGCAACAACGATGTCGAAGCCATCCTCGCGGGGCACGCCGGAGGCCTTGCCGCCGAGACCGCAGACGATGTGACGCAGCTGACGGTCGTTCATATCGACAACGCGCTTCCAGGGAATGTTGCGCACGTCGATGTCGAGAAGGTTGCCCTGCTGGATGTGGTTGTCGATCAGGGCAGCCATGAGGTTGTTGGCGATGCCGATGGCGTTGAAGTCACCGGTGAAGTGCAGGTTGATGTCCTCCATGGGGACGACCTGAGCGTAGCCGCCGCCGGCAGCGCCGCCCTTGACGCCGAATACGGGGCCCAGAGAGGGCTCACGCAGGCAGACGATGGTGTTCTTGCCGAGCTTGTTCAGCGCGTCGGCAAGGCCGACGGACGTGGTGGTCTTACCCTCGCCAGCGGGAGTGGGGCTGATGGCGGTCACGAGCACGAGCTTGGACTTGCGGGGCAGGTCCTTCAGCGCGTGGATGTCGACCTTGGCCTTGTAGTGGCCGTAGTTCTCCAGCTGCTCGGGCTTGATGCCAACCTTCGCAGCAACTTCCTCGATGGGGAGCATTTTGGACGCCTGGGCGATCTCAATGTCGGTCATGGGAATTACCTCCTGATTTTTTTGTATCTGAACGTTTCGTATCGTCACTTTTGACGATAAAATTATACCCGAGCGCACGGGAAAGGTAAACGCTTTTCGCTATCTGCTTTGCCCGGAACGCTTAAAATAATTAAGCGTTCATCGGCCTTGCCTGAAAATGCGGAATCTGCGCATTTTTTGTGAGATATCAACGATTTGCGGCGGGGGCAGAAGGGGAGAACGGGAGAAAAATACTAAAAATAAATGTCGTGTTTACCGATCGGGAAGCGAGATGGACGTAACTTCATCCAGCGTGACTCTGCCGCCGATGCTCGCGCCGCAAACCTTGCCGCTTCTTCGCTCGACGCTCGCGCGCACGACGCCCGCGGGCTGGATATACTCGCAGGAGAAGCCGCCGTTTTCCATCCCCTCGCTCTGCGCGACCGCGCAGGCGACGGAGCCGCTGCCACAGCTGCCCTCCCAGACAAGGGAGTTGGTGTCGATCACCTTGACGAGCGGCGTCATGCGGTGGGTCTCCGCATCGAGGAAGATGACGCCGCAGGCGTCCAGCCCCGCGATGCCGGAAAAGACGGGCTCGACGGCGTGGAAGAATTCCTCGCTCGGCGCTGCGCCCTCTACAACAAAGTGCGCGATGCCTGTTAAGTCAACGAGCGTGCCCTCATGCCCGTTCACCGTGACGCGCTGAATGCTGCGCGGGCAGGGCATCTCAGCGCGCGCCGTGCCTGCTTCCAGATCGACCTGCGCGGTCACAACGTGGTCGCAGCCGCTCACGCGCAGCTTCACCTCGCTCGCGCCGCCCTTTTGCCGCGCGATGTACATGCCGTAGGCGCGCGTTGCGTTGCCGCAAAACTCGCCGCCCATCATCTCCATGCGGCCGTCCACGCCATCCTCCGGCGGGCAGGCGTAGCCGACCTGCTCGGCCTTGAGAAAGGGAATGGCCATGATCTGCTCGGCGATGGCGGCGCGCTGCGCCTTTTCTATCGGGTCGAGTACGAAGACCGTAATGTTCCCTGCGGGGTTTGCCCGCAGGATGTTGAGCTTCATGGCAGGCTCCTCCGTTCCTGTGGTCATTTGAACAAAAAAAGATGGTGCAAAGTCATAACAACTTTACACCATCTTATATGATCTTGTCAACTCAATTGAGCCGAGCGCTCAATATTCGAACCGTCTTACTCGAAGTCGGGGATGTACTCCTTGACGATGTCGAGCAGCTCGCCGGAGCGGATCATCTCTTCCACAGCACGGATGTCGGGCCAGATCTCGCGGTCGATCTCGTAGAAGGCGACCTTCTCACGGACGTGCTTGTAGAGGGCCTCGTGCAGCGGGGTCAGACCCTGGCCGTGGGTGTTCAGGCGGCGACGGATGTCGATGGCCTGACAGGCGGTCATCAGCTCGTCGGCGAGGACGTCCTGCGTGTTCTGCAGGATCATCTTGGCCTTACGGGCAGCGGTGGTACCCATGGAGACGATATCCTCCTGGTTGGCGGAGGAGGGGATGGAGTCGACGGAAGCGGGGTGAGCGTAGATCTTGTTCTCGCTGACCATGGAAGCGGCAGCGTACTGAACGATCATGAAACCGGAGTTGACACCGGCCTCGGTGGTCAGGAACGCGGTCAGGCCGTTGGAGAGAGCCGGGTTGACCATGCGCTCGGTACGACGCTCGGAAGCATCGGCAATCTCGGAAGCGGCGATGCCGAGGAAGTCGAACGGCAGGGCCATGGGCTCGCCATGGAAGTTACCGCCGGAGATGACGGCCTCGTCCTCGAGGAACATCAGCGGGTTATCGGTGACAGCGTTGAGCTCGATCTCGACCTTCTCGCGGACATAGTCGAGCGCGTCACGGCAGGCGCCGTGCAGCTGCGGGATGCAGCGCAGGGCGTAAGCGTCCTGAACGCGATCCTTCTGGCAGTTGTCGAGGATCTCGGAACCGTCGAGCAGCTTGCGCATGTTCGCGGCAACGAGCATCTGGCCCTTCTGGCCGCGCACCTGATGGATGCGGGGGTCGAAGGCGTTGCGAAGGCCGGTCAGGCCCTCGAAGGACATGGACGCGATCACGTCGCCGAGCTGGGCGGCGCAGATGGTGTCGTACAGCGCGAGAGCGCCAACGGAGGTCATCGCGCAGGTACCGTTGGTCATGCCGAGGCCTTCCTTGGAAACGAGGGTGTCGAGCGTCTCGATGCCGGCCTTGGCCATGGCCTCAGCGCCGGACATCTTCACGCCGCCGTACATGGCCTCGCCCTTGCCGAGCATGGGGAGCGTCATGTGAGCGAGAGGAGCAAGGTCGCCGGAGGAGCCGAGGGAGCCCTTCTGGGGAACAACGGGGGTCACGCCCTTGTTGAGCATCTCGAGCAGCATCTGCACGAGGATGGGGCGAACGCCGCTCACGCCGCCGCACAGAGCGTTGGCACGCAGCAGCATCATGCCGCGGACGATCTCGTCAGCATACGGCTCGCCGGCGGCGGTGCAGTGGCTGAGGATCAGGTTGGTGGAGAGCTGGTTGCTCATCTCCTTGGGGACGGCGACCTTCTGGAACTCGCCGAAGCCCGTGGTGATACCGTAGGCGACGCGGCCTTCGGCAGCGATCTTCTCAGCGAGCGCGCGGGACTTCTGCATGGCTTCCAGAGCGGAGGGAGCCAGCTCGACGGTTGCGTTGTAACGCGCGATGGCGACAAAGGACTCGAGCGTCAGGCTGTGGCCGTCGACGACGACATGCTTGATCGTGGTAGGATTCATGATCATGGTGATTATCCTCTCTTTTTCTCAATATTCCGGTGAACCGGGATGGCATGCACTTTCGTGCCGCCGTGTCGCAAGAAACTTTTCGGAACGTACCCCTTATTCTGCCCGCGTTTGCCCGGTGCGGACAGCGTTCCGCCCGCAGGAGAGTCCTGCGGGATCGTTCTGGGAACAGTATATCATGTTTTTGTGCAAAATCAATAGTTTTTTGTTTAAAATTTATTTCCTTATTGTGCGCTATCACCATATCGCGGTGTCGTGTTAGCGGGGTATAGTGATAAAATTGGCCAAGATGCATAGAAAAAGCGCTCCGCTTTTGCGGAGCGCCTTTCGGTTTTTGGTGAAAGTTCACAGCTATTTACTTTTTGTGCTTCTTGCCGGACTTCGCCTCGGGCTTGTCGTAGTCCATGACGCGGATGGCGGGATTCTTCTTTTTCACAAGGGCGTAGATCTCGTCGAGGTCCTCGCGCGGGAAAAAGAAGGCTTTTTCCGCGTTTCCGTAGCCGATGTGCAGGCGAACAAGCTCTGCGTGGTTGCGGTCTTCGCACACGATGACGCTGATGTCCTCCCAGGGGAAGAACTCGTAGTTGGTGGTGAACTGCATATCGTAGAAGATCTCGAGTCCGCGGCTCGTGAGAGCGGCGTCCTTTTTGGTCATCATCGTCACGAGGTACATCACGGAGAAGACGAGCGAGATGATGGAGAGCATCGGGTTGCGTCCGCGCTGCGATAAGCCGTAGAGCAGCAGAAGAACGACCAGGACCCATCCGCCGACCTGCACCCACTTCTTACGAGGCTTGAGCGACGACTGTGCGGGGTAGATCGGAGGCGGGACGGATTCCCAGGGAAGCGAATGTTTCACAGCGGTGATTCCTTTCTAAGTAAAGCGGGGAAGGGGGCTTACGCGTTGATCTTGGGGGCCTTGCCGGCAGCGCGAAGGGCTTCGAGGTTGGCAACGGCCTTGGCGTGAGCCTCTTCGGGAGCGCCGGCGGGCTTGCCGGCCTTGGTCTTGCCGAAGATGTTGGTGTAGGAACCGTCAGCCCAGAAGATGTTGCGGCCGAAGGCGGCAGTCACATACGCGAAGATGGGGTTGAGCAGGTTGACGAACGCGTACGGGAAGAACACCAGCGGGCTCATGCCGAGAACGCCGGTCTGGTAAGCGCCGCAGCCGGTCCAGGGGAACATAACGGCCCAGAGGGTACCGGCATCTTCCAGAGAACGGGAGAGCATATTGCGGCCGAGACCGAGCTCGTCGTACTTGTCAGCATAGATGGGGGCGGGAACGCCGATGCCGAGGAACTGGTCGCACATGGTGGCGTCGCAGAAGATGGAGGTCAGCAGGGTCGCGAGGATCAGGCTGCCAACAGAGTGGATCTTGTGCTTGAGGCCGCCGAACAGGCGCTCGATGCAGCCGCAGCGCTCCAGAGCACCGCCGTAGGCGAGCGCGAGGAGGATGAGGTTGATGGTCCACATGGTGCCGTCCATACCGCCGGCCTTGCCGAGGATGGAGTCAGCGACTTCGTTGCCGGTCTCAACGCTGATACCGTAGTGCAGCGTGTTGAAGATGTCGCCCAGGGCGCGGGAGCCGTAGATGTCGGTGGACTGGAAGATCATCATGAAGATGGTCGCGGTGGCAACGGAGATGGCGATACCGACGAGGCCGGGCACGCGCAGGATGCACATCACAATAACAACGATGATGGGGATGAGCAGCAGCGGGGAGATGGTGAACACGCTGCGGAAAGCATCCTGGATACCCTGGGCAACGGTCGGATCATAGGCGCTGGCATCGATGTTCAGGCCCATGATGGTGTAGAGGATGAGGGCGATGACCAAGGTCGGGCCGGTGGAGGAGACCATCGCGGTGACGTGGTCGAAAAGACCGGTCTCAGCAACAGCAGCAGCGAGGTTGGTGGTATCGGACAGGGGGGAGAACTTATCGCCGACATACGCGCCGGAGATGATCATACCGGCGGTGAGGGCGGGATTGATGCCAAGGCCCGCGCCAATGCCGAGGAACGCAAGACCGATGGTGGCGGTGGTGGTCCAGGAGGAGCCGCACGCCATACCGACGATCGCGCAGAGGATGCAGCCGACAGGCAGGAACAGCTTCGGGGTCAGCAGGTCAAGGCCGTAGACGATCAGGGAAGGGATCGCGCCGGAGGCCATGAAGCTGGCGACGAGGAAACCGACGGTGCAGAGGATCAGAACAGCTTCCATGGAAGCTGCCAGACGATCGATCATACCGGAGAGCATATCCTTGAAGTCGTGACCGCAGAAGTGACCGACGATGCACGCGACGACCAAGGACATGACCAGGGACATATGGGCGTCATGGTAACCGGATTCGGAATGACCGAGGAAGCAGTAAAGCATGAACCCGATCATTGCCACAATGGG
>URCK01000080.1 GCA_900546295.1 uncultured Eubacteriales bacterium | reverse complement strand
ATTCGGAATGACCGAGGAAGCAGTAAAGCATGAACCCGATCATTGCCACAATGGGGATCAGCGCCAGAATAAAACTGGGCTCCCGTGCGACTTTCTTTTCGTTTGCCATTTGATGAATACCTCTCTCTTCATAAAAATACTTGCTCGCCACGCAAGCGGAGAACCGCTCCTCCCCGGACGAGGCTGCTTTTCACCGCACAGGGGAAATGTGCGTCTCCGCGGAGGGGTCCCGCGGAAAAACGGACGAAGAACAGGCTTACAGCACCGTCGGGCAACGGCTTCCTGCACGCTGCATACCCGTCTGTCATCCATTTGTGAACTAATTGTAACATATGCTTTCGGCGAAAGCAATAAAAATAAGCAAATTGTTAAAAATATTTTTAGGCAATCTAGCTATAGCGTGGTGGTGTACTGTTGCATCGCTTTGATAACTCGCTGCCGTAATAAAGTGAAAAGGAAGCAAAAGAGCGGACGCAGTGCGCCCGCTCTGGCAGATGTGACGGAAAGTTCAGTTTTCTTCTTCCTTGGCACGATCGAACAGCAGCTTGTACCCGTCCGCCCCGTAGCACAGGCATTTGTTCACGCGCGTAATGGTCGTGGACGAGACGCCGATCTTCTGTGAGATCTGGGTGAAGGTCTTGCCGGCGGCAAGCAGTGAAGCCACCTCAAAGCGCTGAGACATGGCTTCGATTTCGCTGAAGGTGCAAAGATCGTCAAAGAAACGATAGCACTCTTCCTCGGTCTTCAGGGAGAGGATCGCCTTGAACAGATGATCGGTCTCCTCACTTTTCATTTTGCTCTGGTACATCCAACGTTCCTCCTCAACGATGCTGAAAGGATTGGCCACTGTCTGCACGGTGCATACCGCAGCGGATGCCGAATGACGGCTGCCCGGAAGCCGTTTGCGGGCAGTCTGCTTTCGCAGAGTCTGCCTATCGATATTTTATATGGTAACAAAAAGCGGCAGTTCCGTCAAGCTCAATTCTTGATTTTGCGTCGAATCGCTCGTTTTTATTTTGCGCAGTGTGCCTTTCAAATATTTTCCTGCGGCAGAGGGGCGAAAGCACTGGTTTTTTTTCAAAAGGGTGGTATACTGATGGCTATCCCGAGGGGATAAAAAGCGCGCTTGACGATTTGCACGCCGTGCTTTATAATGTATCCCAATCACACTGATACGCTGCTGTGCCACTGCGGTGCAGTACGCTGTCCCATTACATTGCATTGGAAAGGACACAACGACCATGGCAACGATCAAAGCTCACACCTTATCCGGCTTTATGGAGCTGCTCCCCGCCGCGCAGACGCAGATGGAGCGCCTGATGGAGATCCTGCGCTCGTCTTACGGCGTGTACGGCTTCACCCCGCTCGACACGCCCATCATCGAAGCGAGCGATGTGCTGCTCGCCAAGGGCGGCGGCGAGACCGAAAAGCAGATCTACCGCTTCTCCAAGGGCGACAGCGACCTTTCGCTGCGCTTCGACCTGACGGTCCCGCTGGCGAAGTACGTTGCCCTGCATTATGCCGATCTCGCCTTCCCGTTCCGCCGTTTCCAGATCGGCAAGGTCTACCGCGGCGAGCGCGCGCAGCGCGGCCGTTTCCGCGAGTTCTATCAGGCGGATATCGACATCATCGGCGACGGCGAGCTCGACATCACGAACGACGCCGAGATCCCCGCCATCATCTACACCGTCTTCTCCCGTCTGGGCCTCAAGCGCTTCCAGATCCGCATCAACAACCGCCGCATCTTAAACGGCTTCTACGCCATGCTGGGCCTTTCCGACAAGTCGGGCGACATCATGCGCACGGTCGACAAGATCGAGAAGATCGGCGCGGAGCTTGTGCGCGCCATCCTCGTGGACGACTACGCCATCGAGGGCGACAAGGCCGATGAGATCCTCGCTTTCATCGGCATCAAGGGCACGAATGAAGAGGTGCTCGCTTCTCTTGAAAAGTACCGCGGCCGCAATGAGGTCTTCGATCAGGGTCTCGACGAGCTTTCGACCGTTGCAAAGTACCTCGGCTCGTTCGGCGTGCCGCAGGAGAACTTTGCCGTCGACCTGACGATCGCGCGCGGCCTCGACTACTACACCGGCACCGTCTATGAAACGACGCTGCTCGACCACCCCGAGATCGGCTCGGTCTGCTCCGGCGGCCGCTACGATAACCTCGCCGAGTACTACACCGACCGCAAGCTTCCCGGCGTCGGCATTTCGATCGGCGTGACGCGCCTTTTCTATGTCCTCGGCGAGCAGGGACTTCTGAACGGCGAGGTCTGCACCGCGCCGGCGGATGTGCTCATCCTGCCGATGACCGAGGATTTGAGCGACGCCATCGCGCTGGCGACCGATCTTCGCGCTGCGGGCGTCAGCACGCAGATCTACACGGAAAAGAAGAAGTTCAAGGCCAAGATGAACTATGCCGACAAGCTCAAGGTGCCCTATGTCTACTTCCTCGGCGAGGATGAGATCGCCGCGGGCGCCGTCTCCTGTAAGGATATGCGCACGGGCGAGCAGGTCAAGCTGCCGCGCGCGGAAGCGGTTGAGAAGGCGAAGGCCTTTGTCGAAGCCGACCGCCGCAAGCCCGTCATCTGCGAAAAGTAAAAACCGCAAAGAAAAAAGAGAGCAGCGATGGAGCTGCTCTCTTTTTGCGCTTTTTCAGTCGACGGTGCGCATGAAGCTCGTCGTGCCCTTCTGGAAGCGAACATCCAGCTTGACGCGGTCGGCGCGCATGTAGCTCGTCGTATATTCGTAGATGTGGCCGTTTTCGGTCGTGGTGCGGCGCTGGTGGAAGAAAGCGGCCGAGCCGGGCGCGCAGTTGAGAAGCTGCGCCTCGCGCGGCGCGAGGACAACGGCCTCGTAGGTGTCCGACGCGGAGAAGGGGATGACGCCCACATGGTAGAGAAGGCTGTAGAAACTGTGCGTTTCCAGCAGCTCGCGCGTCAGGCTGGGGTAGATGTACTCGGGGTAGTAGGACGTTTCGAGGATGAGCGGCTCGCCGTCCACATTGCGCACGCGCGTGAAGCGGTAGACCTTCACGTCCGGCTCAAGGCCCATGAGTGCGACGATCTTGGGACTCGGCGTGACGACCGCAAAATCCACGAGCGTGGACGAGGGCGACTTGCCGAGCTGGGTGATCTCCGTTGTGAACGAATACTGCACGCCCTTGCGGCGGGTGTTCGGGTCGGAGACGAACGTGCCCTTGCCGCGCTTGCGCACGACAAAGCCCTCCTCCTCCAGCGCGCCGATGGCCTGACGCACGGTGTTGCGGCTGATGTCGTAGGCGCGGCAAAGCTCGGCCTCGCTCGGCAGCAGGTCGCCGACCTTGAGCGCGCCGGAGGTGATGCTGCGCTTGATGATGCCCATGAGCTGGGAATAGAGGGGGATCTCGCTGTCGAGCGACAGCGGGAGCTTCAGGATCGGATTTCGTTCCATGACGGGAGCCTCCCGAGAAAATATGTTTTGGAATATTCCTATTGTACCACATCTCTTTGGGATGTTCCAGTACTTTTTCTGCTTTTCGCATGAGAAAACGGAGGGGAAGCCCCCTCCGTTTTTCATGCTGTGCGCGCTTTTTACCAGCCCGTTCCAATCATTGCTCCGTACCAGCGGCCGTCGCCTTGCTGCTGGATGGTGCAGCAGCGCCAGAAGGCATACGCACCCTTGGGCGCGGAGGGGTCGGTACATTTGTCCGTGTTGCCCGCCATCGCGTAATAAAGCGCCGTCTCGCTTTCGGGAGTGAACTGCACCTCCACGGCAAAACAGTAGGTGCTGCCGTCGATCTCGCCCTCCTCGCGCAGAACCTTCGTTGCGTCCTCGGCGGGGGTGATGAGAGCCTTGACCCAAGTATACTTAAAGGAACTGCCGCTCGTTGCCTTTGTGTGTGCACCGTAGTAGGCGTCTGCCCAGTGCTGTGCCGCCTCCTGCCAGGAAAGGCTCTTGGGCTGCGGTTTGACGTCGCGCAGCAGCGCGTCGTACTCCGCTTCGTCGTACCACCGGCGCATCATGTCGTAAAGCGTGCGGCCATCATTGTCTACGATGCTGAAATCGCCGATCGCGCGGTAATAGCTCTCGCTTTTGCCCGACATATATTTAACGGTGTTTGTCCCCTCGTAGAATTCGAAACATGTCGCTTGGCCGTTGTGCGGCCAAAGCTGAATGATGTCCAACCCGTCAAGGTTCTTTGGCTTGTCGATGGGCGTGTATTCGTAGCGGTCAAGCGGCACGGAGGGCGCTGTCGGGATAATGGTGTAGCTTGCACCCTCACCGCCGGCGAGGCAGAAGAAGAGCGAATCGACCGTGTCGGCATTTGAAGCAAGCGCGAGGTCACCCTCAAAGGTCGCGGTGTAGCTCGCCGCGCTGTCCGCGGCGGTTTTCTCGAACCATTTGCAGAATGCATCCCAAACGGCAGTCTCCATACCGGCATCGGTGACCTCATAGCTGTAAAAGGTGGCTTCTCCTTGACCGTCGCCCGTATCGAAGAAATTGAGCGCATTTTTATGATTGCTGATAAGCACAAAGCGCCATCTGCCGCAGCTGACAGTGAATCTCTCGCGGTAAGTGTCAGCCAGTTTGAGATCACGCGCTTCTTTCCAGGAATACCGGCGGAACTGTTCGGCCATTGTTGTGCGATAGTCGATGTTCGTGTTAGTGTGCTCTTCGATTTTAGGGCCTGACGGTTCGGCCAGATCGTGATATTGTAAAGTACCGCTGAGAACATTCATATCGCCCAGCGCGTCGAGCGCGGCGTCGAGCGCGTCGAAGCCTGTGGAAGCGGCGGCTGCGTCCTCCTGCGTGGGCAGGATCTTGGCGGTGATGGTAAAGCTGTCCGTCATTGCCTGCAAAATGGCCGCCTCGCCCTCAACGGCGCGGTCGCGGTTCCAGCCCCACTCGTTTTCCGCGGTGCTGCCGTCGAACGACCAGTGCGTTTCGATCTGGTAGCAGGTGCTGTTCGGCATGGAGAAGAACGTGACGACCGTGTTGCTCATGCCCTCGCTCGTCACGATGCGGTAGACATTTCCGCTGCGGCTCACCTCGTAGCCTTGGCGCGTCCACTCCCTGAGAGCCTCGTCTACGTCCTTCTTGATATACTCGACGCTGAAATACGAGCCGGTGTCGTAGCGCGAGTACCAGAATTCTGCGTCGCTGCTGCGCGCCCACGCGGTGATCGGCACATAGTAGTAATAGTCTTCGCCCGCAACAAGCCGTGCCTCGCACTGGTTGGCGTAGCCGTAGCCGTCCGCTGCCATGTCGTTCAGCAGATTGGGAATGAACATCTTCGGCAGGTCGAGCTGCGCGTAGTCGACGTAGAAGTCGTGCAGGTAAGCCTTTTCCTCGCCGCTGTAGCCGCAGCCGTTGTAGAAGAGCCCGTCGTTGCTCATCGTGGTGCCGATGATCTGATAGCCGGTCTGCTCGCCGCTCGTGTGGTGCAGCACGGTGAGATAGTGCGTCCAGCTCTCTCTGAGGTAACCGTCATCCGTCACATACTGCCCGCCCACGGGGTCGATGGGATAGCCCGATTCGTTCGTGGGCTTCATCTCATAGTTGAAGTACCACAGCTCCAGCGCCGTGCCGTCGGGGGAGAGACCTTCGAGCGCCTCGCCCAGCTCGAGCTGCGTCACGCGCACGTCGGCGACCGTGTCCTCGACAACGCCCATACCGTTGACCTTGACATAATAGCTCATCGTGCCCTGCTTGAGGTCTTCCACACACGCGGCGGCATAGTCGTCCATTGAGGCGTAGATCGTGTCGTCTTCCTTTTCGAGCCGGTAGACCCAGCGAATGCGGTCGGTATCCTCGGGAAAGGCGTCGCCGCCGTCGAAGTGATAGCCGATGCACAGATACAGCGAGCCATCGTTCTGCTTCAGCAGAACGGCGAGGTTCGGCGCGGCCTCGGGGTCTTGATCGTCGAAGTCGTCCGGCAGCTGCGCGCGCCACGCGGTCTTGTTGTCGCTGCGCAGTGCGTCCAGATCCGGGAGTAAAGTGCCGTCGAAGTTTTCCTGCGTCAGCGTGACGGATTCCATCGGCGCGAAGGCGGTCTCTCCGCCGTCGTAGATCATCGTGACGGTGTTGACACCGCCCTCACGGGAAAGACGGAAGTAGGTGCCGCTTTCATCGGAGACATAGTAGAGGGGACGGAAATTCTTCCCGACCGTAAGCTCTGCGTTTCCCGTGACGAACACGGGATTGTAGCGCGAACCGTCGAAGAGGTCATCATTCTTCCTGCCGCGCTCGCCCCAGCTGACGGCGCAGCCCGCCGTGAGCGTCAGCGCCAGCACGAGGGCGACAACGCCGAGCCCGCGCTTTTTCTGCGCGCCGAGGACGTTCGTGATGCGCCGCTTGAGGCGCTCGACCGTCCCGCCGAAGCAGGTCGTCGCGGGC
>URCK01000079.1 GCA_900546295.1 uncultured Eubacteriales bacterium | reverse complement strand
CGCCGCAGCCGCCGTTCTTGGCGCTGTCGCACAGGCTACGAGTCTCGAGAGTCTTAATTCTTTCCATGATACGCATCTCCAATCTATCAGATTCTAATGGATTTCCCGGCGGACCACCCGCAGACAGTCACCTCAAAATCGGAAAAATTTTAGCATACCATGTGCGTAAAGTCAAGATATTCCCGTGATCGTCCGGCGGTAAATGTCAAGGCCGTTTGCACTGCCATTGTAGGAAAAGCCGTGCCTGCGCGCGATGTGCGCGCTCACGGTTTGTTCGGGGATGCATTCGATCACGGCGTCCTTCCCCTCCCGCCGCGCAAGCATAGTCAGAAGAGCCGTCATTTCGTCTGCATAGCCCTTGCGCCACGCAGACCGTTTGAGCACCCAGCCAAGCTCCCGGCTGTGATCGTCATAGTCGTGATAGATGGCATAACCGAGGAACTCCCCCTCCGCATTTTCCGCAGCATAGATGAGCGGCGGATCGGAGAGCCCCGCCTGCTGCAAAAACCGCTCCGTCTGTTCGCGCGTAAAGGGCGGCTCCAGCCAGCGCATCACCTCAGCGTCCGAAAGCAGGGCATACAACTCCTCCAGATCGCCGCGGCGCATCGTCCGCAGGCGGAGGCGCGTGCTTTCCGTCAGGATCATTCTTCCTTGCGTCGCTTGCCGCGGAAGGTCAGCTCCGGGGTCTTGACGCTCACGATCGTGTCCGGCTCGACCGAGGAGGTCAGGAACGCGTTACCGCCGACGATGACATTGTCGCCGATCTCCGTCGCGCCGCCGAGAAGCGTGGAGTTCGCGTAGAGGACGACGTTGTTGCCGACCTTCGGGTGGCGGCGGACGCCGGGGTTGGTCGGCATGCCCGCGGGCGAGAGCGCGCCGAGCGTCGCGCCCTGATAGAGCTTGACATTGTCGCCGATGATGCTCGTCTCGCCCACGACCACGCCCGTGCCGTGGTCGATGAAGAAATATTCGCCGATGGTCGCGCCGGGGTTGATGTCGATACCGGTCTGCGAGTGGGCGTACTCCGACATCATGCGCGGGATCATCGCGACCTTGCGCGTGTAAAGCTCGTGGGCAATGCGGTAGATGAAGATGGCGAACATGCCGGGATAGGAGAGCAGGACCTCTTCCATGCTGTAGGCGGCGGGGTCGCCGTCAAAGTTCGCGGCAAGGTCCTTCAGCAGCATCTCCTGAATGGCCGGAAGGCGCGCGACAAAGTCGCTCGCAATGTCGTAGGCGCGCGCGTCGTTCTCCTCGCATTCGCTCATCGTCAGCGCGATCTGCGCCGTCAGCTTTTCGTGGATGTGCTCCATCAAAAGCGCGCTGTACTGCTCGGGCGGCAGCTTTAAAAGGTCGCGGTTGCCGTAATAGACCGGGAAGAACAGCTTCTGACAGTCGCGGATGATCTCGATGACCGTGTCGCGCGAGGGCATGCGCTGCGCATCGCCGTAAATGGGGATCTCCGCCCCCTGATAATTCGCCGCCATGCGCTCCGCCGCCGCGTGAATGATCTCATTTTTTCTTGCCTTGTCCATGCAGATCCCTCCCAACGGATCAATTAAAAATAATAACGCAGTATATCAATAATTCTCCACAAAATCAAGGGAATCCATGAAAAAAGGAGAGGGCCGCAGGGCCCTCTCCCCTCTTTTCTCTTTTGCTTCCGCTCAGCTCTTGCGGATGAAGTGCTCGATCTTTCCGCGCGCTTCGTCATAGAAGTAGAAGTCCTTGTCGCGGATCGTGACCACCACACCGCGGCCGCTCTCCTTGTCGGTCAGCAGAAACTCGTTCAGGCTGCCTTCCACAAAGCTCCAGCTTCCCTGCATCAGGTATTCCCAGTCCGTGTTCTCCGTTTTCCTGATGTAGAACTCCTCGCCGCCGGGCATGAACTGCGCTTCATAGAGGTAGGTATCCACCCGCTGCGCCGTGCCGTCGTCCTGCGGCACGAACGGCTCCGTCTGATAGATGCGAAGGCCGTTGATCTTCTGCGGCGTGATCCCCTTCACATAAAGGAACACCGCCGCAAACGTCAGCACCGCGACCGCCGCCGCCAGCACCTTCGTCGTCCGGTTTTTCCTGTCTGCCATCAATACACCTTTCTCGCTTCAAGATCCGCCTTATAATCAAAAGCAGGGTATGTTCTCTTATAGAGTGTACGCTTACCTGTTGCGCGCTCAACTTCAAATCCTTTTCATCTTTTCACCCCCTTTCAGAACAACTACCAGTTCAGCGATCCGGTACCGAACTCTTCCGGATTCACCTGATCTCTCGCCATCTCATCCGTTCTTACGATCTCATCCTGCTTTCCAGCTCTTGTCTGATGAATAACGACTGCCACTGCAATAAGGACTAATATCGCCGCAAGAACTGCAAACAGGACACTCCTTCTTCGAGTAGGCTTCGACACAGGCGTTTTCTCACCCCCGTATTCGACCCTCGGCTGTTCTGCATCAAAGCTCAACAGATAATCCATCGAAACGCCGTAAAACGCTGCCAGCGCTTTCAGGTTATCCGCTGACGGAACAGCACTTCCCTTCTCCCAGCGCGAAACAGTTTGGCGGGTGACGTTCAATTTGTCTGCGATCGAATCCTGTGATAGTCCCGCAGCTTTTCTTAACACGATCATTTTTTCCATCAAGTTCATCGGTTCTTCCTCATTTTAGTCAGATTATCCGCAAAATGGCTACCACATTCATGTTACATTCCCGCAATTTCATGTTACATTGCCAGTTTTTTCTCGTTTTATCGGTTCACGAGCAGCTTTTTCATGCCGCGCTCGAGGCCGTCCACGGTCAGTGGGAACATATCCACCGCTTTTTCAATGTGGAAGTAGCTCTCGCCCCAGTAGCCGCGATAGCGCGGCGGCTCCTCGGGATTGAGCCAGATGAGGTGGTCGTAGTGCGCGCAAAAGCGGTTGATCTGGTCCATGCCGGAGTAGCGCACCTCGCCGCTGCGCGAATCGTAGCGCTTTTCCATCAGCTCGTACATATCCATCAGCGCGTCGCCGACGAGGATGACCTTATAATCGCTGCCGTAGTTTTGCAGGATCCAGTCGGTCGAAACGGCGTGCTCGCGCCACATGCGCGGGTTGGTGTAAACGCTTGAATAAATGCAGTTGTGGAAATAGTAGACGTGCAGCTCCTTGAAGTGATTGGACTGCCGCGCCGCTTGAAAGAGCATGGAGCAGAGGTGCGAGTAGTATTCCATCGAGCCGCCGGAATCCATCAGCATGAGGACCTTGACACTGTTGCGGCGCGGGCGTTTGTAGCGCACGGAGAGCGTACCGGCGTTATCGCAGGTATCGCGGATGGTGCCGTCCACGTCGAACTCGGTCTTCTCCCCCATTGTCTGCGCCGAATACTGCCGCAGCAGACGGAAGGCCATCTGAAACTGGCGGATATCGAGGACGTTGTCTTTGCGGAAGTCGCGGTACTTGCGCTCCCCCGCCACCTGAAAGGCGCGGCGGTACATGCTCTGCCCGCCCACGCGGATGCCCTGCGGGCTGTGGCCGCTGTTGCCAAAGTTTGAGTAGCCGCGCGTGCCGATCCAGTACGAGCCGCCGTTGTGCTCCTCGGTCTGCTCCTTGAGGCGCTCTTCGAACATCTTGAGGATCTCCTCGATGCTCTTTTCCTCGTAGCCCTGCGTTTTGAGGAAGCGGCGGAACTCCTCCAGCGCGTTTTCCGGGTGGTTCAGCCAGTTCAGCAGTTCCTCGGGAATGTCGCCCTCGTAGGGCACGCCGTCGAAGTATTCAAGGAATATCTGGTCGAATTTGTCGTAATCCGCCTCGGACTTGACGAGCACCGCGCGGCAAAGCTCGTAAAAGCCCGTGAGCGAGGCGTGCTGCAAGTTCATCATCAGTCCTTCCATGAGCGTCATCCACTCATTCAGGCTGACGCGAAAGCCGTGCGCACGCAAAAGATAGAAAAATCCAGTAAACATGGCGATCTTATCTTCTCAACCGGCGCTGCACGGTGGAGATATCCTTATCCTTTTTAAGGAGCACCCCGATGAACGGGATCTCCTTGGCAATGCGCCCGGTGTCGACGCCCGCAAGCTCCAGCGCGCGGATCCAGTCGACAAGCTCCGAGGTCGAGGGCTTTTTCTCCACCGCGTCGATGGAGCGGAGGTAGTAGAACGCCTGCATCGCCTGCGCAAGCAGCGTCTCGTCGATGTGGTCAAAGTGCACGCGGATGATCTTTTCCATCTGCTCCTGATCGGGGAAATCAATGTAATGAAAGATGCAGCGGCGCAGGAAGGCGTCGGGCAGCTCTTTTTCCGCGTTCGAGGTGATGATGACGATGGGACGGTGCTTGGCGCGCACGGTCTCCTTCGTCTCAGGGATGTAGAACTCCATTTTGTCGAGCTCCCAGAGAAGATCGTTCGGGAACTCAAGGTCTGCTTTGTCGACCTCATCGATCAGCAGCACGACCTGCTCCTCGGCGGAGAACGCCTCGCCGAGCTTGCCGAGCTTGATGTATTTTGCAATATCGTCCACGCCGGATGTGCCGAACTGACTGTCGTACAGGCGCTGCACCACGTCATAGACATACAGGCCGTCCTGCGCCTTGGTCGTTGATTTGACGCTCCAGATGATGAGCTTCTTGCCCATTGCCTCGGACACCGCCTGCGCGAGCATCGTCTTGCCCGTGCCGGGCTCGCCCTTGATGAGCAGCGGCTTTTTGAGCGCCACGGCGATGTTCACCGCGTTCATCAGCTCCGGGCTCGCAACGTAATCCTTACTGCCTTTGAAAGTGTTTTCCATGGTTTTGCTCCTTCAAAATCAATGTGTTTCGCCTCTATTGTAACGGCGCGGCGGTGGCGTGTCAAACCACTTTCAACAGGTTTTGAAAAATTTTTTCTAAAAATTTGAAATTTCCTCTTGCAATTTCGAAACAGCTGTGTTAGTATAACACCGTTGTCCGATATGAGACACGCGCCGTTAGCTCAGCTGGATAGAGCGTCTGGCTACGGACCAGAAGGCCGGGGGTTCGAATCCCTCACGGCGTACCAAAAGTCCTCGAAATCGTCTGATTTCGAGGACTTTTGCTTTTCATAAGTTCCGTTTTTAGGGTGTTGCTTTTTTCTGACCCAAACGCTGACCCCAACGGGAGCGGGTAGCGGAAACCGTCAGACAGCACGGGATAGGATATTGCCCATCGTTTGCGCCGCTTTGAGCTGCGCGTCGGTGGTCACATGGGCGTAGGTGTCCAGCGTGAAGCCCGCGGAGTAGTGGCCCAGCATCGAGGACACCGTTTTTACGTCCACCCCGTTTTGCAGGGCCATGGTCGCAAAGGTGTGGCGCAAGTCATGGAACCGGATGCGGGGCAGTCCCGCGCGTTTCAGCACTCTTTGCAGCATATGCAGGACGCTGTCCGGTGACATGGGGCCTCCTGTTGGTGACGGGAACACCCATTCGCTGTTCCCTACTTTGCATTTCTGCATTTTCAGAACGCTTATCGCGTCTGCCGACAGTGGCAGTGTGCGGTAGGCGTTTTTCGTTTTCAGTGGGGCTTCCACCACTTTGCCGTTCTGCCGTGAAATGGCATGTTGGATTTTCAGCACACCACGGTCGAGGTCAACGTCCGTCCATTTCAGTCCCAGCAGTTCGCCCCGCCGAAGTCCGGTAGCGAGGTCGAGGTAGTAGAGTTCGTACACACCGCTGTCCCTGGCCTCCCGGAAGAAGGCGCTGAGTTGGTCGGCGGTCAGGGTCTTCATCTCTTTGTGCTCCACCTTTGGCAGGGCGCAGCCCTGCGTTGGATTCTTGCTCACCAACTTCTGCTCCATGGCGAGATTGTACGCCGAGCCGATCATCTGGTGGATGTTCCGCACGGTTTTCGGTGCCAGTCCTTTTGGCTTCTTTTTCGCTTCGATGCGGTCTACTCGCCCGCCGTCCAACAGGTGCTTGTAGAACCGCTGTAAGTCCAGAGAAGTGAGATCTGCCAACGGGATGCCGCCGATCTGCGGCTTGATGTGGTTTTTCAGAAAGCCTTGGCTGGTCTTAAACGTGGACGGTCTGAGTTTCACCTTGGCGTAGTTCTCCATCCAGACCTCCAGCCAACTCCCCACCGTGTAGGTTTTGGCCCGTCCGTAGTCGATGCCCACGTTTTCCTCGATGGCTCTCTTCAACTTCTCCTTCACTTCTGCCTGTGTCTTGCCGAGGACATTTTTGATGATGGCCTTGCCTGTCTCCGGATCGTGACCGACTGTGTAGCGGCCCTCCCAGCGGCCATCCTTTCGCTTTCGGATGTTCCCTTCCCCGTTTGCTCGTCGCTTTGGCATGATATCAGCCTCCTTTGCCAACGAACAATACCGTAACCAAGAGAGAAAAGCTATCGAAAAACCGGATTGTTATCAGAAAGTTATCAATTGCCCCTCGGAGCCGCGCCGCCTTATCTTTGACTATTGCGGCGCAATTTTTGCGCTGCC
>URCK01000078.1 GCA_900546295.1 uncultured Eubacteriales bacterium | reverse complement strand
CCGCAAGGGCGCCGCCACCAACACCATCCAGATCGCGGAGCTGCTGCTCAAGTAAAAAAACTTCTCCCCTTTTCCGCTCATTTCGCTGACAGATTTCCAATTTCGTGCTATACTGCCCATCAGCAGACGCAAACCGTGCCCCGCTGCGCTTTTTCTGCGCAGCGGGCGCGACTTTTTTAAGAAAGCAGGGATGCTCCTTGATCGAACGCTCCGCCGGCATTCTGCTGCCGCTCTCCTCGCTGCCCTCTCCCCACGGCATCGGCACGATGGGCAAGGCCGCCTACGACTTTGCCGATTTTCTCGCCGCCGCGGGTCAGAAATACTGGCAGCTCCTGCCGCTCGGGCCGACAGGCTGCGGCGACTCGCCGTATCAGAGCTTTTCCTCCCTTGCGGGCAACCCCTACTTCATCGACCTTGACCTGCTCGTGGAGGACGGTCTTCTGACGCGCGAGGAAGTGGACGGGCGCGACTGGGGCGCAGACCCCCGCCGCGTCGACTACGGCAGGCTCTATGAAAACCGCTTTTCGCTGCTCGAAACGGCTAAGGCGCGCGGCTTTGCGCGCGACCGCGAGGCCGTCGCGGCGTTTGAAGCGGAAAACGCGCACTGGCTGCCCGACTACGCCCTCTTCATGGCGCTCAAGCGTCACTTTCACATGAAGCCGTGGAGCGAGTGGGACGAGGACATCCGCCTGCGCAAGAGCGCCGGGGTCATCGCGCATTACCGCGAGCTGCTGCGCGACGACGCGGAACTCTTCACCTACATCCAGTTTCTCTTTTTCCGCCAGTGGGCGGCGCTCAGGGACTATGTACACGCGCTCGGCATCCGCATCATCGGCGACCTCCCCATCTACACCGCGATGGACTCCGCCGACGTGTGGGCGGAGCCGAAAATGTTCCACCTCGACCCGCAGGGGCACCCCACCGAGGTCGCGGGCGTCCCGCCCGACTATTTCAGCGCCGACGGGCAGCTCTGGGGCAACCCGCTCTACGACTATGCCGCCATGGCGCGCGACGGCTACGGCTGGTGGATCCGGCGTGTCGGCGGGGCGCAGAAGCTCTGCGACGTGCTGAGGATCGACCATTTTCGCGGCTTTGCGAGCTATTGGGCCGTGCCCTATGGCGAAACGACCGCGAAAGGCGGCCATTGGGTCAAGGGCCCCGGCATGGCGCTTGTCGGCGTGCTGACGGGCTGGTTTCAGGATCTCGACTTCATCGCTGAGGACCTTGGCGCACCCTCGGAGGAGGTCACGGCGCTGCTTGAAGCGTCAAAGCTCCCCGGCATGAAGGTGCTGGAATTCGCCTTTGACCCTGAAACTCTCAGCGACTACCTGCCCCACAACTGCGGAGAGAACAGCGTCTGCTACACCGGCACGCACGACAATTCCCCCCTCGCCCTCTGGCGCGAGGAGGCAGATGAGGGCGAGCTTGCCTTTGCAAAGGCCTACCTTGGCCTGAATGACGAAGAGGGCTTCTGCGAGGGCATCCTCCGCGGCGGCATGAGCTGCGAGAGCCGCCTTTTCATCGCACAGATGCAGGACTATCTGGGGCTTGGCGCAGGCTGCCGCATGAACACCCCCGGCACGTCAAGCGGCAACTGGCAGTGGCGCTTGCTCCCGGGGGAGGCGAGCGAGGCACTCGCCGGGCGCATCCGCGAGACGAGCCGCATCTACGGGCGGCTGTAACAAAATATCAGCGGCGGCCGGAACTTTTTCCAGTTCTGGCCGCCGCTTTTTGTTATATTTCGACGAAATATTACGTTTTGTATTCGAATTTTTGACAAAAACCGAGGCAGAGCACATGCTCTGCCTCGGTTTTCCTTTTTATAGCAGCAGCAGTTTTTCAGCATCCAGCGCAACGCAGACAGTCTCTCCCGCGCGCAGACCGTTTCTCCGCGCAGCGGAGATGCGCAGCGCCGACGCTGTCTCCGCGCAGCCCTCGGGGCGCAGAAGAAGGATGCTCTCCTCCACGCCGGGGATGACGCGCAAGACCTTGCAGCGCAGCGCGGCGTCATCGCGCAGGGCAAGCGCGCCATCCGGGATGCCGAGGGTCGTAAAGGGCTTTTCCTTTGCGTCAATGGGCAGCGTCAGATCCCATTCCGGAAGATAGACCGCGCCGTTATTTTCCTCGGCGGCAAAAAAATTCTTGCAGCCAGCAAGCCGCGCCGCGCTGATACTTTCAGGGCATCGGAGCATCTCGTCCATCCCCGTCACCGTTCCCGTCTTTCCGTCCTCCATCACGCAGACCCTGCGGCAGTTGCGGTAGCACTCGCCCAGATCGTGGCTGACCCACAGCACGGGGCCGGGAAATCCCGCGAGCAGGTCGGCAAGCTCCAGTTCAAGGTTCCACTTCAAGTAGCTGTCGAGCGCGGAGAAAGGCTCATCGAGTAAAATGGCCTCCGGCTCGGACGAGAGGATGCGCGCGAGCGCCACGCGCTGCTGCTGTCCGCCGGAGAGCTGCGCGGGATGCTTCTTTTCAAGCCCCTCTAAACGGAACATGCGTATTTTTTCCGCCAGCAGGGCTTTTTTCTCCGCGCGGTGCTCGCGGCGGATGCCGCAGAGGATATTCTGCTCCACCGTCATGTTCGGAAAGAGCGCGTACTGCTGGAAGAGGTAGCCGACACGGCGCTGCTGGGGCGGCAGGTCAATCTTCTTCTCGCTGTCGAAAAGGACGCGGCCGCCGAGCTCAATGTGCCCGCGGTCGGGCGTCATGATGCCCGCGATGCACTTTAAGGTCACGCTTTTGCCGCAGCCCGAGGCGCCGAGCAGCGCCGTCGTTCCGTCCTGCGCTTCAAACTGCGCGCGCAGATGAAATGCGCCGAGTTTTTTTTCGATGTCTACGCAAAGACTCATCGGCCGCCCCTCCTCTTCCTGCCCGCCTCGCTCAGAAGGTCTCGCCGCTCAAGCATATTGACCGTCAGCAGCACGACGGCGGAGATGGCCATGTTGACCATGACCCACTTCGTCGCAAGCGCATCGTTGTTCGTCTGCCAGAGCTGGTAGACCGTCGTGGAGATGGTCGCGGTCTTGCCGGGCGTGTAGCCAGCGATCATGCTCGTCGCGCCGTATTCGCCGAGCGCGCGGGCAAAGGCCAGCACCGTCCCTGCCAGCACGCCCTGCCGGCAGTAGGGCATACGGATGCGCCAGAAGATATAGGTGTTCGAAAGCCCCAGCGTCTGCCCCGAATAGGCGAGCGTTTCGTCAAAGGACTCGAACGCGCCGCGCACCGTGCGGTACATCAGCGGGAAGATGACGACCGCCGTCGCAAAGATCGCCGACCACCAGGTCATGACCATCTTGACGCCAAAGGTCTCGAGTACCCACGCGCCGACGACGCGCTTGGGGCCCAGAACGCGCAGCAGAAGATAGCCCACGACCGTGGGCGGCAGCACGAGCGGCAGCGTCAGGAGCACATCGAGCGCGCCCTTTATAAGCCGCGGGAGCCTCGCAATATAGTAGGCGGCAAAAATGCCCGCAAAGAAAATAATGACCGTAGAGATCGCCGCGATGCGCAGCGAGTTCCAGAGGGGATACCAGTCCATCGTGACCTCCCATAAAGACGGGTTGCAGAGATCAGGCGATCTCTATATTCGCCCTTTAGGCTTTCATTTTAGTAAACGGCGCTGAAGCCGACGCGCTCGAAGACGGTCATCGCGGCATCGGTCTCAAGATAGGCGAGGAACGCGCGCGCAGCCTCTTCCTTTTCGCCCTTGAGCACGGCGGCGGGATAGATGACCTGACCGCACATCTCGGCCGTGGCGCTGTCAACGACCTCGAGCCCCGCGGAGAAGGCGTCGGTCGCGTAGATGATGCCGCAGTCGGCTGCGGCCTCGCTCACCTGCGTCGTGACCTCCTTGACGTTGTTGCCGTAGGTAAGGCAGTCGGTCATGGCCGATTCGTCAAGGCCGTAGTAGGCAAAGATCTTCTGCGTGTACTGGCCGACGGGTACGTCGCTGTTGCCGATGGCGAGCAGCACATCGCCGCTTTTCAGGAGCTGCGCGAGCTGGTCGAAGCTCTCAATGCCCTTTGAATTACCCGCGGGAACGGCGAGCGTCACCTTGTTTTCAAGAAGGTCAACGCGGCTGTCGGTCACGATGAGGTCAAGCCCGTCGGGGTTCTTCTCCGTGTCGCCGATGAGGCTGCCGTCCATCGCGTTCATCTGGTTGGGTGCGGCGGAGATGAAAAGGTCGCAGTCCGCGCCCTCGCTGATCTGGGTGAGGAGCTTGCCGGAGGAATCAAAGTTAAAGGTAAGCGTGACGTTCGGCGCGACCTCCTTGTACATCTCGGCGATCTCGTTGAGCGTCTCGGTCATGGAGGCGGCGGCGAAGACGATCAGCTCGACCGGCTCGGCCGCATCATCCTGCGTGTCGGCGTCGTTCGCGCCGTCATCCTTGCTGCCGCAGGCAGTCAGGGCAAGCACGAGCGAGAGGGCAAGGAGCAGCGACAACAGTTTTTTCATCTTGGGGTACATCCTTTCAGAATTTCTTTTCGCTATTCTTCAAATAGATAGCGATGATCTAAAATGTCGCGCCCGCAGGCGCGATATTTTACTTTCCAAACGGGCACAGGGGATAGCGGCAGGGCTTGCAGCCGAGACACAGCCCGCCCTCACCCATCGCGGCAATATCCGCGCGCGTGACGGGTACATCGGCCGCGACGCGCGGCAAAATGAGATCAAAGGCCGTCGCGCCCGCGTACATCACGCAGCCGGGCAGGCCCATGACGGGCGTACCGTCGTCAAAATAGCCGAGCAGGAACATTGCCCCCGGCAGCACCGGCGCGCCATAGGCGACGATGCCCGCGCCCGCGGCGCGGATGCCGCCCGGCGTGTTGTCGTCGGGGTCGACGCTCATACCGCCGGTGCAGAGAATCATGTCGGGCTTTTTTCCGCGCATCGTGAGCACCGCGTCGCGCACGTTCTCCACCCCGTCGCCGGAGCAGACGACCTCGAGCGTCTCGATGCCGTAGGCCTTGAGCTTGTCGATGACGACGGGCGTGAAGGTATCCTGAATGAGCCCCTTTTTCACCTCGCTGCCGGTGGCGACGATGCAGGCGGTCTTTCGCACGAAGGGCCTGAGCGCAAGGAGCGGCTCTCTCCCCGCCGCCGTTTCTGCTCTCTGGAGCTTTTCCTCCTCGATGATGAGCGGGATGACGCGCATCCCCGCGAGCTTGTCGCCCTCGCGCACGGCCGTGCCGCCCTTGCGCGTAGCGATCATCACCTCGTCCTGACTGTTCACGGCGATAAGGCGCGAAGAATCAACGAGAAACACGCCGTCGCAGGCGGCTTTCAGCTCGATCTTGCCCTCTTTCACCTCGCTGCGAAGCATGTTCTCCTGCCCGCAGAGGGCGAGGAGCCTTTCCGCCGCGTCGTTTTCGTGCACCATGCCGCTTGTCATCTCCCAGACGTAGAGGTGCTCCTTTCCCATGCGGAGCAGCACCGGGATATCCTCTTCCGTCACGACATGGCCCTTGCGGAAGCGCGCGTCCTTGTATTCATCCTTGATGATCTGCGTCAGGTCGTGGCAGAGCACATGCCCCACCGCGTCTTCTGTTTTGATGAGCTTCATTTCAGCACCTCGATCGTATCGCCCGCGCGCACGCGGCCCTCTTTGACCACGACGGCAAAGATGCCCTCGGTCGGCATGACGCATTTTCCCGTCGCCTTCTTGATCGCGCAGTCGTTGTGGCACTGCTTGCCGATCTGCGTGACCTCAAGCTCCGTTTCGCCCACGCGCAGATGCGTGCCGACGGGCAGCGTTTTGAGCGTAATGCCGCGCGTGTTGATGTTCTCTGCGAAAATGCCCGCGTCCAGTTCAATGGGACAGGCCTTTCGCATCGTATCCACGCTTTCGTCGGCAAGGAGGCTGATCTGGCGGTGCCAGTCGCCCGCGTGGGCGTCGCCCACGATACCGTGGCGCAGCTTTAAGTCGATATAGGGTACGCTCTCCTTGCGCACGCCCTTTTCTCTGCTGATGTTGACAGCGGTCACTTCCGCCATGTTTCTCCCTCCGCTTCGTAAACGCCGCTCTTCCCGCCCTCTTTATAGAGAAGATGAACGTTGTCTATCCTCATATCGCGCTGCACGGCTTTGCACATATCGTACACCGTGAGCGCCGCCACGCTCACCGCCGTGAGCGCTTCCATCTCAACGCCCGTTTCGCCGCGGCAGCGCACCTCGCTGAAAATGTGCAGCGCGGTATCCTCGATCGAAAATGAGATGTCCACCTTTGTCAGCAGCAGCGGGTGGCACATCGGGATGAGCTCGCTGTTCTTCTTTGCGGCCATGATGCCCGCGACCTGCGCGACCGCCAGCACGTCGCCCTTGCCGATGGTACCTTCTTTGATCTTGTCCATCGTCGCTTTCGCCATGCAGACCGTCGCCTCGGCGCGCGCGACGCGGAAGGTCTGTGCCTTTTCGCTCACGTCCACCATGCGGGCGCGGCCCTGTTCGTTAAAATGCGTCAG
>URCK01000077.1 GCA_900546295.1 uncultured Eubacteriales bacterium | reverse complement strand
TTTTCCGCTCCGCCATGCTACCATAAAAATGTCATATCAATCCCAGCCGCGCTTGCGGCGCAGACTTTAATGGAGGCAAATTATGAGCTATCCCAAGACCGGCGAAGAAGTTTACGTCAGCCTGAATCTGTCTAACACGATGCTCACAGGTCTCGGCAAGGGCACGATCACCCGCGAGGACGTTTCTGTGGACTACCTCAAGAAACTGTTTATGCAGCACGGCGTCATCGTCTCGGCCAAGCCCGAGTACCGCAACATCATGGAGCGCGTGAACAGCACCTATGACTTAGGGCTTGAAATTCCCGCAAAGCTCCAGCTCTTCCAGCTCTCCGAGCAGCACCGCCGCCTGGTGGTCGTGAATATCTCCGGCCTTCAGCGCAAGAACGGCTCGCTTCTCCCGTCCTACACGGAAGAGGAGCTTGACGAGGCAACGTTCACGTTCGTCAAGTATTACGTGCAGGGCGAGCACTACGACGAGCTTGTCGAGGAGAACAAGAAGCTGCGCTACGAGCTCGAGCAGGAGATCTCCTGGAGAAACCGCACGGATTCCGAGGGCTGAGTTCGCAACACCTTACATCAAAAAAGGAAGAGGTTCCCGATGGGAACCTCTTCCTTTTTTGACTATAACAAAATGCTTCGCAGAATTCCGCGTCCGCAGACGCGGAAAAAATTGAGGTTGTAAATCGCCGCGACCGGCGCGTGGCGATTTACTCCTCTCGCTCCGCGCGTGTCGCAGCCGCCAAGGGCGGCAAGGCACAAAGCGGAGTGCGATCTTCTCAAAGAAGAGGCAAAAGCCTCTTCTTCGAAATTACTTCTTGTCTTCTTCAAGCAGGCCCTTAAAGCTCGCGGCGAGACCGGCGAGGCTCTGAATCTCGCTCGGGACGATGATCTTCGTCGCCTGACCGTCGGCGGCCTTTTCGAACGATTCGAGCGCCTTGATCTTGATGACCTGCTCGTTGGGGTTGGCCTCGTTGAGCATCTTGATGGAGTCGGCAAGTGCCTGCTGCACGTTCAGGATGGCCTGCGCTTCGCCCTCCGCCTTGAGGATGGTGGCCTGACGCTCGGCCTCGGCCTTGAGGATGGCCGCCTGCTTTTCCGCGTCCGCGCGCAGGATGGTGGACTGCTTTTCGCCCTCTGCCACGAGGATCTGGGACTGCTTCTGGCCCTCGGCCTGAAGGATGGACTCGCGGCGCTCGCGCTCGGCCTTCATCTGCTTTTCCATCGCGTTCTGAATTTCGCGCGGCGGCAGGATGTTCTTGAGCTCCACGCGGTTGACCTTGATGCCCCAGGGGTCGGTGGCCTCGTCGAGGATGGAGCGCATCTTGGCGTTGATGACGTCGCGGCTCGTGAGCGACTGGTCAAGCTCCATCTCGCCGATGATGTTACGCAGCGTCGTCGCCGTCAGGTTCTCGATGGCGTTCATCGGGTGCTCCACGCCGTAGGTGTAGAGCTTGGGGTCGGTGATCTGGAAGTAGATGACCGTGTCGATCTGCATGGTGACGTTATCCTTCGTGATCACGGGCTGGGGATCGAAGTCGGCCACCTGCTCTTTGAGGCTGACCTTCTTCACAACGCGCTCGAAAAACGGAATTTTGAAGTGCAGGCCCACGCCCCAGGTCGCGCTGTAGGCGCCGAGACGCTCAACGACATATGCTCTCGACTGCTGCACGATCTGGATGTTCGTCACGAGCACCAGAAGCACCAGCAGCACCAAAATGCCGATACCGATATAGCCGATCCATTCCATCGTTCTTTTCCTCCTAAAATCTTTCTGTCGGTTGGTTTTTTACTTCTCGCCGGGATTTCGCGCCGGACGGACATAGAGCTTTACGCCCTCCATGCGCACGATCTTTGCCATTTTGCCTTTTTCTATGATCTCGCCGCTGTCGCTGCGCGCGGTCCAGGTCTTGCCGTCGATGTACACAGCGCCGGTGGCGTTCTCATTGTCGACCGTTTCGATCACCTTCGCCTCGTGGTGCAGCACGCGGTCGGCGTTCGTGGGGACGATGGTCTTATCGAGCATCTTCCTTGCAAGCGGGCGCGTTGCCGTCAGCGCAAGGATCGAAACGACCAGAAACGTTGCGAACTGGAACCACAGCGCCGCGCCCAGCTCCGTCGCGACCAGCGCGGCCACCGCGCCCGCCACAAACCAGATGGACACCAGCCCCGCCGTCGCCGCCTCGGCTATGCCGAAGATGATGATGGCGGCGATCCAGATGATGGTCATCATTTCATCCGCTCCTCCTTTCAAGCTGCGCATACAGTACACATACGCCGGCCCGATCATGGCGATGACGGTCAGCAGCATGATGCCGATGCTTTTGTTGTAGGGTGACAGATTGGCGTACAGGCTCATGATCTCGCTTGAGAGCGTGCGCGCGGAGAGACGGGGCGTTTCCTCCGGCGGCTCGCCGGGGGTGGGGACTTCCTCTTCGAACAGCTCGTCCATCGTCACGCCGTAGCGGTTGCAGATATAGATGATCTTTTCCATCTCGGGGTATCCGCGGCCGGACTCCCAGCGTGAGACGGACTGGCGCGAAACTTGCAGCTGCTCGGCAAATTCCTCCTGCGTCAGCCCGCTGCGTTTGCGGACCTCCTGGAGCCGTTCGCCAAATGCCATTGCCTTCCCTCCGTTTCTCTGTCTGAGGATACGATAACAAAAATGCGCGCCCATTTCCAGCAACTTACATGTTGCATTTCGTGTTTTTTACGAAAATTTCGCGCAAGTTTGATGTTACATTGATGTGACAGCGTGTTTCCGCGCTGTGTTTCTTATTTTACCACAGCCTTTGCTTCTTTACCACGCTTATTTTGACGCGGCGATTGCCTTTTTTGTTCCCATCCGCTATACTATGGACAGATCAATTTTTGTGGGAGCGTTATCTATGCTGGAATTTGTCATTCCCTGCCTTTTGGGGCTTGAGAGCCTCGTGGGCGACGAAGTAAAAAAGCTCGGCCTTTCGGATGTGCGCGTGGAGAACGGGCGCGTCCTCTGCCGCGGCGAAGCGCGCGACATTGCGCGCCTCAACATCAACCTGCGCTGCGGCGCGCGCGTCATTCTGGTGCTGCACAGGTTCCGCGCGACGGATTTTGAATCGCTCTTTCAGGGCGTGCGCGCGGTGCACTGGGAGGACTGGATCCCGCGCGAGGGCGAGTTCCCCGTCGTGGGCTACTCCATCAACTCGACGCTCCACTCCGTGCCCGCCTGCCAGTCGATCGTCAAAAAGGCGGTGGTCGACCGCCTGAGCGCGGCCTACGGCATTGCGCAATTTCCCGAAACGGGGCGGCGCTATCAGGTGCGCTTTTCCATCATGAAAGACGAGGTCACCCTCGGGCTCGACACCTCGGGCGAGGGACTTTACAAGCGCGGCTACCGCGCCCACGGCGTGGCGGCCCCGCTCAAGGAGACGCTTGCCGCCGCGATGGTCAAGCTCTCGCACTACAATGGGCGCGACCCGTTCTGCGATCCCTTCTGCGGCAGCGGCACCATCGCCATCGAGGCAGCTCTCATCGCGCGCAACCGCGCGCCGGGCCTGAACCGCAGCTTTGCCGCCCAGCACTGGGCCTCGCTTGAACGCGACATCTGGCTCGACGCGGCGGACGAGGCCATGGACAAGGAGTTCCACGGCAAGTACGAGATCTGGGGCGGCGACATTGACCCCGACGCCGTCGAGCTCTCGCGCCACAACGCGGAGCTTGCCGAGGTCGATGACATCGTGAAATTTGAGGTCGACGACGCGACACGCTTCCACTGGGGCGGGCTGTACGGCCGCATCGTGACAAATCCGCCCTATGGCGAGCGCCTTCTTGAGCGCGAGGAGGCGGGCGAGCTCTACCGTGCCTTTGGCCGCGCGATGGACAAGCTGCCCGACAGCTGGAAGGTCTACGTTCTTTCCTCGCATCCCGACTTTGAGCGCTGCTACGGCAAATTTGCCGACAAAAAGCGCAAGCTCTACAACGGTATGCTCAAGTGCGACCTCTTCATGTACGGCAAGCGCCTGTAAAATAGAAAAAAACCGGGACAGTTCCTTTTCTCAGGAACTGTCCCGGTTTTTCGTTTCTCTTTGCCGCGCAGCGCTTCTCAGAGCGTCTGCGAGGCCGCGAGCGCACGGTTTTTGTAGGCTTTTTCGCCCGTCACCTCGCGCAGCACTTCGATCTCCTCCGGCAGCGGCGCTTCGCCGCCGTACTGGAACAGCACAGCCTTCTCGCTGCTGAAGGGATAGACGTCGATCTCGCAGCGGCGGTCAGAGAAGGCGAAGCGGTACTTCGTCTTGCGCACGGGGGAGAGCGCCGTGTCGCGCTCGAGCAGGTATTTTTCATACTGCTTTTTCGAAATGGGACGCTCGGTGTCCCATTTTTCGCCGTTTTCCATGCGGTGCTTTTCGGTGTAGAAATACATCGTCTCCGCGCCGCTGCCCTGCATGCGCACGCGGCGCTCGATGCGCGGATTCGTCAGGGCAAGGTAGGTCTGCGTCATGTCGAGCACCGCCGCGCGGTGCTCGCGCGCAAAGGCCGCCATGTCCGGCATGGCGATGAGATACTTGCGCTTTTCCGCCATCGGCTCCGCCTCGCCCACGGCGCGGTAGATCTCGCGCAGGGCGCGCTCGATCTTGCGGTTGAAGTTCGCGTCGTTGTCGATGATGCGAAGGTTGGGGTGCGCGCTCCACGCGCGCAGCGTGCGGTCGTCCATCTCGCGCGCGTACTCGATGGATTCCGTGCGCGCACCGTTGGCAAGGTCGTAGGCAAACTCCGCGCCCTTGGCGCAGGTGATGAGGTGGAGCACAAGGTCGTAATTTGCGAGCACACGCTCCTCGGTGCGCCCGTCAAAGCGGGCGATGACCTGCGCGAATTCCTCGTCCGTCACATAGGCCTTGTCGTCCATCAGCGCGCGGTCGTAGAGGATGAGGATATTTTCCTCCGGCACGAGCTGCGCCGCCGCGAGCGCGAGCTTTTCCTTGTGGATCTGGTCGGCGACGACAAAATCCTGAAACGCGAGCATCGACATGCAGCCGCCGAACGGCTTGATGCCAAAGCCGGAGATCAACTCCGTCGCCGTTTCGGGGATGGTGATGACGCGCCAGCCGTCCTCCTGCTTGAATTCCTTCAAAACGCGGCTGACGAGCGTGGTTTTGCCCGCCGCGGGGCCGCCCGTGAGGACGACCTTCGTGATGTGCTTTGCCATGATCTACCCTTCCTTTCCGCCGAAAAGATAGTCGCGCAGCTGCGCGACGGTCTTAAAGCAGAGCTCGCAGCTTTTCCGCATGAAGGCCTCGATCTCTGGGATATCGTTCGACCAGAGGGCGGCGGCGAAGGGAACGTTCGCCGCGCGGGCCATATCGTAGCCGGGCTTCAAGTCGTCGAGCATGAGCATCTCGCCGGGTGCAAAGTGCAGCTTTTCCATGATGTCGAAAAGCGCGTCGGGATGGGGCTTTCGCTGCTCTTTCGGCACCTCCCAGCCGTAGACGAGCTTCGGCTCGGGGAGGCTGTTTTCGCGGTAGTCGCGCAGGATATTCGGCGAGAGCGAATGGGACACCACGCAGATCGTACCGCCCGCGTTCACATAGTCCCACAGCAGCTCGCGCATTCCGTCGTAGGCCTGCGGGACGTGGTGCTGCACATATTCGTGCCAGTAGGCCTGCTCGTGCTTCATCTCCTCCTCGCTCATGCCGACCTCGCCGTGGAAAAAGTCATATACGCCGGGGGAGAAGTTTTTGAGGATGTATTCCTCCAGCGTGTAGCGCTTGGCCTTGGGGAAAAACTTCGCCGTATACTCGGCAAAGCAGGGATAATGCACCGTCGCTGTGGAATTGACCACGGTATCGTCATGGTCGAGCACAAGGCAGGGAAATCTCATGACAAGCTCCTTTGCGACGCTTTTTTAAGCTCTCCCGTCCTCACAGGCTCAGGCCGTTGAGACGGCAGAGCGTGTTGACGACGGCGAAGATGATGACCGCGCCGAGGTTCGCGGTGGTGTTGTCCTGATCGAAACGCGGCGAGATCTCGCAGATATCGAAGCCGCGAACCTTGCGCGTGCGCAGCACGTGCTTGATGAGCGGCAGCACGGTTTCGGGGTCAAGCCCGAGCGACTGCGGCGCGCTGACGCCCGGAGCAAACGCGGAGGAAAACACGTCCGTGCAGACGGTGATGTAGGTGTCGTCGCACTGGTAGAGGTACTGGTCGAGCCGCTCAAGGATGGTCTCGAGGTTCGAGGCCTGCAATTCCTTGGCAAGCACATAGTCAACGCCCAGCTCCTCCGCCTTTTTGAAAAGACTCACGGTGTTGCTGTGCTGCTGGATGCCGATGGGGAAGTAGTGGTAGGGCGTTCCCTCGGCGCGGCACACGTCCGCAATCTGGCGGAACATCGTGCCCGAGGAGTTGCCCATGTCGTAGGGACGCAGGTCGAAGTGCGCGTCGAAGTTGACGATGCCAAGCTCCGGCGTCTTACCCTTGTCCTTTAAGAAATTGTGCTGGCCCTGGAAGTGGCCGAAGGTCGTCTCATGTCCGCCGCCGAGCACGATGGGGAAGAGCTTGCGGCGCAGGATCTCCTCCACGGCGACGCCCAGCTCACGCTGGCCCTCTTCGAGCGAAATTTCATCACAAATGATGTCGCCCGCGTCAAAGAGCTTGACTTCCTGCGAGAAGGTGCAGGGAAGGCCCGACATCTGAGTGCGCACAAGATCCGGCGCAAGCGCCGTGCCCGTGCGCCCCTTATTGCGCGCAACACCCTTGTCGCTGCAAAAGCCGACGAACGCAAAGCCGAGCTTGCCTGAAAACGCTTCGCCGCCGTCGTTCAGGTCGAGCGGCTGCACCCACTGGTGCCAGCGAAACGCGTCATAATCGGTCTCGCTGTCGATGC
>URCK01000076.1 GCA_900546295.1 uncultured Eubacteriales bacterium | reverse complement strand
AGCGGCAGCTCAAGCACAAGATCCGCGCCGCCGCGCACCGCCGCTTCCGCGCGCGCGTGCGCGCGCTCGACGGCAAAATCGCCGCGCTGGACAAAGTCGCCGCTCATCGCGCAGACAATGCCCGTTCCCGCGCCAAAGCGCCGCAGCAGCTCGTCGATCTGCCATTTGTGGCCGCGGTGGAAGGGATTATATTCTGTTATTATACCAATCGCGTTCATGAAAGTCCTCTCAAAGCGGTTACAAAAGAGTTACGTTTTGTTAAAATTGCTTGTGTTTGAAAAAAAGTTTGCTATAATGGTAACGTATGATTTCTACACCGATCGTTTTTCATGATTCTATCGGAAATTCGGGCGCTTTGCAAGCCGCCCTCGAAAAAAGGAGTATACTTATGAACGTACTGGTCATTAACGCAGGCTCTTCCTCCCTGAAGTATCAGCTGCTCAACCCCGCTTCGGGCGAGCTGCTTGCCAAGGGTCTTTGCGAGCGCATCGGCATCGACGGCCGCTTCACCTATAAGCCCCAGCTGCCCGGCAAGGAAACGGTCAAGGAGGCCGAAATCCCCATGCCCACGCACAACGAGGCCATTCAGGCCGTGCTCAACGCCCTTGTCGACGAGAAGAACGGCGTCATCGGCTCCATGAAGGAGATCGACGCCGTCGGTCACCGCGTCGTCCACGGCGGCGAGAAGTTTGCCAAGTCCGTCGTCATCACCGATGAGGTCATGCAGGCCATCGAGGAGTGCAATCCCCTCGCCCCGCTCCACAACCCCGCCAACATTATCGGCATCAAGGCCTGCCAGGAGCTCATGCCCGGCGTTCCCATGGTCGCCGTGTTTGATACCGCCTTCCACCAGACCATGCCCCCCGTTGCCTATACCTATGCCATCCCCTATGAGTATTACGAAAAGGACAAGGTCCGCCGCTACGGCTTCCACGGCACCTCTCACAAGTATGTTTCCCAGCGCGCGGCCGATATGCTCGGCAAGCCCATCGAGCAGCTCAAGCTGATCACCTGCCATCTCGGCAACGGCTCGTCCGTCACCGCGGTCGACGGCGGCAAGAGCGTGGATACCTCCATGGGCTTCACCCCGCTTGCCGGCCTTCCCATGGGCACCCGCTCCGGCGATATCGACGCCGGTATTCTTGAATACCTGATGGGCAAGTACGGTATGGACATCAAGGAAATGCTTACCATTCTCAACAAGAAGTCCGGCGTGCAGGGCGTCAGCGGCGTCAGCTCCGACTTCCGTGATCTTGAAGAGGCCTTTGAAAAGGGCAACGAGCGCGCCGGTCTCGCCGTCGATATGTTCAACTACGGCGTGAAGAAGCTCATCGGCGCGTATGCCGCTGCGATGGGCGGCGTAGACGCCATCATCTTCACCGCAGGCGTCGGCGAAAACAGCGCTTCCCAGCGCATGGACATCGCCTCCGGCCTCGAGTTCATGGGTGTCAAGATGGATGAGGACGCCAACAAGGTCCGCGGCGAGGAGCGCGTCATCTCCGCCCCCGACTCCAAGGTCACCGTTCTCCTTATCCCCACAAACGAGGAGCTCATGATCGCCATGGATACCGCCGCTCTCGTCGGCTGATTCGTTTCCCCTAAGGCAAAAGCCGCCGCTTCTTTTAAGAGCGGCGGCTTTTTTGCCGTGTTTTGCCGCTTTTCTCTCCCTCTGCAAAAACGGCGTTGCAAAGCGCGGCGCGCCGCCTTATAATGGCGGAAAATGCATCAAATACTCAGGAGGGTCAAGAAGTGCAACACACATATCCGGACTATTACCCGCAGTTTTCCTGCATCGCCGACCACTGCCGCCATAACTGCTGCATCGGCTGGGAGATCGACGTGGACGAGGACACGCTCGCCTCCTACCGCCGCATCGGCGGTGAAATGGGCAAGCGTCTGCGTGCAAGCATCTCCGAGGACGGCGACGCGCCGCACTTCCTCCTCGGCGCACACGAGCGCTGCCCCTTCCTGAACGAAAAGAACCTCTGCGACCTCATTTTGTACGGCGGGGAGGATATGCTCTGCCAGATCTGCCGCGACCATCCGCGCTACCGCAGTTTTTTCTCAGAGCGCACGGAGATCGGCGTGGGTCTCTGCTGCGAGGAGGCCGCGCGCCTCATTCTGACGAAGCCCGACAAGGTGCGCCTTCTCACAAGCGGCGAAGGAGCGCTCGAAGAAGAGGAGCGCGCGCTGCTTGCGCTGCGCGAGCGGCTCTTTACCGCCGCGCAGGATCGGGAAGGGCCGATCTTTTCCCGCATGGAGAAGCTGCTCTCGCTCTGCGGCGCGACGCTGCCCGCCATTTCGCTCAAGCAGTGGGCGGAGCTCTACCTCTCGCTCGAGCGCATGGACGAGCAGTGGACTGACCTTCTGCAGGCGCTGCACAGATATGCGGACGCACTGCCGCTTTCCGACTTTGCCTTCCGCATGAGCGGCCGCGAGACGGAGTATGAGCAGCTGCTCGTATACTTCCTCTACCGCCATGTGCCGACGGCGCTCGATGACGGGGACGTATCGAGCAAGGCAGCCTTCGCCGCGGCGTCGGTGCAGCTGCTCTTCGCTCTCGGCTCGCTGCACGAAAAACTGCACGGCAGCTTCACCGTGAACGACCAGATCGAGCTCTGCCGCCTCTACAGTGCGGAGGTCGAATATTCCGATGACAACCTGAACGCGCTCTTCGACGCGCTGATGTGAGCCTTTCCCCGCGCTTTGCCGAAATTGGCAGAGCGCGGGCTTTTTTACACGAATCAGCACGAAGTTTGGTTGATTTTTATGTAAACCTATGATATACTGCGGATAAATCTGATTTCCGGCGGGGCGCTGCGCCTCCAGCCGGGCAAAGGAGAGCGAATATGAAACATACCGCACAAAGAAAAACGCCGCTGGCGCTGCTGCTGGCGCTGTGCCTTGCATTGCAGCTGTGCGTCCCGGCGCTGGCAAGCGGCCCGATGATGACCGCGGGCAGCGCGGCCATCCGCCAGCTTGAGGAGGAAGAGGGCTTCCGCGCGGAGAAATACAGCGCGAACGGCAAGTGGTACATCGGCTACGGCACGGAATGCGGCGCGGACGACTATCCCGGCGGCATCACCCAGCAGGAGGCGGAAACACTTCTGCTCGGCAAGGTCGCAGACTTTGAGGTCAAGCTGAACGACTTTTTTGCCCGCCGCGGCATCACGCCCACGCAGGGCCAGTTCGACGCGCTCATCTGCTTCAGCTACAACTACGGCTCAAGCTGGATGAGCGGCACAAGCAAGCTCGTAAAGATCGCCGGCGGCGAGGTGCAGGCCACGCGCCTTGAGGTGGCGCAGGCCTTCGGCGAATGGTGCCATTCCGGCGGTCAGGCGCAGCCGGGCCTCGCCGACCGTCGGCTCCAGGAGGCGGCGCTCTACTTAGACGGCAGTACTGCCGCCGCGGACACGGAGTTTGCCTATCTCATCATCAACAAGGAAGACGGCGTGTCGTATGAGACGGATTTTCGCGTCTATCAGCGCGGCACGGCCTACGGCAGCTTCCCCGCGATGGAAAAGCTCGGCAGCACGTTCGCGGGTCTCAAAACCGCGTCCGGCGCGGTGCTGACGGAATCGAGCATTGCCAGCGGCAATGTCACCGCGACCGCCGCCTGGAGCGCCAACAGCTACACCGGCACGACGTATTCCGACGTGAAGCCGGGCGACTGGTTCTATGACTATGTGATGGAGCTGAGCGCGCAGGGCATCGTCGGCGGCAACGGCGACGGCACCTTTGCCCCCAACCGCGCCACGAGCACGGGTGAAATGCTCAAGCTTGTGCTGCTCGCAACGGGCCACAAACAGCAAGCACCCACGGGAACGCACTGGGCCAGCGGCTACGGCACCTACGCCCTCTCCATGAGCTATCTTTCGCGCGACAAGGCCGAGGCGCTCGATTCTCCCATCAGCCGCCTTGAGGTCGCGCGCCTTGCGGCCAAGGCCATGGGCTATGGCGCGTCGGGCAGCGCCTCTCCCTTTGCCGACGTGAACGACGGCTACGCGACCGCCCTCTGCGAGGCGGGCATCTTCATCGGTACAACAGTCGGTGAGCAGACGTATTTCTACCCCGACAGCAACATTACGCGCGCGGAGGTGGCGACAATCGTGTGGCGCATCTATCAGGCGAACGCGACCAACACCAAGCAGAAGATCCACTACGGGAACTACACGCTCGACGTGCTGGAAGGCGTGCCGACGAACAATTACGATAAGTCCGCCTTCTACAAGGACGGCAGCATCATGCGCTACAATGACCCCAATGTGCGCACACGCCTCGGCATTGACGTCTCGCAGTATCAGGGCGACATCGACTGGACAGCGGTCGCGGGCAGCGGCGTGGAATTCGCCATCGCACGCGTGGGCGGTCGTGGCTACACCGCAGGCGCGGTCTTCGCCGACCCGAAATTTGACGAATACGCCGACGGCGCGGCCTCCGCAGGTCTTCAGGTGGGCGCTTACTTCTTCTCGCAGGCCATCAGTGTAGCCGAGGCGGAGGAGGAAGCCTACTTCGTGCTCGACAAGCTGCGCGGCCACAGCATCACCGGCCCCGTCGTCTTCGACTGGGAGGTCATCGGTAAGTCGAGCGCCCGCACCTACGGCATCGAGACGAGCGTGCTCTGCGCCTGCGCGCGCGCCTTCTGCAAGATCATCGAAGGCGCGGGCTACGATGCGATGATCTACATCAACAACTACGCGGGCTACATCAAGTATGACCTCAGCCAGGTCGTGGAATACCCGCTCTGGTACGCCAACTACAGCACCGACGCGCCGACGTTCTACTACGACTTTGCCATGTGGCAGTATACGTCCAAAGGAAGCGTCCCCGGCATCAAGGGCAACGTCGACATGGACCTCTGGTTCATCAAATAATCGGAAAACGTGCGTCTCTTTGCGCTTCGAAAGGCAGCAGGGCCTCCGTATGGTGACCATACGGAGGCCCTTTTCATCCTTCTCATCCCGTTCCGCGCCGCTTTCCGATTTTTTTCTTGCCGCGGGGCGCAAGTTGTGCTATAGTTGTCCTGTTCGCGGGTATGGTGGAATTGGTAGACTCGGAGGATTTAGGTTCCTCTGCCGTGAGGCGTGTGGGTTCGAGTCCCACTACCCGTACCAAAAATAGGCGTTGAGGATTTATTTCCTCAACGCCTATTTTTACAGCCAGTCTAAATAATCAACCCCTAAAATCTAACAGCTCCCTCTTTTGCTCATATAAAGACTCTTGCCAATAACACTTAGCAAGCTTTTCAAGTATAGCCGCAGTATGCGGATAAGATATATGCAACTTAGAAGCATCCTCACGATACTTAATTGAAGTTTCTTTTTCTTCCATACCTCCCGTTACCGTATGTACCCCTCGTTGTGGTTGCTTTCCAGAGACGAAGCCTTCTATTAGTTTTTCGCAGTGTGTATGTTCGAAATAATCTCTTACCATTTCATGCGGGAAAATACCATCATCGCCAATGGGTGCATAGCTCAGAACTCGGTCAAAGCAGTATGCAAACGAACCACTATATACTTCAGCAACTGTCCCAGAAAATAATCCCAATGCTCATTATACTCTTCATCGAGTCTAAAAACAGAAATATGCTCCCAGTAATATCTGGCAACATCTTCTCCCAACCCTTCCAGCTTCTCCCAAACAGACGGTTCCATTGGCCCATAAAGCTTGATAGGACAGGTATTTTCGGATGAAGTCAAAACATATAAGTTCCTATTTCTCTGCGCATCCCCTCGCCGAAATGGCGCAAAAATGGCGTAGAGGAACCGGCGGTACGCAGTTGCGAAAATTGCCTGCTGCAACATTACTAAAAATATTCAAGCTGCCCTGCGCACAAGCAGGGCAGCTTTTTTATCTGCGCGCCGGCGCAGAGAGATATAAGGCGTTTCACTCCGCGCTCGTCTGCATCGCAGCGTCCGGCGCGAAATATTTCCGCCACGGGAAGCGGTCGCAGAACGCCCAGTGCTTTTCATAGAACGCGGAGAATCGTCCGATGACATAGCCGTTGATCAGTGCGCACAGGATCGTCCCCCACTTCACGCCCTCGAAGCGCCAAAGCCCGAAGGCGAGAAAGCTCATCGTCACGCCGATCAGACAGCTCACGCAGTCATACCCGGTTTTGAACCGGTTGATGTCTGCACCGAAATGGGCGGAGACCTCCTTCACAAATAGCTCGTAGACCTCAGGCGAAATGTAGGTGTGGAACATGGCGGAAACACCGGCCGCGCAAAAAAGCATCCCCAGCACATAGTAGATCGCGCGCAGCCAGACGCCGCCCGCCGGAAGCATAGTGCCAAGCAGCATGAAAGCGTCCAGCACAAAGCCGTAGACGACCGCCGTGACAAAGGAGAAGAGATACGACACACGGAAACGCCGCAGCAGCAGGCACATGGCGAGCAGCAGCACCGCCTGCAAGCAGTATTCCGCCATGCCGAAGGTGACGAAGCTCCACGCAGGAGACAGCCAGCGGTAAAGAAGGTATGCAGGCGCGACCACCATGGAAACGCCGAAGTCAGCTTTTTCCATCAGGACAACGCCCCACGCGACAAATACGATGCCGAATACATAGGCAAGCTCCGTGCTGAATGTTCTCTTCATTTTTGATCCTCCAAACAAAAAATGAGCCTCCTCCGTTTGGTATAGAAACGGAAAAAGCTCATTTGTATTGTACCACGCCTGTCAAGCGGCGCAGAACTTTGGCAGCGCTATGCCTCATCCTCCGCATTCATGTGAAAATAATCGAGCATATAGGTGATAAATCGCTGTGCTGCAACACTTTGATAATTGGGGAAATCAGATAGAGACCGGCCAACATGGGGGTTACCCCTACATGTACGTCACCAGACGGATTGTTTTCCACGTCGTGCAGCCAAGTAGGAATGGATTGAAAATCATTTACGATGGGGGTGACCAGCTCTACCAATTTGATGCCGCAATCCGTCAGCTCAAAATTCCCTCGACTTATTTTTTCTTTGATCCCAAGTTTATTTGAGCGCCACATTT
>URCK01000075.1 GCA_900546295.1 uncultured Eubacteriales bacterium | reverse complement strand
TTGTCAAAGTTTCGTTGTTTAATTTACAAGGTGCACGCTCCGTTTCGCGGAACAGTATGTTATTATACACGCATTAAGCGAAATGTCAAGCGTATTTTATCATTTTTTCTTCCTTTGTCTCATCTTTCAATTGTAGCCCAAAATCGCCCCTTTCGCTTGTGCATCTCACCCACAAATCCTTTGCATTTACCTTATTTTGTAATGTGTCGCCGCTGCAAACACCAAATGTAGCCCTTTCAAAAAGGGGCTTCGATTTCGCAAAATCGAAGCCCCTTTTTTCTCTTACAGCGATAAAAGCAGCTCACTCAGCTTGCGTCCCGCGCTGCCCGCAAAGTCCTCCGCGCGGCGGATGCGCAGAAATGACGCGCCGTAGATCATACGCTCATTTTCAAGTTCCCCATCCTCGCCGAGGAAAATACCGAGCACGTGCACACCCTCGCGCCGCAGCTTTCGCACCTGAAAGCAGGTGTCTCGGATGGCGGCGTCGCCGACATAGCGCTCCGGCATACCGCTGCGCTTGCGCCCGCTGATCATATCGTTTGGCAGGCCATCGCTGAAAACAATGACTACTTTATGTTCCTCGCGTCGTTTTTTAATGTCGAGCCCTGCCGCCGCCAGCGCAAGGCCATCGCGGTTGTTGGAGGTCGCGCGGTACTCAAGGATGCGCCGGTCCGTCTCGGGATGATCGTCATAATCGCGAAAGCGCCGCAGCACCGTGTGGTCACCGTAGGTGCAGTAGCTCATCACGCGGTGCGGGATACCGATGCCGCTCAGCGCACTGCTGAAAAGGTAGCTTTGCAGCGCCACCATGCCTTGCCGCACGGACTGCGAGCCGCTTGCGTCGATAAGAAGCTCCACGACAACGCTTGACTCGTCCTGCCGCACGATCTTTTCAAACAGCAGCGGAAACGCACATCGTCCGACCCTCCACAGCGCCGCATTGTCGAGCGTGCCGTGGTCAGCGCGGTAGATCTCCGGCTCGCTGCGCAGGCTCAGCGCGTTGCGGAAGGCCTGCTCGATGCTGCGCCTGCCCTGCCGCGCCGCGTCCTCGTGCGTGCGCAGCATTTCAAGATTCTTCTCGTAGCTTGCACGCAGCGACTGGGCGCGAGGGTCCGTGCCCTCGTAGGCCTCCTGTCCCAGCCCGTCGGTGAAGAGAAGCTTTCTCTCCTCGTGGATGCCGGTGCAGACGGCGCGCTCGATCTCGCGCATCGCCTGCTCAGTGCGAAAGCTCGGGCCGAAGTTGCGCTGCAAATATTCCGGCACCGACGCGAGCGCATCCTCCGGCAGCGTAAGACCATCCGCCGAAGCCACTCCCGCGCTTTCATATTTGAGCTCCTGCTCCTCGGTCTGCGTCCATTCGATCTCGCCCGGTTCGGCAAGCTCCTGCGCCTCGTCCGTCTCCCGCTCGGGAAAAATGTCCTGGTCGTGGCCGGGCGCGAAGTAGCGCGTCAGGATCTTGCGGTACAAAAGCGCCGCAAGATCGACCAGCGCGCGGGCATCGGCGCAGGTTTCGCTGCGCCCCGAGAGCTCTTCGAACAGGTCGAGCATCTCGTCAAAACCCGCAAGGTTTTTCAGCAACCGGCGATCCTCGACCGTTTCCGCGCCGGGAAACCTCTTTGCAAGGTCGTAAATATAGAGCCAGCCGCGCGAGCTACGGCGGTATTGCAGCAGATCGCCGCGCAGGATCTCCCCCGCCGCCTGCCGCGCCATCGCGAAAACGCCGGGGCGCTCCGCCATGAGGTCAGCGCGCACCGCGCGCTCAAGGCACAGGTGCGCAGCGGGCAGCAGCACGTCCATATCATAGGCGGCGTAGCGATAGCGGCGCAGCCATAAATTGAGTTCATCCAGCCCAAAGCGCTTGTCCGCTCCGCCGAGCAGCACGCCCTCGTAGGCCGCGACCATACCGCCCGCGCGCGAAAAGGGCGCGCTCATGCGCTGCACATATTCAGGATAGGCTCGCTGCCTGTGATCCTCGGAAACGGTCAGAAACAAACTCTCTTCTCTGCCAATGCTCACACTCTCGTCCCCTTACTGCGCAAAGCGCGTCATCACCACGTCGCGCACAAGCGCATATTCGTACTCGTCAAAGCACTTGTTCGTGATGCTCACGGCGATGGCCTCATTCGGCGCCATGCCGTCGGTCATCAATCGCAGCGCCGCGATCATGCCGCGAAGGTCGACGGAGTTGGTCGAGATCTCGCCGTTCACGGCCTTTGCGTTCAGATCGAGGAACAGCCCCACGCAGCGGCGGATGTTTTCCTCCGCCGCTTCCGGCACATCGGCGCGCAGCAGTTCGCAAAGCTGCGCTTCGTCGAGCGTCGGCATCCGGATGACCGTGAAGCGCGAGACGAGTGCCTCGTTCAGCTCGCGCGTGCCGGCGTAGCCGTAGTTCATCGTTGCAATGAAGCGCGTCGCCGGGTGCAGCGGGATGCACTCATAGCCCGGCACGTCGATGAGGCGGCGGTAATCGAGCACCGAATGCAGCACCGCGACCGCGTCGTTTTTTGCCATGTTGATCTCATCGAGCACGCAGAACCCGCCGTACTGCGCTGCAAGCGCGATGGGGCCGCGGCGCAGCCTCACCTCGCCGCCGGTGAAGGTGTCGGTGCCGATGAGCATGCTGCTGTCGGTATTCACATGGAACGAGGCGGTGAACACCGGGCGTGCGAAGAGCCATGCAAGGTTGTCCGCAAGAATGTTCTTGCCCGTCGCCTTTCCGCCCGCAAGCAGGAGATTCTCCCCCTGCAGCAGCGCGGCGACCGCCGTATCGAGCACCTCTTCGCCGATGAATCTAACCATCGGGCGCGCAACGCGCCCCTGCGCGGCCGCATCCACGCTCCACTGTTCTTTGAACCGCTCCAGCCGGAGCGCAAGGTCTTCTCTCATGATATAGTATTCTCCTTCTGCTGTGGGCCGCTGTGCACGTCCCCTTCTGTCGGAAAAAATTATAGCCCTGGCGGCGGAAAAAGTCAATTTTCCGCCGCCTTCAGCGCACGATTGCAATTCCTCTCATCTTAGTATAAAATGAGGCAGTATTTCGATTTCAAAAGGAGACGACCGCTTATGGCACTTGATTGGGGCATCCTTCACTGGATACAAACTTATCTCGCCTGTCCCGCTCTGGACGCGATCATGCCGCGCCTTACGCTGCTCGGCGACATCGGCTTTATCTGGATTCTCACGGGCGTGGTGCTGCTGTGCACAAAAAAGCACCGCCGCACCGGCATTTTGCTGCTGCTGGGGCTTTTGTGCGGCGCGCTGGCCGGCAACGTCGTGCTCAAGAATCTCGTCGCGCGCCCACGCCCCTGCTGGCTCGATGAGAGCGTGCAGCTGCTCATCGCCACACCCAAGGATTTTTCCTTCCCCTCGGGGCACACGCTCTCTTCCACCATCGGCGCAACGATCTTAACGCGCGCAGACCGCCGCTTCGGTTATGCGGCCATCCCGCTCGCCGTGCTGCTCGCCTTCTCGCGTTTATATTTATATGTACACTTTCCGAGCGACGTGTTCGCCGGCGCGGTGCTGGGGCTTGTGATTGGCGAGCTCGTCTCCCGCTATGGTCCAAAGCTCTTCCAAAAGCGCGGATAATACGGTAGATTTGCAGCATTTTCAAACTTCTTAATATATCCAGATAAAATTAGGGTTCTTTTAAGGTGCTGTTCATACTGTGTTCATTTTCCCTGTGTAGTCTAAGCGCCGGTACAAGAGAAAGGGTGATAATTTGAACAAAACATTTGGCAAAAAGGCCGGGGTGCAGATCCTTTTCCTGCTGCTCGGTCTTGCATTTCTCGTCTGCGGTGTGATGCGCGGCGAGGCGGACACGGTGCTGAACAAGGCGATCAAGCTATGTCTGGAGTGTGTGGGCATTGGATAAGAAAAAACCGTTTTCCTTTCTGCTCGCCCGCTGGCGCGGACTGGTTCAGGCCTGTGCGGCTCTGCTGACGAATCTGCACCTGCCGAACTTCCTCACGGGTACGCTCTATCGCGGCGCAGGCAAAACCGTCTGCGTGCCGGGGCTGAACTGCTACTCCTGCCCGGGAGCGGCGGGCGCGTGCCCCATCGGCTCGTTTCAGGCTGTTGTCGGCTCGTCCAAATTCAGCTTTTCCTATTACATCACCGGCATCCTCATCCTGCTCGGCGTGCTGCTGGGCCGCTTCATCTGCGGCTTCCTCTGCCCGTTCGGCTGGTTTCAGGAGCTGCTGCACAAGATCCCGACCAAGAAGCTCTCCACCAAGCGTCTAAAGCCGCTGACCTACCTCAAATACGTCATCTTGGTGGTGATGGTCTTCCTGCTCCCGGTGCTCGTGGTGAACGAGGCGGGCATGGGCGACCCGTTCTTCTGCAAATATCTCTGCCCGCAGGGCGTTCTGGAAGGTGCCATCCCGCTCTCGCTTGTCAACAGCAGCATCCGTGCCGCGCTCGGCAAGCTCTTCTCGTGGAAGCTCTGCGTGCTCATCACGGTCATCGTGCTGAGCGTCGTCTTCTACCGCCCGTTCTGCAAGTGGCTCTGCCCGCTCGGCGCGTTCTACGCGCTCTTCAACCGCGTATCGCTGTTGTCGATGCACGTTGACGAGAGCAAATGCGTCTCCTGCGGCAAGTGCGCAAGGACCTGCCCCATGGACGTGGATGTGACCAAAACACCGAATCACAGCGAATGTATCCGCTGCGGCAAATGCGTGACCGCCTGCCCGACGGAGGCCGTCCGCTTCCGCTACGCCTTCGGCGGCAGCGGAGCATGTTCCAAATTGTCCCAAAAACCGATCATTGAAGAAAACAAAGGAGAATAAACCATGAATTTTAAGAAGATCATTACGCTGCTGCTCGCCTTTACGCTGACGCTTTCCCTCGCCGCCTGCGGCAGCAAGGACGACAGCAAGGGCGATGGCGATACGCAGGGCGCGACCGCCGAGGAGGTCTACGCCCAGATCCAGGAGCTCGCCGACAAGGAAAACGCCATCATGGAAGAAAACCTTGAGCTGTGGCAGAAGCTCTTCGCCGCCATGAACGAAAAGCGCGACGAGATCCCCGATGAATCGAACTACGGTGCTTACCTGCTTGCCGCCCTCGACCTTGTGAAGGATCAGTTCACCGAGGACGAACTCAAGACGCTGACCGAAGGCTCCGAGCAGATCCGCGACCTTGAAGATCAGATCCAGCCCCTGCAGGAGCAGTACGCCGCACTTCAGCCCGCAGGCGACGGTGAAAACGGCGACATGAACGATGCCGTCCCGACCTTCCCCACCTTCACCGGCAAGGACCTTGACGGCAACGACGTGGACAGCAGCATCTTCTCCCAGAACGCTGTGACGGTCGTGAACTTCTGGTTCAGCGGCTGCAAGCCCTGCGTGGCGGAGCTTGGCGAGCTGAACGCCCTCAACGAGACGCTCAAGAAGCAGGGCGGCGCGGTCATCGGCATCAACGTCGATACCCTCGATGGCAACGCCGATGCGATCAGCACGGCCAAGAGTCTGCTTGAATCCAAGGGCGCAAGCTACCAGAACATCTACTTCCCCTCCGACAGCGCAGCCGGCGACTTTGCGGGCGACATCATGGCCTTCCCGACCACCTATGTCATCGACCGCAGCGGCGCCATCGTCGGTGAGGCGATGCTCGGCGGCATCGACAATGAGGACAACATGGCAGCGCTCCAGAAGCTGATCGACCAGGCCCTCGCAAACGACAGCGCGAACTAAGTCTCCCTCTCTCCTATCAATAAGAACGGCTCGCCCTGTGAGGAATCACAGGGCGAGCCGCCTTTCTTCTGCCGTTTCTTACCTTCTTAGCGCGCGCAGAAACGCCCGCCTTCCGCTCAGGAAGGCGGGCGTTTGCCGTCTTTTATTCTGCGATCTCCATGTCCAGAAGATCGAGGATAGCGTGGTCGGCACTCCAGAAATAAGCGTCCTCGCCTAAAATCTCCGTGATGCCGGCGCGGTCAAAGTAGGTGCGTACGGCCTCGGTCATGCCGCAGCAGGCAACCGTCTTGCCCTGACTCTTAAGCGACTCACACAGCTCGAGCATCGCCTGCGCGCCCGAGACGTCCACGCTCGGCATACCGCGCATCGACAAGATGATGTGGTCGTACTGCGGCATCTCCGCCATGCGGCGGTTGAACTCATCCACCGCACCGAAGAAGAGCGCGCCCGTGATATACGCCACGCCGGAGGTCTCGAGGATGGGGGGCTTGCCCTCCACCGAGCGCAGCTTGTTCGCGTCGATATCAGAGAAGTTCACATGGATATGGCTCGACTTTGCCATGTACAAAATGGCGGAATACACCACGCCGAGCAGGATCGCGACCGTCAGGTCAAAGATGACCGTTGCGAGCATCGTGATCAAAAACTGGCTGATACCGGACTTGAACTTGTGGCGGAAGATGTAGCGGATGCCCTCCCAGTCGTTCATGCGCCATGCCGTGACCATCAGCACGCCCGCGAGCGCCGAGAGCGGCAGGCGCGCCATCACGCCGCCGAGCAGGAACATCGAGGCAAGCAGGAACAGCGAATGGAACACGCTCGTAAGGCGCGTCTGCTGGCCGGACTTGACCGCCACGCTCGTGCGCGCGATGGCCGCGGTCGCGGGCACGCCGCCGAAGAGCGGCAGCAGGATGTTGCCCACGCCCTGCGCGATCAGCTCCTGATCGGCGTTGAACGCTTCGCCCTTCATGCGCGAGGCCGACGCGCCGCAAAGCAGGCTCTCGATCATACCGAGCGCCGCGATCGTCACAACGGGAGAGGCGAGGTCTTCGAGCATCGAAAGGCTCAGGCCGCGAAGGGACAGGCGGTCGCTGAGAAGAAGCGTTTTCGGGATATCGCCCACCACGGCGAGCTGATCCATCCCGGCAAGCGCTGCCACAAGGGTCGCAAGGATGATGCCGATGAGCGAGCCGGGCACGCGCGCACCCCACTTTTTCGGCCAGAAGACCATCACCAGCACGACGAGAAGGCCGATGAGCACCGCCTGCATGTTCGGATGGAAGCCAAGACGGCCATAGGACGCGATCTTTTCCAAATTCGAGCCGCCCTCCGACACCGTGCCGAAGAAGTTGTCGATCTGCCCCATCGCAATAATAATGGCAATGCCCGAGGTGAAGCCCATGATGACGGGCATCGGGATGAAGCTAATTAAGCGACCCAGCTTGAAGACGCCCGCAAGCAGCAGCAGAACGCCTGCGGCAAAGCAGGCAAAAAACACGCCCTGCAAACCATACTCCGCGACGATGCCGACGAGCACCGCGCTCATCGCGCCTGTGGGGCCCGAAATCTGGTACGACGCGCCACCGAGAATGGCGATGACCACGCCCGCGATGATGGCCGTGACAAGCCC
>URCK01000074.1 GCA_900546295.1 uncultured Eubacteriales bacterium | reverse complement strand
CCCTGCGTTTCGATGCATCTATCAACCGCGCGCACTCCGTAGCGCGCGAGTGACGGTAGTCTGGCGGCAGACTGCGGTGCGGGCGGCGGCATTGCTGCGCTCGCCGTCGCGGTTAGGATTCTGCTGACATATAGATTTCTTCCGCTTGCTGTTGGGCGGCGATGAGGGTTTCTTTGGCAGTGCCGAAATTTTGGGATTCCATTTGTTTCAATGCATCTGTAATGGCGTTGAACAGCAGTGTGTACATCTTCTGATATTCCATGTTTCCCTCCTTCTGTACGCTAAAACGTATGCTAATTTAGAATCTATATTTAGAATACACCACAGCATACTATATTGCAAGAGGTGATTACCATGTCTGATTTCATCCCGAAGCAATATACCAAGGAACCGATCACGATCCGCATTGCGCCTGACAAACTGGCGCAAATCGACGCATCTGCTGCAAAATTCAACATGAGCCGAAGTGAGTTTATCAACCAGTGCATCGATTATGCGCTGAAAAATCTTCCACAATCGTAAAAACGACCGCTAATGCGGTCGTTTTTTCATCATTTGAAGAGTGCGGCGAGCGAAGCAATGCCGCGCCCCGTCCACGCATCACCCATCAAAAGGCGGCGAGCGAAGCAATGCCGCCGCGGCGCAGGCAGTCCGCCGCCGAGTAGACGTCACTCGCGCCTCACGGAGTAGGGCGCGGTTGATACCGGTAACGACTCGCAGGGACTCGTGGCGCAGCCACGTACACCGCACTTACACTGCGCGGCGCGTGCAGTCCTTCAAGCCCAAAGCCCACAATGCAAGCCTTTCTCTGGGGGTTCCAAAGGGGGTGTTCTCTTTTGCGAAAGAGAACACCCCCTTTGAATTGGCAGCAGCGCAACGCGCTGCACCCGCCCGCCCATCCCTCTGATGGAGGGGAAAAATCAAAATGCACATTGCGCTCTGCGCCCTCTTCGTGCTATGATGAGACCATCATAGAGAAAGTGAGGACACTACCGATGATTCTTTCTGAAGCGATCCAGTCCCTGATGGACCTGCAGGCGAAGCTTGCCGCCTACGGCCACGCCATGGGTCTGCTCTTTTATGACGGGGCGACCACCGCACCCAAGGGCACGGCGGCGAACCGCGGTCAGACCATGAGCATTTTAAGCGAGGAGCACTATAAGCTCACCACCGGCAGCGAGACGGTCGCGCTGCTCGAATTCCTCGATGCGCACAAGGCGGAGCTTGACGAAAAGCAGCAGCGCATGGTATTCCTGCTCATCAAGGACATCCGCAATATGCAGAAGATCCCCATGGACGAATACGTCGCCTATCAGCAGCTTCTGGTCGAGGCGGACGACGTCTGGCACCGCGCGAAGGAGACGAGCGATTTTGCGCTCTTCGAGCCGGTGCTTGAAAAGATCTTCGAGACGAACATCCGCTTCGCGCACTACTGCGCGCCGGAAAAAGATCCCTACGACTACTGGCTCAGCGAGTATGAGGACGGACTGACGATGGCGCAGTGCGACGAATTTTTTGCAACGCTGCGCGAGCACATCGTGCCGCTCCTCAAGAAGATCAAGGCGCGGCCGCAGCTTGACGACGCGATGCTGCACGGCAGCTTCCCCGAAACGGCGCAGGACGCGCTCTCCCACTATCTCATGCGCACGATGGGGCTGGATCTCGATCATGTCGGCCTTTCGACGACCGAGCATCCCTTCACCACATCCCTCGGCTCGCACTTCGACGAGCGCATCACGACGCACTATCTTGAGGGCAACTTTGCTTCCTCCATGTTCTCCGTTATCCACGAGGGCGGCCACGCGCTCTACGATACCGGCAGCGCGGACGAGCTTGCCTACACGGTGCTCGACGGCGGCGTTTCCATGGGCATCCACGAGAGTCAGAGCCGCTTCTATGAGAACCTGCTCGGCCGCTCCCGCGCCTTCACGGCCTTCGTCTTCCCGAAGCTCTGCGAGCTCTTCCCCTCGCTCGCGGGCCACACGGCGGAGGAATTCTACCGTGCCATCAACAAGGCTGAGCCCTCGCTCATCCGCACCGAGGCTGACGAGGTCACCTACAGTCTGCACGTCATGGTACGCTACGAGCTGGAAAAGCGCGTGATGCACGGCGAACTCAAGGTGCACGACCTGCCGGGTGAATGGAACCGCCTTTACAAGGAGTATCTCGGCGTCGACGTGCCGGACGACAAGCACGGCGTTTTGCAGGACAGCCACTGGTCGGGCGGCAGTGTGGGCTACTTTCCGTCCTATGCGCTCGGCAGCGCCTACGGCGCGCAGCTGCTGGGCAAGATGAAAGAAACGGTCGACGTGGAAGATTGCCTGCGCCGCGGCGACTTTGCGCCCATCAACGCGTGGAACCGCGAGCACATCTGGCAGTACGGCTGCCTCAAAAAGCCGGGCGCGCTGCTGGAGCAGGCGCTGGGCGAGAAGTTCGACCCCACAGCCTACACGCGCTACCTCGAGGAAAAGTACGGCGAACTTTACGGCCTCTAAGCCCACAGCCATTCAAAAAAGGGATGTCCCGCGGGATATCCCTTTTTTTGTGAGCAAAATACAGAAAGTGCATTGCATTACAGTGTAATTTTTGGTATAATAAAAGATAAAAGTGTAGCCGCATCGAAGCTGCGGCCGAAAAAAAGATAGGAGAAATGACCATGGATTCTGCGCTTTACTCGGCTTATGTCGATATCCTGCGCGAAGAGCTTGTGCCCGCGATGGGCTGTACCGAGCCGATCGCCGTCGCTTATGCGGGCGCGCTCGCGCGCAAAACGCTGGGAACGTATCCTTCGCGCATTGAGCTCGGCGTGAGCGGCAACATCATCAAAAACGTCAAGAGCGTCATCGTTCCGCACACGGGCGGGCGCAAGGGCCTTCCCGTCGCGGTTGCGGCGGGCGCGCGCATCGGCGATGCCGACGCGCAGCTCGAGGTGCTGGCAAGCGTCACGGAGGAGCAGCTGCCGCTTTTGAGCGAATACCTCGATTCGACCGAGATCGTCGTGTCGAAGTCCCCGCTGCACTGCCCCTTCGATATTCAGGTGCGCGCCTACGCGGGCGAGGATACGGCCTTTGTCCAGATCGTCGGCAGCCACACGAATGTCGTGCGCATCGAGCGCAACGGCGAGGTGCTGCTCAGCAAGCCCTTCTCCGAGGAAGCGTCCCAGCCGCCCGAGAACCGCAGACTGCTGACCGTTGAGGATATTATTGCCTTTGCAGACGAAGTGAACCTCGACGATGTGCGCGAGCCCATCGCGCGCCAGATCGCATACAATACCGCCATCGCCGAGGCGGGATTGACGGGGGAGTACGGCGCGGCCGTCGGCAGGATCCTGCTCGACTCCTACGGCGACAGCGTGCAGAACCGCGCGAAGGCATGGGCCGCCGCGGGGTCGGACGCGCGCATGAACGGCTGCGAAAAGCCGGTCGTCATCAACTCCGGCAGCGGAAATCAGGGAATGACGGCGTCGCTGCCCGTCATCATCTACGCCCGTGAGCTGCAAGCGAGCGAGGAGCAGCTCTATCGCGCGCTCGTCGTGTCAAATCTAGTCACGATCCACCTGAAAACGGGCATCGGCAGCCTCTCCGCCTACTGCGGCGCGACCAGCGCGGGCGCGGGCGCCGGTGCGGGCGTATGCTACCTTTACGGCGGGCGCTACGATGAGATCGCCCACACCGTGGTCAACGCGCTCGCCATCAACTCCGGGATGCTCTGCGACGGGGCGAAGGCCTCCTGCGCGGCGAAGATCGCCTCGGCGGTCGAGGCGGGCCTGCTCGGCCTTCAGATGTACCGCCACGACAGCCAGTTCTACGGCGGCGACGGCATCATCGTCAAGGGCGTGGAGAACACCATCCGCGCCGTCAGCAGCATCGCGCGCGACGGTATGCGCGAGACGGACAATGAGATCATCCGTCTGATGATCGGCGGGGAAACGGTGCGATGAAGATCCTTGCTACAGGCTTTACGCCCTTCGGCGGCGAGCAGATCAACCCCTCGTGGGAGGCGGTGAAGCGCCTTCCCGAGCGCGTCGGAGAAGCGGTGCTTTTGAAGCGCGAGATCCCGACGGAGTTTGATGCCGCCTGTGCCGCGCTGCGCGCGGCGATGGATGCGCTGCGGCCCGATGCGGTGCTGGCCGTCGGGCAGTACGGCGGGGCGAACGGTATTCGCGTTGAGCGCGTGGCCGTCAACCTGCGCGATGCCCGCATTGCCGACAATGCGGGGGCAAAGCCTGTGGACGAGCCGGTTGTTCCCGGCGCGCCGGACGCTTATTTTGCGACCCTTCCCACGCGTCGGATCGTCGAAAAGCTGCGCGAAGAGGACATTCCTGCCCAGCTTTCGTATTCGGCGGGAACGTTCGTGTGCAACAATCTTCTTTACTGCGCCCTGCACGAGAGCGCGCAGAAATTCCCCGCCACGCGCTGCGGCTTTGTCCATGTGCCCTACCTTCCGGAGCAGGCGAAGGACGGCAACGCCCCCAGCATGAGCCTTGCACTGATGGTCAGAGCTCTGACCGCCGCGCTGGAAACGATTGCCGAAGGATAACGAAACAATGCAAAAGAGCGGACTGATTTCAAAAGAAATCAGTCCGCTCTTCCTTTGTAAAAACGAGGCCGCGCCGGCGGCGATCAATCTGCGCGCGATGCGCGCTCGCCTGCTTCTTCCTCTTTCGTCAGCAGTACGGCCAGCACCGCGGCGAGCACGCCGCCGAACAGCTTCGTCAGCAGCAGCGGCAGAATCATTTGCGGCGCTGCGCTCAGCGTGAAGCCCAGATGCGCGGCGAGCGCAGACGCGGCGCAGACCGCAAAGGCTGCGTTCATCGTCTGCCCGCGCAGATCTATTTCCTTCATCATGGCAAGCACGGGCGTAATGCTCACAAATCCGACCAGAAGCGCTGCAAGGCTCGCATCCGTCATGCCGAGCTTCTGCCCCAGGCGCATCAGGGGTCTTGACAGCACGCGGCGCAGGACTTCCGCTGCCGGCAGGCTGCCAAGCATGACAATGCCGATGCCGGACACGGTCTTCATCGCCTCTTCGATCGGCGCAAGGTTCGGAATGAGCGCAACGCCCGCGATGTATTGCACCGCGCCCGCCGTCAACCCGATGATGGACAGCCAGCGCAGCAGCGCCGCGAACGCGGAGAACGCGCGGATGGACTGGAATGCAAAGAATTTGAGCCCCAGCATCAGAAGGAGCGAAAAGAGCGCAACGGGCAGCGTCTGGATGAGCAGCGGCAAAAGGGCGATGCCGCTCACCGCGCCGCCGAGCAGCAGTGCGACGGGCAATGTGCCGAGCCCGATCAGAAGGCCGCGATAAAATCCCGCCGCGTCTGAGCCGCGCAGCATCCCTGCGCCCAGCGGGATCGTAAAGGTGACCGTGCAGCCGAGCGTCGCCGCCACGAGGATGCCGGCATAGCGCCCGATGGCTGCATCCTGCGCAAGGAGTTCCGCGGTTTGATAGCCGCCCATGTCGATGGCCAGAATGCCGCCGAGCATCGCCGGGTCCAGCCCCAGCGCGCGCCAGAGCGGCGCGAGTGTGGACTCGAGCGCGCCTGAAAGGAGCGGCGCAAGGCAGAGAATGCCCGCCATCGAAAGCGCCGTCGGCCCAAGAAGCTTGAAGCCTTCCTCAAATCGCTCGCCCAGCTTGAAGCGGTTGCCGATCAGAAGATCCAGTCCGCCGAGCACCGCGCCGATGGCCAGAGCGCACAGGATGGCGCGCTCCATCACACGTCTCCCCGCATGGCGGCTTCAATGTCCTCGATCGTGCGCGGGATCGCGGCGGAGAGATTCTCGCAGCCATCCTCCGTGACAAGGCAGTTGTCTTCAAGGCGGAAGCCGATGCCCCATTCCTCATTGTAAACGCCGACATCCACGCAAAAGACCATATTCGGCGCAAGGATCTCCGGGCGCTTGACCATGTCGTGCACGTCGTAGCCGATGTGATGCGAACCGCCGTGCCACATGAGCCTGCCGACCTCATCCACGCTCTTGAGAACGCCCGCTTCCACCAGCCGCTCTGCGTTGTAGCGGCGGATCGTCGCGTCCACATCCTCCATTTTCATGCCGGGACGGATGATCGAGAACAGATAGTTCGAGGTCGCCAGCACACATTCGTACAGAATGCGCTGGCGCTCGGAGAATTTTCCGTTGCACGGCCACGCGCGCGAAACGTCGGTGATCATGCAGTCATACTGCGCGCCCACGTCGTTCAGGACCATGTCGCCATCCTGCGCCTGGCCGGTGTAGCTATAGTAGTGGATGCAGAAATTGTTCTTTCCGCAGGAGATGATCGACGGGAAACCGGGGCCGTCGGGGCTGTGCTGCGCAAGCGCGTAGTCAAAATCCGCTTTGTACTGGTACTCGTATTTTCCGGGATGCGACGAGCGCATCATGGCAAGAATGCCTTCGCGCGTGATCGCCTCCGCCTTGCGCAGCGCTTCGATCTCGCACGGCTGCTTGATGAGCCGCAGCGAGCGGAGGATGTCCTCTGCATTGCCGATCGAGAGATAGGCAAAATCCTTCTGGATGCGGCGAAGCAGGCGGTGCGGCGGGCGGTCGGGCTGCTCGGGCGTGTAGCGGTAGAGGTCGAGATAGATCTTTTTATACTTTCCGCCGCTTGTAAGCGCGGAAAAGTCGCGCTCAAAGGCCTGGATGCTGCGCGCGTCGCTTATGCCGGAGACGGCCTCCGCTTCCTCGGGTCTTACGCGAACGCCCGTCCAGCGCTCGGCGAGCGCGTCCGGCGGCAGAAGATACAGCCGCTCCTGAACGCTGCCGTCTGAATCCTTTGCGGCGAGCAGCACGGCGGATTTGCATTTTAGTCCCGTCAGGTATACAAAATTGCGGTCGGCAAAAAAGGGAAAGTACTCATCGCCGCACTTCCAGAGCTCCTCTCCCGAGAAAATAGCAAGCAGGCTCCCTGCGTCCATGTGTTGATACAGTCTTTTGCGGTTGTTGACATAATATGACTTCTGCATTTGAAAAACCTCCCGTTTGCGTATTTTTTCCCCATTATAACTGTGCAGGTGACAATATACAAGGGAAACCGTGCGAGGAAATGCGGGGCCCTGCCGCCTGATTGGGAAAAGGCATCATTCCGGCATTTTCGCCAGCGAAACGCCGATAAAAGAGAATGCCGTACATCAAAGAGGCGTTCCGACATTTTGAAATGATATAAAGAAAAAAAGAGCTATCTGACTTCATTTGAAATCAGATAGCTCTTTTCTTGTGAATCATGAAATTCTGTTGCCAAATCGTTGCCACGAGGGGCATCAAGGCTCAAAAAGTCCAGTGTCTACGGGCTTTTTTGACCCTATGCAATCATTCCCACTCGTTGTTGGGCATCGTGTTTAACGGATTTTGCTTCATAAATTTGAT
>URCK01000073.1 GCA_900546295.1 uncultured Eubacteriales bacterium | reverse complement strand
CGAAAAAAGTGTGCTATAGTGTCATCGTTGAATTTTGCGTTCACACGCAGAAGAACCGTTTTTTGACGGTGAAATAAATAGGAGGTTCATTTATGGCAAGAAAAATGAAATCCATGGACGGCAATAACGCTGCGGCGCACGTAAGCTATGCTTACAGTGAAGTCGCCGCGATCTACCCCATTACGCCGTCCTCCCCGATGGCCGACCTGGTCGACCAGTGGTCCGCAAACGGTCAGAAGAACATCTTCGGCAGCCAGGTCAAGGTCGTCGAGATGCAGTCCGAAGCCGGTGCTGCCGGCGCAGTGCACGGCTCCCTCGGTGCCGGCGCGCTGACCACCACCTACACGGCCTCTCAGGGCCTGCTGCTGATGATCCCGAACATGTACAAGATCGCAGCTGAGCAGCTCCCTTGCGTGTTCCATGTTTCGGCCCGTACCGTCTCCACCCACGCGCTGAACATCTTCGGCGATCACTCCGACGTTATGGCCTGCCGCCAGACCGGTTTCGCCATGCTCTGCGAGGGCAACGTGCAGGAGGTCATGGACCTCTCCCCCGTGGCGCATCTGGCCGCGCTTTCCGGCAAGGTCCCGTTCATCAACTTCTTCGACGGTTTCCGCACCTCCCACGAGATCCAGAAGATCGCCGTGTGGGATTATAAGGATCTCGCCGACATGTGCGACATGGACGCCGTCAAGGCCTTCCGCGAGCACGCCCTCAACCCCGAGCATCCTCACATGCGCGGCTCCCACGAGAACGGCGATACGTTCTTCCAGCACCGCGAGGCCTGCAACCAGTACTATGACGCTCTCCCCGAAGTCGTGGAAAAGTACATGGGCAAGATCAACGAGAAGCTCGGCACCGACTACAAGCTCTTCAACTACTACGGCGCGCCCGACGCTGACCGCGTCATCATCGCGATGGGCTCCATCTGCGACGTGGCCGAGGAAGTCATCGACTACCTCAACGCCCACGGCGAGAAGGTCGGTCTCATCAAGGTCCGCCTGTACCGCCCGTTCAAGGCTGACCGCCTGATCGAGGCCATCCCCGCAACGTGCAAGAAGATCGCGGTGCTCGACCGCACCAAGGAGCCCGGCGCACAGGGTGAGCCTCTGTACCTCGACGTTGTCACCGCGCTGGCCAACGCCGGCAAGACCGGTATCGAGGTCATCGGCGGCCGCTACGGTCTCGGCTCCAAGGATACCCCGCCCGCTTCCGTCTTCGCCGTTTACTCCGAGCTCGCCAAGGCTGAGCCCAAGCATCAGTTCACCATCGGCATCGTCGACGACGTGACGAACCTCTCCCTTGAAGAGGATAAGAACTGCCCGAACACCGCGGCCGAAGGCACCATCGAGTGCAAGTTCTGGGGTCTCGGCGGCGACGGTACCGTCGGCGCGAACAAGAACTCCATCAAGATCATCGGCGACCACACCGATAAGTACGTCCAGGCCTACTTCCAGTACGACTCCAAGAAGACCGGCGGCGTGACGATCTCCCACCTGCGCTTCGGCGACAAGCCCATCCGCAGCCCCTACTACATCAACAAGGCCGACTTCGTCGCCTGCCACAACCCCAGCTACATCATCAAGGGCTTCAAGATGGTCAACGACGTCAAGCCCGGCGGCGTGTTCATGATCAACTGCCAGTGGGATTTCGATGAGCTGAACCATCACCTCAAGGCGGACGCCAAGCGTTACATCGCCAAGAACAACATCCAGCTCTACACCATCAACGCCATCGACCTTGCCATCAAGATCGGTATGGGCAAGCGCAACAACACCATCCTCCAGTCCGCGTTCTTCTCCCTCGCCAAGGTCATGCCCGAGGAGCAGGCCATCCAGTACATGAAGGACGCCGCGACGCACTCCTATCTCAAGAAGGGTCAGGATGTCGTCGATATGAACCACAAGGCCATCGACCTCGGCGCCACCGCCTACAAGAAAATCGACGTTCCCGCCGATTGGGCGAACGCTGTCGACGCGGATGAGGCCGTTTCCTACGAGGGTAAGGCCGAGCTCGTCAAGCAGGTCAAGGACATCCTCACCCCGGTCGACAAGATGGACGGCGACAGCCTGCCCGTTTCCGCCTTCATGCCTCATGTGGACGGCCAGTGGGAGCTGGGCGCTGCCGCTTACGAAAAGCGCGGCGTTGCCGTTTCCGTTCCCACCTGGGACGCTGAGAAGTGCATCCAGTGCAACAACTGCGCTTACGTCTGCCCGCACGCGACCATCCGTCCCTTCGCTCTCACCGAGGAAGAGGCCAAGAACGCGCCCGCAAACGCCAAGATCGTCGACATCAAGGCCGGCAAGGGCAAGGGCGTTTACAAGTACACCATGGCCATCTCCCCGCTCGACTGCATGGGCTGCGGCGTCTGCGTTGGCCAGTGCCCGGTCGGCGCGCTGACCATGGTCGGCCAGGAGGGCGAACTTCCCGAGCAGGACGTCTTCAACTACTGCGTCTCCAAGGTCTCCGACAAGGAAGACATGAAGGATCTCACCGTCAAGGGCAGCCAGTTCATGCAGCCCATGCTCGAGTTCTCCGGCTCCTGCGCAGGCTGCGCCGAGACGAGCTACGCCCGCCTCGTCACCCAGCTCTTCGGCGACCGTATGTACATCTCCAACGCCACCGGCTGCTCGTCCATCTGGGGCGGCCCCGGCGCTACCTCCCCGTACTGCACGGATAAGAACGGCCACGGCCCCGCTTGGTGCAACTCCCTCTTCGAGGACAACGCCGAGCACGGCTTTGGTATGTATGTCGGCCAGGAGAAGATCCGCGAGGATCTGATCGCCAAGACCGAGCAGCTCATCGCCATCGAGTGGGCACAGCCCGCGCTGAAGGAAGCCGCTCAGAAGTGGCTCGACACCAAGAATGACGGCAAGGCCAACGCCGCCGCCACGAAGGACTATGTTGCCGCTCTGATGGCGAACATCGCCACCGTGGACGAGCTCGCCGCTGTTCCTCAGTTCGCTGAGCACGCTGCCGAGCTCAAGGCCAAGGGCGAGAAGTTCTGCGACTGCGACGCCTGCAAGCTGGTTTCCGAGATCCTCGACAAGAAGGATTACCTCGCCAAGAAGTCCGTGTGGATCTTCGGCGGCGACGGCTGGGCTTACGATATCGGCTACGGCGGTCTCGACCACGTCATCGCTCAGAACAAGGATGTCAACATCTTCGTCTTCGATACCGAGGTCTACTCCAACACCGGCGGTCAGGCTTCCAAGGCTTCCAACATCGGTCAGGTCGCTCAGTTCGCGGCTGCCGGTAAGGAGACCAAGAAGAAGAGCCTCTCCGAGATCGCGATGCAGTATGGTTACGTCTACGTGGCGCAGGTCGCCATGGGCGCGAACCCCGCTCAGACCCTCAAGGCCATCACCGAGGCCGAGGCTTATCACGGCCCGTCCCTCATCATCGGCTACAGCCCCTGCGAGATGCACTCCATCAAGGGCGGCATGATGAACTGCCAGAAGGAAATGAAGAAGGCTGTCGAGTGCGGCTACTGGAACCTGTTCCGCTTCAATCCCGCGGCCGACAAGAAGTTCACGCTCGACTCCAAGGCGCCCGCCGGCGGTTACCGTGAATTCCTGATGAACGAGGCGCGTTACAGCCGCCTGACCCGCGAGTTCCCCGAGCGTGCCGAAGGCCTCTTCGAGCGCAACGAGGATGCGGCGAAGGAGCGTTACGAGCACCTCACCAAGCTCATCGACCTGTACGACAAGCAGTAATTCCCCGCGCAAGCAGCATAAAAAGGGAGCATCCGAACGGATGCTCCCTTTTTCGCGCCATGAACCCCTTTTCATTTCCTTCCGATTTGATTATAATAACACCCATAACACCTACAGAGGAGGGAAGTCCCATGGCGGCGCTCAACACCGACATCCGCTATATCAAGGGCGTGGGCGAGGCACGCGCGAAGGCGCTTGCCAAGCTCGGCGTCACTGACCTGCGCTCCCTTCTCTCCTACTTCCCCCGCGCCTACGAGGATCGCCGCGCCTGCAAAAAAATTGCCGGCCTCGTCCCCGGCGAGATGAGCTGCGTGTGCGCCGTCGTCGCGGGTGAAGCAAAGCTCTCGCGTATCCGCAAGGGGCTTGACCTCGTCAAGCTCCGCGTCGTTGACGAAAGCGGCGCGCTGGAGCTGACCTATTTCAACCAATCTTACCTCAAAAATACATTCCACACCGGCGAAACCTATGTGTTCTATGGCCGCGCCGAGGGCACGCCCCGCCGCTTGCAGATGACCAACCCCCTCTTTGAGCGCGAGGGCGCGCATCAGATCACGGGCCGCATCATGCCCATCTACCCGCTCACGGCAGGCGTCAGCCAGTCGATGCTCTATAAGGCCGTCGAGCAGGGGCTTGCCGCCTGCGTCGACGAGCTGCCCGACATTCTGCCCGAGGACGTGCGCCTTGCCCACCAGCTCTGCCACACCCGCTTTGCCTACGAAAACATTCATTTCCCCGCCGATGACGAGGCTCTCGCCGCCGCACGCCGCCGCCTTGCCTTCGAAGAGCTGTTTCTGCTCGCGCTGGGGCTTAAACTGCTGCGCTCTCGCCGCACGTTCGTCGCGGGAAAGCGCTGCCGCGACACCGATCCTTCGCCCTTTTTTGCAGCCCTTCCCTTTTCCCTCACCGCCGCGCAGCGCCGCGCCGTCGACGACATCGCGCGCGACCTGACAGGTCAGCGCCCGATGAACCGCCTCGTGCAGGGCGACGTCGGCTCGGGCAAAACGATGGTCGCCGCCGCCGCCATTTACATGGCCGCAAAAAACGGTCTCCAGTGCGCGCTCATGGCGCCGACCGAGATCCTCGCCGAGCAGCACTACCGCTCGCTCGCGCCGCTGCTCACGCCCCTCGGCATCTCCTGCGCACTGCTCACCGCCTCAACCAGGGCCAAGGAGCGCCGCGCCCTGAACGAGGCGCTCCGCTCCGGCGAGCTTTCCCTTGTCATCGGCACGCACGCTCTGCTCTCGCCCGACGTGCAGTATCAGAACCTCGGTCTTGTCGTCACTGACGAGCAGCACCGCTTCGGCGTCGATCAGCGCGCAGCGCTCTCCGCCAAGGGGGAAAACCCGCATCTTCTCGTCATGTCGGCAACACCCATCCCGCGCACGCTCGCGCTGATGATCTACGGCGATCTTGACGTGTCCGTTCTCGACGAGCTCCCTCCCGGACGGCAGAAGATTGACACCTTCGCCGTTCCCTCGAGCTATCACGCGCGCATCTACGCCTTTTTGCGCAAGCTCGTGCAGGAGGGGCGGCAGGCCTACATCGTCTGCCCCATGGTCGCGGAAAACGACGAGCTGCCCGACGAGCGAAAGGCCGTCACCGCCTATGCAGCGCACCTGCAAACAGAAGTTTTCCCCGACCTTCGCGTCGCCCCCATCCACGGCAAGATGAAACCGAAGGAGAAGGACGCCGTCATGCGCGCCTTTGCCGCGCATGAGATCGATGTGCTCGTTTCCACCACCGTCATCGAGGTCGGCGTCGACGTGCCGAACGCCGCGCTCATGCTCATCGAAAACGCCGAGTGCTTCGGCCTCTCCCAGCTCCACCAGCTGCGCGGCCGCATCGGACGCGGGCAGCACAAGTCCTACTGCGTCCTCGTTTCCGACAACAAAGGCAAGGAAAACAGGGCGCGTCTCAAGATCATGGCTTCCACGAACGACGGCTTTGCCATCGCGGAGGAAGACCTCAGGCTGCGCGGACCGGGTGACTTTTTCGGCTCGCGCCAGCACGGTCTGCCCGCCCTTCGCGTCGCCGATCTCTCCTGTGACCTATCCCTCCTGCATGAAACGCAGTCCGCCGCCGAGCAGCTCCTCGCCGCCGATGCAGAGCTTGAAAATCATCCGCTGCTCAAAGCGCGCATCGAGCTTCTCTTCTCGCTCAACGCGGACACCATGAACTGACAAAAAAAGTCAAGCCGAAAGGCTTGACTTTTTTCTTTTCAAATGAAGCGCGTTATTCTTCCTGCGCCTTGATCCTGGCGAGTTCCTCTTCCTCAAGCTCACGGTAAGCCACCTTGCCGACCAAAGTCTTGGGCATATCCTCTTTGAACTCGATGTCGTAGGGCATGGCGTACTTCGCAACATTCTTGCGGCAGTAGGCGAGCAGCGCCTGTCTCGTGTCCTCGGTCGCGGGCACACCGGCGGCAAGCTTGACGAAGGCCTTGACCTTCTGCATCTTGTAGGGGTCGGGCACGCCGATGACACAGCTCATCTGCACATACTCGTGCGCGTCGAGGATGTTTTCGATCTGTCCCGGGTAGACGTTGTAGCCCGAGGAGATGATCATACGCTTGGCGCGGCCGCGGAAGTAGATGAAGCCCTGCTCATCCATCACGCCGAGATCTCCCGTGTAGACCCAGGTAAGGCCGTCCGCGTGCTTGCGCAGCGTCTGCGCCGTTTCCCCGGGGTTGTTCATGTACTCCTTCATCACGGTCGGGCCCGCGAGCAGGATCTCGCCCTCCTCGCCGTAGGGAAGCTCCCTGTCGGTGTCCGGCTCGACGATCTTGATGTAGGTATCCGGGAAGGGAAGGCCGATCGAGCCCTCCTTGAACATGTGCGGCGGCGTCAGGCAGCAGGCCGTGACCGTCTCGGTCGTGCCGTAGCCCTCGCGCACCTGAATAGACGCCTTGTGGTCGTAGAGGAATTTGTCGAACTTCTTCTTCAGCTCGATCGATAAACTGTCGCCGCCGGAGAACACGCCCTTGAGCGAGCTGAGGTTCGCCCCGTCCATGCTGGGAAGTCTCAGCAGCGCCTCATAGAGCGTCGGCACGCCCGCGATGAAGTTGCACTTATACTTCACGATCTGCTTTGCATAGCTCTTGGCCGTAAAGCGCGGGATCAGAATGCAGCGCCCGCCCTGGGAGAGCATCGTATGCACGCACACGCCGAGGCCGAAGCCGTGGAAGAGCGGCATCGCCGCGAGCATCCTGTCGCCGGGGCGGAACATCGGGTTCGCCGCGATGACCTGCTGGCCGAGGGCGTTGAAATTCTTATTCGTCAGCACAATGCCCTTCGTCGTGCCGGTCGTACCGCCGGAATAGAGGATAACGGCGGGGTCGGCGCCCTCGCGCTTGACCTTATAGGTCTTATAGTAGCAGGAGCGGGAGAGCTTCATGAAGTCCTTCCACATGATGACCGGCGCATCCTCGGGGATCTTCTCGATCTTGCGTCCCTCGGTGAGCATATAGCCCGCCTTGATCGTCGGAGACAGCGCGTCGCGCACGCTTGCGATGATCATGTTGACGACCTTCGTGCGCTCGCGCACCTTTTCAAACTTGTTGTAGAACTGATCGAGCGTCACCGCCGCCACGCTTTCCGAGGCGTTGAGGTAGAACTCGATCTCCTTCTCCGCCGAGAGCGGATGGATCATGTTCGCAATGCCGCCGACGAGGTTGACGGCGTAGAACATATAGATGGCCTGCGGGCAGTTCGGCATGGCGATGGTCACCTTGTCGCCC
>URCK01000072.1 GCA_900546295.1 uncultured Eubacteriales bacterium | reverse complement strand
AAGACGTCGACCTCATTCAGGTCGGCGCGCGCAACATGCAGAACTTCGACCTGCTGCGCGAGCTCGGCAGACTTCGCAAGCCCATCCTCTTAAAGCGCGGCCTTGCCAGCACCCTCAAGGAGCTTTTGATGAGCGCAGAGTACATCATGGCCGGCGGCAACGAGCAGGTCATCCTCTGCGAGCGAGGCATCCGCACCTACGACGACTACACGAGAAATACGCTCGACCTTGCGGCCGTGCCGATGCTCAAGGAACTGACGCACCTGCCCGTTATCGTCGACCCGAGCCACGCCACCGGCATTGCGCGCCTTGTGCGCCCCATGGCGCTGGCCGCTGCCGCCTGCGGCAGCGACGGACTCATCATCGAGGTGCACAACGATCCCATGCACGCGCTGTGCGACGGCGCGCAGTCGCTGCGTCCCGAGCAGTATGACGATCTTGCGGGGGCCGTGCGCCGCGTGAGAGAGGCGGTGGCGCAATGACGGTCGGGATCGTCGGCCTTGGCCTCATCGGCGGCTCGTTTGCCAAGGCCTACCATGCTTCTGGCGAGCGCGTGCTCGCGCAGGATATCGACCGCGACGTGCTGTCGTTTGCCGTCATCAGCGGCGCGGTGGACGAAGAGCTTACCGACGGGACAATGGCGGAATGCGACCTCATCCTGCTGGCGGTCTGCCCCGCGGCGGCGGTCGAATGGCTCCGGAAAAACGCGCCGAAGATCGCCTCTCACACGATCGTTATCGACTGCTGCGGCACAAAGCGCACGGTCTGCGCGGCCTGCTTTCCCATCGCCGCGCAGTACGGCATCACCTACCTTGGCGGACACCCGATGGCGGGCACGCAGTTTTCGGGCTTCAAGTACGCTAAAGCCGACCTTTACCGCGGCGCGCCGATGGTGCTCGTGCCGCCGCGCTTTGATGATATCGAACTATTGAGCCATGTGAAGGACTTGCTCTCGCCCGCGGGCTTTGGGAGCTACTCCGTTACGACTGCCGAGCAGCACGACGAGATGATCGCCTTCACCTCGCAGCTTGCGCACGTGGCCTCGAACGCTTATATTAAGAGTCCCACGGCAAAGAAGCACAAGGGCTTTTCCGCCGGCAGCTACAAGGACATGACGCGCGTTGCGTGGCTCGCGCCCCACATGTGGGCGGAGCTGTTTCTGGAAAATCGGGACTTTCTATTGAAGGAGATCGACTGCTACATCGAGCATTTGTCGCAGTACAAGGCCGCGATGGAGCAAAACGACGAAAAAGAACTCATCCGCCTTCTGGATGAGGGCAAAAAGAGAAAGGAAGAGGTGGACGGCTGATGCGAAGCATCCATATCAAGGCCTCGCGCGAGTATGACGTGCTCGTGGAGCGTGGACTGCTCGACCGCGCGGGCGAGTTTTTATCCAGGGTCAGCGCGCCGGGCATGGCGGCGGTCGTGTCGGACGAGACGGTTTTCGCGCTCTACGGCGAGCGCACGGTCAAGGCCCTTGAAAAGGCGGGCTACCGTGTGCACTCTTTCACATTCCCCGCGGGCGAGGGGAGCAAGAACCTCTCGACCTACGCCGATGTGCTGCACTTCCTCGGTGAGCACCGCTTCAGCCGCAGCGATGTGGTCGTGGCGCTCGGCGGCGGCGTGGTGGGCGACCTTGCGGGCTTTGCCGCGGCGACGTATCAGCGCGGCATGGGCTTTGCCCAGATCCCAACGACGCTGCTGGCGGCGGTGGATTCGTCCGTCGGCGGCAAGACGGCCGTCGACCTGCCTACGGGCAAGAATCAGGCGGGCAGCTTTTATCAGCCCTGCCTTGTCCTCTGCGACCCCGACACGCTTTCTTCGCTTCCTGAGGAGCAGTACCGCTGCGGCTGTGCCGAGATCATCAAATACGCGATGCTTGGCAACGAGGCATTTTTTGAAGAGCTCGACGAAACGCCCGTGCGCGAGCAGTATGAGCATGTGATCGAGGTCTGCGTGCAGATGAAGCGCGACATCGTCGGCGCGGACGAGTACGACCTCGGCCGCCGCCGCACGTTGAATCTGGGCCACACCTTCGGCCATGCGGTGGAGCAGTGCAGCGATTTTTCCCTCCTGCACGGCGAGGCGGTCGCCATCGGCATGGCGACGGTCACGCGCGCGGCGGTCAAGCGCCGCATCTGCGGCGAGGAAACGCTGCGGTGCCTTTTGAACATTCTGCACCGCTACGGCCTTCCGACGGAAACGGGCTACGCGCTCGATCAGCTCTATGAAGCGGAGCTGGTCGACAAAAAGATCTCCGGCGGCAAAATGCACCTTATCGTGCCGGAGAAGATCGGTCAGGTGCGCGTGGAGACGATCCCCGTCGAAGCGCTGCGCGACTGGATGCGGGACGGTGGGATCCGATGAAGCGAACGATTCCTCCCGGCGCGCGCACGGGGCGCGTGCATATCCCGGCCTCCAAATCGCAGGCGCACAGGCTTCTCATCTGCGCGGCGCTCGGTGAAGAAAAGACGGAAGTCGTCTGCGACGGCATCTCCGCCGACATTGCGGCCACGGCAAAGTGCCTCCGCGCGCTCGGCGCGGCGGTCGAGGAAACGGAGGCGGGCTTTCTTGTCTCTCCGATCAAAAAAGTGCCAGAGGGGCGCTGCGAGCTTTATTGCGGCGAGAGCGGGTCGACGCTGCGCTTCCTGCTGCCCATCGTCGGCGCGCTTGGTGTGCAGGCGGTATTCCACCGCGAAGGACGTCTCCCTCAGCGGCCACTCGCCCCACTGGACAGTGTGCTGACCGCGCACGGCATGACGCTTTCTGAAGACGGAGACCTTCTTTTGTGCAGCGGGCAGCTGCAAGCGGGGGACTATGAGATCACGGGCAACGTGTCCTCGCAGTACATTTCGGGTCTTCTTATGGCGCTGCCGCGCCTCGCGGGGGAGAGCACCCTGACGGTGACCGGCACGCTTGAATCCGCGGCCTATGTTGCGATGACGGAGGACGCGCTGCGGCTCTCCAGCGTCAAATTTTCGAAAAACGGCGCGTCTTACGCGATTCCCGGCGGGCAGCGCTTCCGTCTGCCGGCGCGCACGGCCGTCGAGGGCGACTGGTCGAACGCGGCGTTCTTCCTCTGCATGGGCGCGCTCGCGAAAGAGGGCGTTCGCGTCGAGGGACTGAACCTTGAGTCCTCGCAGGGCGACCGCGGCGTGCTGGACGTGCTGCGCGCGTTCGGCGCGGCGGTCAGCGAGGAGGAAAGCGCCGTGACGGTCCGGCGCGGCACGCTGCGCGGCGTGACGGTCGACGCATCGCCCATCCCCGACCTCATCCCCGTTTTGAGCGTGGTCGCATCGGTCGCGGCGGGGGAGACGAGGGTCGAAAACGCCTACCGCCTGCGCCTCAAGGAATCCGACCGATTGCAGAGCACGGCAAACCTGCTGCGCGCGCTGGGCGGGCGCGTCGAGGAAAAAGAGGACGGCCTTGTCATCACGGGCGTGCCCGTGCTGCACGGTGGAGAGACCCAAACGCAGAACGACCACCGCCTTGCAATGTCCGCCGCTGTTGCCGCCTGCGCCGCGACGGGTGAGGTTACGGTCGACAATGACGCTTGCGTTGCCAAGTCCTACCCCCGCTTCTGGGAGGATTACGGCAGCTTGAAAGGAGAGGGCTTATGAGCAGCACCTACGGCGAAAATTTGAAACTGACGATCTTCGGCCAGTCCCATTCCCCCGCCATCGGCGTGACGATCGATGGCATCCCCGCGGGAGAGGAAGTCGATCTGGACGAGCTCCAGCGCTTTTTAAGCCGCCGCGCGCCGGGCAAAAACGCCTGGTCGACGCCGCGCAAGGAGGCCGACGCGCCGGAGATCCTATCGGGCCTTGTGAACGGTCACACCTGCGGCGCGCCGCTCACGGCCATCATCCGCAACACGAACACAAGGTCGCAGGACTATGAAAACCTTGCCCTTACGCCGCGCCCCGGCCACGCGGACTACACCGCCGAGGTAAAATACGGCGGCTATCAGGACCGCGCGGGCGGCGGGCACTTCTCCGGAAGACTCACCGCGCCGCTGTGCATCGCGGGCGGCATCTGCTTGCAGCTCCTTGCGCGCGAGGGCATTGCGGTCGTGAGCCGCATCGCCTCCATTGCGGGCGTTTGCGACGAAGGAGAGCTTCTTTCCTCCACGGCGGAGAAGGATTTCCCCGTTGTGAACGACGCGTGCGGCGAAAAAATGCGCGCCGCCATCGCGCAGGCGCGCGAGGAAGGCGACAGCGTTGGAGGCGTTGTCGAATGCGCCGTGCTCGGCGCGCCTGCGGGGCTTGGCGACCCGATGTTCGGCGGCATGGAAAACCGCATCGCCGCCGCGCTTTTCGGTATCCCGGCGGTCAAGGGCGTTGAATTCGGCGCGGGCTTTGGCGCATCGAAGCTGCGCGGCAGCGAGAACAACGACGCTTTTTCGGTCGAAAACGGGAAGATCGTCACCGAGACGAACCACTGCGGCGGCATCCTCGGCGGCATCACGGACGGAATGCCCATCGTGCTGCGCGCGGCCTTCAAGCCGACGCCGTCCATCGCGCGTACGCAGCAGAGCGTCAACTTGCAGAGTGTGACGCGCGAGGAGCTTGCCATCACCGGCCGCCACGACCCCTGCATCGTGCCGCGCGCTGTGCCGTGCGTGGAGGCGGCGGTCGCCGTCGCCGTCTATGACGCGCTGCTCGCGCGCAGGAAGGAAACGAGGTAAAAACCATGGATCTGAACGACTATCGCAAAGAGATCGACCAAATCGACGATGAACTGATTGCGCTGTTCGCCAAGCGCATGGAAACGGCGGAGAAGATCGCCGCCTACAAGCAGGCGAACGGCCTGCGCGTGCTCGACGCGCGCCACGAAAAGGAAAAGATGCGCACGCTCATGGAAAAAACGCCAGAGGAACTGCGCGAATACGTTTCTTCGCTGTATTCCCTCATCTTTGAACTCAGCCGCAGCCGCCAGAGCTGTCTTCTCGGCGCGAAGGGCGACCTGCCTAAAAAGATTGCCGAGGCGATCGAAAAGACGCCGCTCTTCCCGCAGGAGGCCGCCGTCGCCTGTCAGGGCGTGGAGGGCGCATACTCCGAGCAGGCCTGCGAGAGGCTCTTCAAGCGCCCGAGCACCTTCTTTTTCTCTTCCTTTGAAGCTGTGTTTTCCGCCATCGAAAAGGGGCTTTGCCGCTACGGTGTGCTGCCGCTTGAAAACAGCACCGCAGGCAGCGTGAACGCGGTCTACGACCTCATGATGCGCCATAACTTCCGCATCGTGCGCTCGGTGCGCATCAAGGTCGACCACAATCTGCTCGCCAAACCCGGCGCGAAGATCGAGAACATCCGCGAGATCTACTCCCACGAGCAGGCCATCAGCCAGTGCGCGCACTTTTTGCAGGGCCTTCCGAACGTGAAGGTCATCCGCTGCGAAAATACCGCCGTGGCCGCACGCAAGGTCGCCGAGTCCGGGAGAGACGATGTGGCGGCGCTCTCGTCGCGCGCGTGCATGGACCTTTACGGCCTTGAAAACCTTGCCGCCTCCGTGCAGGATCAGGGCAACAACTTCACGCGCTTCATCTGCATTGCAAAGGATCTTGAGATCTACCCCGGCGCCGACCGTACGAGCCTTATGGTGGTGCTGCCGCACCGCCCCGGCTCTCTTTATCAGGTGCTCTCGCGCTTCTATGCGCTCGGCGTCAACCTCAATAAGCTCGAAAGCCGCCCCATCCCGGAGCGCAACTTCGAGTTCATGTTCTACTTTGACCTTGAGACCTCGGTCTACGCCCCGCAGTTCACCCAGCTCATGGGCGAGCTGCCGGAGCTTTGTGAGGACTTCTCGTATCTTGGCTCTTACAGCGAGGTGATCTGAATGAAACGCTGCGGTCTGCTCGGCGAAAAGCTCGCTCACAGCTATTCGCCCGCCATCCACGCAGAGCTTGCGGACTATGACTACAGGCTCTATGAGGTTGCGCCGGAAAAACTCGGCGAATTCTTGAAAGACGGGGAATTTGACGGCCTGAACGTCACCATTCCCTACAAAAAGGCAGTCATCCCGTACTGCGCGGCGCTTTCGCCCATCGCCAAGAAGCTTCAGAGCGTGAATGTGCTCGTTCGCCGCACGGACGGCACGCTCTATGGCGACAATGCTGACGCCTACGGCTTTGCCGGCATGGTGAAGGCGAGCAGCATTTCGGTCGAGGGCAAGAAGGCGCTCGTTCTCGGCAGCGGCGGCGCGAGCGCAACGGTCTGTGCCGTGCTCGACGAGCTGCGTGCGCGCAGCGTGACGGTCATCTCCCGCAGCGGAGAAGACAACTACGGCAATCTGGAGCGCCACGCGGACGCGGAGATCATCGTGAACACCACGCCCGTCGGCATGTATCCCAATTGCGGCGTGTCGCCCGTTGACCTGCGGCAGTTCCCACGGCTTGAGGGGGTGCTCGATATCGTCTACAATCCCGCGCGCACGGCGCTCGTGATGCAGGCGGAGGCGCTGGGGATCCCCTATATGAGCGGGCTTTATATGCTCGTTGCGCAGGCAAAGCGCACGGCGGAGGTCTTTGAAGGCCACGCCATTCCCGACAGTGAGACCGAGCGCATCTGGAAAAAGCTGGGGCGCGAGATGCAGAACATCGTGCTCATCGGGATGCCCGGCAGCGGCAAGAGCACCGTGGCTGCACGCCTTGCCGAAGCGCTCGACCGCGTCGTGCTCGACAGCGATGCGGAGATCGAAGAGAAAAATGGCGCAAGCTGCGCCTGCCTCATCGAAAGAAACGGCGAGGCGGCGTTCAGAAGGATGGAAAGCGAGGCCATCGCCGATCTCGGCAGGCGCTCAGGTCTGGTCATCGCCACGGGCGGCGGCTGCGTGACGCGCGAGGAAAACTACGCTTCCCTGCACCAGAACGGCGTCATCTTCTGGCTCAGGCGCGACCTTGACAAGCTTCCGCGCGAGGGTCGTCCCCTTTCCGCGGGCGGCCTTGGCGCGATGTATGAAAAGCGCAGGGCGTGCTATGAGCGCTTTGCCGATTACAGCGTTGACAACAACGGTACGGTCGAGGAGACGCTGCGGCAGATCATGGCGGCACTTGCAGAAGGAGAAAAATAAAAGCACAAGGGCGGGCATACGGAAAAGCCGTATGCCCGCCCTTGCGCGTTTCCCACCCTACCGCGCCTGACGCGCAGCGAGGATCTCTTCATATCGGCGCGCGCAGTGCCGCCAGTCGACGACGCGCACGCGCAGAGAGAGCATTTCCTCGCTGCATGGAGACGCGCTCGCCGCAAGGTCAAGCACGGCCTCCCCGGGACAGGGCACGCCGTTTGCAAGTCCGAACAGCGCAAGCGTGCCGTCGCACAGTACGCTCAGGTACACGCGCCCGCCGCAGCGCCGGCGCAGCGCGTGCGTGAGCACGCGGAAAAAGTCCTCGCGCGCGCCGAAGGTGCGCGTGAGCGCCGCGTCAAACGTCGGCGCGGGGGAAAGGGTATCGGTCATGCGAAATCACCTCACAGCAGTCTATGCGGTGCATCGGAGAATATGAAAAGAGAGGGCAATGCCCTCTCTTTTTTACTCTTGTGGGTAGAAGATCAGATGTGCACGACCTTCAGCTCGCTCGCCTCGAAGAGCCCAAGGCGCTTGCCGACGTTGACATACACCTGCGGGTCGCCGCTCGTGCAGATGACGA
>URCK01000071.1 GCA_900546295.1 uncultured Eubacteriales bacterium | reverse complement strand
TCGCCGCGCCAGTAGGCGGCGTTGCAGGCGGTCAGCTTGATGCCGTTGCCCTTGATGCGGCCGGTGGAGTCGAGGTGCGGGCCTGCGCAAAGGTCGGTGAACTCGCCCTGCTTATAAAAGCTGATGGTCGCGTCCTTGGGGAGGTCGTTGATGAGCTCGACCTTGAAGGGCTCGTCCTTCTCCTCCATGAACTTGATGGCTTCCTCGCGCGGCAGCTCAAAGCGCTCAAGCTTGAGCTTTTCCTTGCAGATCTTGCGCATCTCCGCCTCGATCTCGCTGAGGTTCTCCGGCGTGAAGGAGAACGGAGCGAGCAGGTCGTAATAGAAACCGTTGTCGATGCTCGGGCCGATGGCGAGCTTCACCTCGGGCCAGAGGCGCTTGACGGCCTGCGCCAGCACGTGGGAGCAGGTGTGCCAATAGGTCTTGCGGTACTCGGGATTTTCAAACGTGAACTGGTTTTCTTCGTTGATCTTGACTTCTTCGGACATTGTATGTTACCTCCATTGTTCCTTGAGGGTGCAAAAAAAGCTCCACCCCCGATGTCTATCAGGGGTGAAGCATCGAAATACTCCACGGTTCCACCCTGCTTGCGCGTTGCGCGCCGCTTGTGTCCGCTGTAACGGGCGATCCCGTCCCGCTTGTTTCGCGGGCGGCTCAAGGGTGGTACTGCCGGCTCTGCACGCAGGACGCTTGCACCAAATGCGTCCCTCTCTTCGCGGTGAACTCCGGTTTCTTCCCTATCTAAGCCATTTTGATGATGGGAGTGTACACCCGCCGCGCGCGTTTGTCAAGCGAAAGAGCGAACAATCTGCGCAGCTTTGCAGAAATTTCATCAGAATTCGGGCGGGCGGTTTTTCGTCGGCTTGCCGTCGTCCTCCTCGTCCCTGCCGAGAATGCCCGAAAAGAGCTTTTTGCGCTTTGCACGCCTTTCCTCTTCTTTTTGCTTCTGCTCCGCCTTGTAACGCTCGATCGACTCCAACTCCTCGATGCGCTCGCGCGCAACAGAGCGCAGCATATCCGGATTGGCATCGTAAACGATCGCACGCAACTCGTCCATCGTCATTTTCTCGCAGGCATCCCGAAAGCGCTTTTCGCGCACGTCCTCCGGTTCAAAGAACGCCATGCGGCCGCACCATGAGCAGATGTACACTTCGACCGGGACATGATCCGTCCAGATATTCGAGCCGAGGCTCGAGCCGTTCATCTCGAGGGTCTGCTCCCCCTGAGGCTTCATTTCATGTCCGCAGACGCAAAGCTTACCGAGCATATCGTTCCTCCTTTTTATGCACTTCCTGCTTGGGAATGTCGTCGTAAAAGGCAAAGGTCTCTTCAAAGAGCTTCTCGCCGTAGGCGCGCAGTTTCTCGCAGTAGTTCTCGTAGGCGGCGAGCATCTGCCGCGCCTCGTCTGTCAGCACCGCGCCGCCGCCGTGCTTTCCCCCTGCGGTGGAGGTGAGCAGCTTGAACCCCAGCCCCTCTTCGGCGCTGCGGATGACCGTCCACGCCTTGGAGTACGCCATGGACATCGACATCGCCGCCGCGCGCAGCGAATGCAGCTCGTCCACGAGCGTCAAAAGCTGCGCAACACCCGGGCCGAAGCATTTTCGGTCGGTAAACATCTTTGCGGAGATCGCCACGCGGAGTTCTCGGTCCATTCAGCAGCACTTCCCTTCTCGTCTCCGATTATATCGGAGCGCATCTCATCCGTCAATACGGCAAAAAATAAGAGGGAGCGCAGGCTCCCCCTTGTGTCAGCGCAGGGTGTTGAAATGTGTGTTCTCGCCGTCGAACAAAAACCCGTCCGTGTCGCGGACGCGGCCGTTCGAGAGCATCTGGCGGTAGCGCAGATCGTTTGAGTTCAGGTCGATCCCCGTCAGGCTGCGCCCGCCGCTGCGCGACTGTGCGTCGGTGCTCGGGATGCCGTAGTAGCGGCTGCGTCCGGCGGCGCTCCGCGCGGCGGCCGCAGCTCTTCTCCCCGCGTCCTTCATCTTGTCGCCCACCATGCCGTCGCCGGTGATGCTCTTGTCGTTCGCGTCTTTTCCGCTCATATCGTCGCCGCGGGGCAGATCTTTCTTCTTTTCGCTCATTTCGCTCTTCGGTCTGCCGCTCACGGTGCTGCCGCCCTTTTTCTCGCCGCAGCCGACGAGTGAAACGAGCGCCAGCGCCGTCAGGCAGAGCATTGCAAGCGTCTTCTTCATTGCTGCATTTCTCCTTACTTGCGTCTCCTGCGATACCCAAGCAATAGTATGCGCGCAAAAGGAAAAGAAAGCAGGCGTAAATTCTGTCAAAACGTGCGTCACAGACGCCGACTCGGCAAAAAGCCTCGCAGAGTTTCGCGCCCATAGGTGCGAAATAATTTTAATCGTAATTTCCAACGACATGTGCGTTGGAAATTACACTTCTCAGGCCGCAAGTGTGGAGATCGACCGTCTGCGGCGGTTGATTTATGCGCGCAGCGGCCTGCAAAAAATCAAAAAAGAAGGGCATCGCAAAACGATGCCCTTCTTTTTTGAAATTGTCTTACTTGCTCGCCTTCGCGGCCTTGAAGGCCTCGATCAGCATCGGGGTGACCTTGAACAGGTCGCCGCAGATGCCGTAGTCGGCGATCTCGAAGATCGGCGCGGTCTCGTTCTTGTTGACCGCGATGATGCACTCGGACTCGCTCATACCGGCCTTGTGCTGGATGGAGCCGGAGATACCGAGAGCAACGTAGACCTTCGGGTGGACGGTCTTACCGGTCTGACCGACCTGATGGTCGGCAGTGAGCCAGCCGGAGTCGATGGCCACACGGGAGCCGCCGACAACGCCGCCGAGCACGTCAGCCAGCTCGTGTGCGAGCTTGATGCCGCCCTCAACGTCCTTGCTGATGCCGCGACCGACGGAGACGATGTAATCGGCGCCGATCAGGTCGACGAGCTTCTTGGCAGCCTTGACGACCTCGACGACCTCGGTCTGGAGATCGGCGGCGTCGAGCTTGACGTCATACTTGGTGATCTTGACAGCCTTGGCCTTGGCTTCGTCATAGGGAGCCTTCTTCATAACGCCAGGACGGACCGTCGCCATGGAGGGACGGAAGCGCGGGCAGATGATGGTAGCCATCAGGTTGCCGCCGAACGCGGGACGGGTCATCTTCAGGTCGCGGGACACGTCGTGGTCCTTACCCATGACCTTCGCGGTAGCCATGCCGTCGATCTTGGCCTCGGGCAGCGTGGAAGCGCCGCGCAGGAAGTCCTTGTAGATGGGCATGTCAACGTCGAGGTGGGTGCAGTCGGCGCAGAGACCGGTGTGCAGACGGGCTGCGCAGCGGGGGCCGAGGTCACGGCCGATGTTGGTCGCGCCGATGAGGAAGGCCTCAGGCTTCATCTCGGAGATGACGTCGCAGATGACCTTGGAATAAGCGTCGGTGGTGTAGTTCTTGAGCAGGGGGTGGTCGCAGACGATGACCTCGTCGGCGCCGTAGCCGCCGATGCTCTCGGCGAGACCCTCAACATTGTCGCCCACGAGCAGACCGCAGAGCTTCACGCCCAGCTCGTCCGCCAGCTTGCGGCCTTCGGAGATCAGCTCATAGGAGGTGGACATCATCTGGCCCTGACGCTGTTCGCAGAAGACCCATACGTTCTTGAACTCTTCGATCTTGGAGGAGTCATAGTTGGGATTGGCAAGTTTCACTTCGTTACGCATCGTATTGATCTCCTTTCCTTAAATGATGTGTTTTTCGAGCAGGATACCGGCGAGCTTCTCGCAGGTAGCCATGTCGTTGCCCTCGAGCATCTGGCCGGCGCCCTTCTGGGGGGGCGTGAAGGAGGTCAGGATGTTGGTCGGGGAGCCCTTCAGGCCGATGGTCGTGGCGTCGATCAGGGGATGATCCTTCAGCGCCTCGTAATCGAGGACCTTCATGGGCTTGGCGTAGCACTCAAACACACCGGAGACGCTCATATAACGCGGGGTATTGAGCTCCTTGATGCAGGTGATCAGGCACGGGGTCTGTGCCTTGATGGTCATGTAGCCGTCCTCGAGCATACGCTTGACGGTCAGGGTGTCGCCATCCTTGGTGATGTCGGCAGCGTAGGTGATCTGGGGCAGGTGCAGCTTCTCAGCGATCTGGGGGCCGACCTGAGCGGTATCACCGTCGATGGCCTGACGGCCGCAGAAGACGATGTCATCGTCGTCAAGACCGATGGTGTCGATCGCGGCGGCGAGGATCTGGGAGGTGGCGTAGGTATCGGAGCCGCCGAACTCACGGGCGGAAACGAGGTAGCCGTCATCAGCGCCCATGGCCATCAGCTCGCGCAGCATACCCTCTGCCGGCGGGGGACCCATGGTGACAACGGTAACGGTGCAGCCCAGCTCGTCCTTGAGCTTAAGAGCGGCCTCAACGGCGTTCATATCATCGGGGTTGATGATGGTCTGCATGGAAGCGCGGTTCAGGGTACCGTCGGGATTGACAGCAACCTTACCGGAGGTATCGGGGACCTGCTTAACGCAAACAAGAATCTTCATTATATCTTTACCTCCTTTTTCAGTTCACACCAAGATACTTGGCGACGACCATACGCTGGACCTCGGAAGTGCCCTCGTAGATCTCCGTGATCTTGGCGTCGCGCATCATGCGCTCAACGGGATACTCGCGGGTGTAGCCGTAGCCACCGAAGAGCTGAACGGCGCGGCGGGTCACATCGGACGCGGTCTCCGCGGCGAAGAGCTTGGCCATGGCAGCATCCATGGAGTAGTCCTCGTGATTCTGCTTCTTCATGGCAGCCGCGTACACGAGGTACTGGGCAGCCTGGGTGCGGGTGTGCATATCGGCCAGCTGGAACTGGGTGTTCTGGAACTGGCTCAGGCGGCGGCCAAACTGGACGCGCTCCTTGGTGTACTTGACAGCCTCGTTGATGGCGCCCTCGGCAAGACCGAGCGCCTGGGAGGCGATACCGATACGGCCGCCGTCGAGGGTCTTCATGGCGATCTTGAAGCCTTCGCCCTCCTTGCCCAGCAGGTTCTCCTTGGGGACGACGCAATCCTCGAAGACGAGGTCGCAGGTAGAGCTGCCGCGGATACCCATCTTCTTCTCGTGCTTACCGGTGGAGAAGCCGGGGAAGGTGCTCTCAACGATGAACGCGGAGATACCGTGGTTGCCCTTGCTCTTGTCGGTCATCGCGAAGACGACGAAGGTGGAAGCGACGTTACCGTTGGTAATGAAGCACTTGCTGCCGTTGAGGACGTAGTCGCCGTTCTCATTCTTGACAGCGATGGTCTGCTGGCCGGAGGCATCCGTACCGGCGCCGGGCTCGGTCAGACCGAACGCACCGATCTTGCGGCCGGAGAGCAGGTCGGGCAGATACTTCATCTTCTGCTCCTCGGTGCCGTTCTCAAAAATGGGAGCGCAGCAAAGGGAGGTATGGGCAGAGACAACAACTGCGGTGGTGCCGCAGACCTTCGCGAGCTCTTCCACGCACATAGCGTAGCTAAGAACATCGCCGCCCGCGCCGCCGTACTGCTTGGGGAAGTAAATACCCATCATGCCGAGCTTGGCCATCTTTTCGACGGTCTCCATGGGGAAGCGCTCCTCCTCATCGAGTTCCTCAGCTAAAGGCTTGACTTCATTCTCTGCGAATTCGCGATACATTTTGCGGACCAGCAGATGTTCTTTGGACAGATGGAAATCCATAGTCTTTTGCTCCTTCACTATAAAAATAATTGGATTGTCTAATTTTTCACAAATCAGTTCCGTAATCGTAATTATATCTGCTCCGTTAAGTTTTCGCAAGGGGAACTGCATTCCTTTTCGGAATTTATCCCTTCTGCCGAATTCCCCACTTCGATTTTGGCGCTTTCGCACGCAAAATGACGGCATTCCGCCATTATTTGGAATCATTTCCTTTCCAAAGCAGAAGGATATTGTCAAAAACAAGCAGAAAAGAGGGCGATCCTGCCGGATCGCCCTCTCATAGACGGGGGATGCTTGTGATTTACTTCTTGCTGTAGTCATAGAAGCCCTTGCCGGACTTCTTGCCGAGCTGGCCGCCGCGAACCATCTTCTTGAGCAGCAGAGCGGGGCGATACTTGGGATCGCCGGTCTCGCTGTAGAGTACGTTCATGATGGCAAGGCAGACATCGAGGCCGATGAAGTCGCCCAGGGCGAGGGGGCCCATCGGGTGATTCGCGCCGAGCATCATGGCCTTATCGATGTCCTCAACGGAGGCAACGCCGGTCTCGACTAGGCCGATGGCCTCGTTGATCATGGGGATCAGGATCTTGTTGACGACGAAGCCGGGAGCCTCGGCGACCTCAACAGGCTCCTTGCCGATCTCCTTGGAGAGGTTGTAGATGAAATCAAAGGTCTCCTGCGTGGTGTTGGCGCCGCGGATGACCTCAACGAGCTTCATGCTGGGCACGGGGTTGAAGAAGTGCATGCCGATGACGGGGTGCTTGAGACCGAGGCCCATCTCGGTGACGGAGAGAGAGGAGGTGTTGGTAGCGAAAACGGTCGTCTCCTTGCACATCTCGTCGAGCTCGCAGAGCAGCTCGCGCTTGGTGCCCATCTCTTCCTTGACGCACTCGATGATGAGGTCGGCGTCAGCGGCGGCGGACTTCTCCTCGACGAGGATGTTGTTGAGGATGGCGTCCTTGGCCTCCTCGGTCATCTTGCCCTTCTCCACGCGCTTCTGCAGGGAAGCGGCGAGCTTATCCTTGTGGCGCTGAGCGGAAGCGACGCTGGAAGCGTACATCAGAGCGGTGTGGCCCTTGGCCGCGAAGACCTGAGCAATGCCGCTGCCCATGGTACCGGCGCCGAAAACTGCAACTTTCATTTGTATATCCTCCTACAAATTAAATAATAAATGAAATCCAAACGGACTATCACTGATTGGTAAAGGGAGCATGCTTGCGCTTTTCAAGGAATGCGCCCATGCCCTCCTGCTGGTCGGCGGTCTCGAAGCAGGAGCCGAAGTTCTCCTCCTCGATCACGACAGCGCGGTCGATGTCGACCTGAAGGCCCTCGTTGATGGCCTTCTTGGACGCGCGCACCGCGATGGGCGCGTTGGCGGCGATCTGAGATGCGAGCTTCTCCGCCGCGGCATAAAGCTCCTCGAGCGGGTAGACGGCGTTGACAAGGCCGATGCGCAGCGCTTCGTCCGCCTTGATGTTGCGGGCGGTGTAGATCATCTGCTTGGCCATGCCGGGGCCGACCAGACGCGCAAGGCGCTGCGTACCGCCGAAGCCCGGCGTGATGCCGAGGCCCGTTTCGGGCTGGCCGAAAACGGCGGTATCGGAGCAGATGCGGAAGTCGCAGCTCATGGCGAGCTCGCAGCCGCCGCCGAGCGCATAGCCGCCGACTGCCGCAATGGTCGGAATGGGCAGCGATTCGAGCTTGCGCATCACGTCGTTGCCCTGCTTGCCGAAGGCCACGCCCTCTTCCTTGCTCAGTTCCTTCATCTGCGCGATGTCCGCGCCCGCGACAAAGGACTTTTCGCCCGCGCCGCGCACGATGACGCAGCAGACAGCGTCAAGATCGATCGCGTCGATCGCCGCGTCGAGGTCGGAAAGGACCTGCGTGTTGAGTGCGTTGAGCGCCTTTTCGCGGTCGATGATCAAATAGGCAACGCTGCCCTGCGGTTCATATTTGACAAAAGACATGGTATGTCTCCTCCCTGTAACATTCAGCTGATTCTATTATATGGGGGGTTCTTCCCTTTTGCAAGAGAAAAATCACTTTTTTCAAAAAAGTTTCCGCTTTTCCCGATGACGTTGCAGGAAATGTTGCATTTTTAACGATCTTTCCCCGTCGTATCACGGAACTTCTGCAAAATTTTCAGGAACGGCTTGTCTCTTCCGCCAATTTCCGCTATGATAGCAGATGACTTTACGAAAAATGAGGCGTTTTTTATGCGAATGCGCAAAAAGAAAAATCTGCTCCCCCGCATGGAGCGCTGCGAAGCCTATCAGATCAAGGACCCCTATGAACGCAAGGGCCACTGGCGCGAGCTGATGCCCGAAGCGAAGGAGATCCGCGTGGAGCTCGGCTGCGGCAAGGGCCGCTTCACCGCCGAGACTGCCGCCGCCGAGCCAGATGTACTGCTCATTGCGGTGGAAAAGGTTCCCGACGCGATGGTCGTGGCCATGGAGCGCGCGGCAAGCGCGGGGCTGCACAATGTCTTCTTCATCGACATCGACGCGAACCAGCTGCCCGAAATTTTCGATCAGGGTGAGGTTGACCGCATCTACGTCAACTTCTGCGACCCGTGGCCGCCCAAGCGGCAGGCCAAGCGCCGGCTGACGCACGGCAA
>URCK01000070.1 GCA_900546295.1 uncultured Eubacteriales bacterium | reverse complement strand
CTCATCAGAAGGTAGCGCGCGTTGACGACCAGCATCATCAGCGCCATGGCCCAGAAGCCCGCGTCGGCGGCGATGATGGTGATGCCGCCGTACTCGCCGGAGGAGGCATTGTTCAAAAAGCTGAGTAGAAAGCCCTGAAAGATGCTCAGATGCGCGCTGTGGGCGCTGATGCCGACGCCGAAGCTGACGGCAAAGTAACCGAGGGCGATGGGCGCGCCGTCGCGCAGACCGCGCAGGAAACCCCGCTGATGCATAGCAAAAATCCTTCTCTCTTTTACTTGAAAAAGCCGCGCTCTGACGCGGCGAACGCTATTATACGTCGAAGATTGACAGAAGTAAAGAGGGCGTGTATCATAAAATCGCATGACCGGAAGGAGGGGCGCAATGGAACTGAAGGTGAAGCATTTTTCCGCGCTGAGCGCAAAGGAACTGCATGATATTTACAGGCTGCGCGTATCAGTCTTCGTGGTGGAGCAGCGCTGCCCCTATCAGGAGGTGGACGACGCGGACGAGCGGGCGTACCACGTCTGGCTCGAAGAAGACGGCGCGATCCGCGCGTATCTTCGTGTGCTCGAGCCGGGCGCCGCGTTTCCCGAGTGCGCCATCGGGCGCGTGATTGCCGCCGAGCGCCGGCGCGGGCTGGGAACGCGCATCGTCACGGAGGGACTGCGCGTTGCGCAGGAGAAATACGGCGCGGACAAGGTGTGCATCGAGGCGCAGACTTACGCGCGGACACTCTACGAGCATCTGGGCTTTGTGCAGACGACGGAGGAGTTTTTGGAGGACGGGATCCCGCACATCGGGATGCTGTGGCAAAAAAAGTGAAGACTTGCCCGAAAAGGAAAAAATTTCTCTTGCAATTTGACAGAAAGCGTGGTAACATACCAAATGGCTTTGTTATCAAGGTACATTTGGATCGGAAAGAGGTGAACACGAGCAATGAAGGAAGGAATCCATCCCAATTATCAGCAGACTACTATTACTTGCGCCTGCGGTAATGTGATTGAGACAGGTTCCACCAAGCAGAATATCAAGGTGGAAGTGTGCTCTAAGTGTCACCCCTTCTTCACTGGTAAGCAGAAGCTGGTCGATACCGGCGGCCGCGTTGCCAAGTTCAACAAGAAGTTCGGCCTGAACTAATTCAATCACAAAAGCAGCTCTGCTACGGCAGAGCTGCTTTTTTCTTTGTGCCTCGCGGAAAATGATCAGTTTCCCGCGGCGGGATATTCAACGGTGAAGGGGAGAGAGCCGAGGGAATCAAGATCATTTGTCTCATCACAATCGTCTCCGCCTTCTGTGCTGCGCGCTTCAAATAGACGGGCGCGCAGGGTGATGCCGTCTGAAAGATCGACGATCAGCTCGCAGACGAGCGGCGTCGTTTCAAGCGGGAGGGAGAAGGAGGACGGCTTTTTGTCGGCGATGGAAAGGTCGTAATACGCAATATCCTGCGGAATACAGATGGCCTCGGCGCTGTCGCTGCTGATCGCGGTGACGGTGGTTGCATCCGAGCACGATGCCGCAAGCGGCACGCGCTCGAGAACTTCGCCCGCGCGGCTGTATGTAAGGCAGGCACTGCGAATGGAAGCGCGAGACAGCGCGCCGAGCGAAATACTGCCGGAAAGGCTCGCGTCGGAAGAAGGCTTAAAGTGATATTCCCACGGCTTGCCGGTACTGCGGCTGTAGGAATAGGGGATAAAGAGATAGCTGACCTGCGGCAGGGCATTGTCTTTGAGGGAATAGATCGCGCCAAGGTCTCCCGACTGCTTTGCGCCGTCCTTTTCAAAGCTGACGCTGACACCGAGATCATTGCTCAGCGCAAGCGTCACTTCGCCGGTGAGATACCCGTGATCGTCCTGCGTGAGCGGCAGCCGATGGCAGTTCTCGGGGGAAGGGGCGTCGCGGTCGGTCACAAGAAGGCTCACGTGCGTTTCCTCGTCGATCGCCTTCGGCAGCAGCGAAAAGGCGAGTGTGCACTCCTTCTTTTTGAGGTCGACGTTCGTCACATCGTAGTCAAACTGCAAAACGAGGCTCGTTTCGCGCTCCAGAATATCCGAAACGGTGCTGCTGATGCCGTTGATCTGGTTGGAGAGACTGCTCTGCACGCCGTACAGCTCGCTGCGCAGGTCGTCCACCTGCGAACTGAGGGCGTGGATGCGGCTGTTATAATGCGCGCCGACGGCGATGAGCGCAGCGAGCGCCACGGCCGCGCCGCCGATGCGCTTCTTGTGCTGCGCGCAGAAGGTGCGAAAGTCGGGCTTTGCCGCGGGAGCGTCTTCGGCCGTGTCCTGCGCCGCACCCTCGGCGGCGGGAGCGGCGGGGGAACTGTCCTGCTGCTCTTTGGCGTGCTCAAGGCTCAAAAGCGCGTCGACGGAGACCTGATAGATCTTGCTCAGCTCGATGAGCTTACTTAGCTCCGGCTGCGTGGCGCCGCTCTCCCATTTGGAGACGGCTTGGCGCGAGACACCGAGCTTTTCGGCAAGCTCCTCCTGCGACATACCGCTCGCGCGGCGCAGTTCGTATAGCTTTTCATAAAGTTCCATGCGTGATTCCTCCTTTGGGGAATGATGCTGCACCTGACGCCGTGCACTGCGCCTTTGCAGGAAAAGCATAGCAGGAAAACGGGAGAAAACACCACCAACCGGGCGTTTCTTTTTGTCAACCTGAGGTTGCGTCCGCCCTATTTTCGCATGAAAGGGGCGGAAATGTCAATGAAAAGCGTTACCCCCTTTTCTTTTGGCGGAGAATACTCTATAATAAAAATGATTTGCAAAGCGCCGCAGGGCGCGATAAGGAGAATCTATGGAAGCATTGAAAGAGAACAGCGCGCCGCGCGACCGGGCGATCCTGGTCGGCCTTTCCTCGCCGCGGCTCGATAAAAAGGAAAACGCGGACGAGGAGAGCTTGGAAGAGCTGGGCGCGCTCGTTGAAACGGCGGGCGGCGTGAGCGTCGGCGTCGTGCTGCAAACGCTGCCCTCGCCCAATCCGCACACCTTCATCGGCGAGGGCAAGGTCACCGAGATCCGCGAGTTGGTGAAATCGCAGGAGGCGACGATGGTCATCTTCGACAATGACCTCTCGCCCTCGCAGATGCGCGTTTTGTGCGAGGAATTCGGCGTGCAGGTGCTCGACCGCAGCGGACTCATCCTCGATATCTTCGCCCAGCGGGCGAAGACGAAGGAGGGCCGCCTTCAGGTGGAGCTCGCGCAGTATCAATACCTGCTGCCGCGCCTCATCGGTATGTGGACGCACCTGGAGCGTCAGGCGGGCACGTCGGGCAAGGGTCCCATCGGCTCGAAGGGCCCGGGCGAAACGCAGCTTGAGACCGACCGCCGCCACATCCACCGCAAGATCGACAAGCTCAAGTCCGACCTTGAAGAGGTGCGCCGCGTGCGCGCGACGCAGCGCGACCGCCGCAGCAAGAATGAGATCCCTGTCGTCGCCATCGTCGGCTACACGAACGCGGGCAAGTCAACGCTCCTGAACGCGCTGACCGGCGCGGGTATTCCCGCGAACGACCGCCTGTTCGACACGCTGGACACGACGACGCGCCTTCTCACGGTGTCCGACACGCTGGACGTCGTCATCTCCGACACGGTCGGCTTTATCCGAAAGCTCCCGCACCAGCTGGTCGAGGCCTTCAAGGCGACGCTCGAGGAGCTTGAATACGCCGACCTTCTGCTGCACGTCATCGACATTTCCGACCCGCACTGGCTCGAGCAGGCGCAGATCGTGGATGAGCTGATCGAAGAGCTGGGCGCGCAGCAAATTCCCTGCCTGCGCGTTTACAACAAGTCCGACCTCTACTTTGGCGATATCCGCCCGCACGGGGAGGACAGCGTCAACATCAGCGCGAAGACCGGCGAGGGTGTGGACGAGCTGCTCGCGCGCATCGACAAGCTCCTCGACAAGGGGACGCGCCGCGTGATGATCTACCTGCCCTATGACAAGGGCGGCCTTCTCGATATGCTCTATCGCGAGGCGAAGGTCGAATCCGTCGAATATGGCGAGACCATCGACATCGTGGCCACCTGCGTGCCGCGCGTCATCGGGCAGGTGAAGGACTACATCGAGGGCTACCGCGAGCCGAAGGAGGACTGGGAGGAATGACGTTTGAAACGACGCGCCTTCTCCTGCGTCCGTGGTGCGAGAGCGACGCGGAGAGCTGCTATCGATACGCGAGGGATCCGTTTGTCGGCCCCGCCGCAGGCTGGCCGGCGCATACGAGCGTGGAGAACTCCCGCGAGATCATCCGAACCGTCCTCTCGGAGCCGGACACGTTTGCAGTCATTTTGAAGGAACGGCCAGACGAGCCTGTCGGCTCCATCGGCGTGTTTCCGACGGAAGCGCCGGAAATCGGGAATGAGCCGGAAATCGGCTACTGGATCGGCCGCCCGTTCTGGGGTCAGGGGCTTATCCCCGAAGCCGTGCAAGAGCTGCTGAGGTACTGCTTTGAGGATAAAGGCGCACAGCGGGTCTGGTGTTCGCACTATGCCGGCAACGAGAAGTCAAAGCGTGTGATCGAAAAGTGCGGCTTTTCTTATGAGCTGACCTGCGAAAGGCCGGCGCTTGTGGACGATGCGCTGCGGCCGACGCTTTTTTACGCCCTCACGAAGGAAAAGTGGGAGAAAACCCGCTGAAAGGAACATTGAAACCATGACAGAGTACCTTGTCCCATACGAGAGCGCGGAGAGCGAGTTTGAAGAAAAGCGCTCGCGCTTCATCAGCCACGTTTTTCTGGTGGAGACGGAGGCAGAGGCCCGCGCGCGCATCGACGAGATGAAGAAGAAATACTACGACGCGCGCCACAACTGCTGGTGCTTCGTCCTGCACGACGGCACCGTCCGCTACGGCGACGACGGCGAGCCGCAGGGCACGGCAGGCCAGCCGATGCTGAACGTCTTCCAGCGCGAGGGCGTGGAGAACGTCGTGTGCATCGTGACGCGCTACTTCGGCGGTATCCTGCTCGGCGCGGGCGGGCTGACACGCGCCTACGCAAAAGCTGCCAAGGACGCGCTCGACAAGGCGGGCAAGGCGCGGATGCAGCCCTTTTCCGTGCTGCTGCTCGAGTGCCCGTACCCGATGTTCGAGCGCGTGAAGCTGCTCATTGAAGGGCACGAGGGGCGCATCGAGTCGAACGACTACGGCGCGGCGGTGACGCTGAGCTTTTTGATGCCCGTGGGGAAGACGGAGGCATTTTCCGCCGCGCTCACGGAGCTTTCCGGCGGACAGATGAGCGCGGAAGAAGTCGAGCAGCGCTTTCTGCCCGGCACTAGGGAGTGAAAGGATTATTTCCGCTCGCATAACAAGGGCGGAACGATGAAAAAGCGCGCTCCCGGTATGCAGATAACATCAAACGCCCCGCGTCCTTTTCAGGTCAAAACTGACCATATTAAATTATTGTAAACTGGTATTTGCAACAAGACCAGTTCGCTGCTATGATGGGTGCATCTTAGGAGAAGGAAGTGTTTCCCATCAAACAAAAAAATGTCAATAAGCTGACGGCGCTCGGCATGATGTGCGCTCTGGTCTTTGTCAGCAACTATCTTCGCATCACCATGCCCATCGCCATCGGCGGGCGGACCTCTTTTACGCTGGCCAATATCATGTGCTGCCTTTCCGGCCTGTTGCTCGGGCCCATTGGCGGCGTTGCATCCGGACTCGGCTCTGCGCTCTATGATCTGACCAACCCCGCTTATGCGGCGGAGTGCTGGATCACCTTCATCACCAAGGGCATCATGGGCATGGCGGCAGGCTTTGCCATGAAGGATCGCGCAACGCCGGGGTACGGCCGCTGCACGGCTGCCGCCGCGCTGGGCTGCCTTGCCTATTACATCCTTTACTTTTTCAAGTCCTTTGCCTACGACGGTCTGCTCATCGGCGGCCTTGCCGCCTCTACCGCGGCCGGGGCGCTGGTTCTGAAGATCCCTGCCTCCGTTTTTAACGGCACGGTCGCCATCGTTCTTGCGCCGCCCCTGTGCCTCGCGCTGCGCAAGGCCCTGCACCAGGCAGATATCCAGCTGCCGTAACGCCGCAGACCCATCGTTCAACCATAAAAAAGCAAGTCAAGGAAGCGTCCTTGGCTTGCTTTTTCGCTTCAACGTGACGAGAGACAAACACGCTGGTGGCGTAAAAAAATCTTGACATCTTTTTTTCCATGTGTTAAAGTCTCACTGTTCTTTTTTGGAACGCTTGTGCACATGCACGTCTTGACCATCCCTCCGACAAAGGGATCGAGGCTACACGGACGGCCGGGTCAAATGCCGAAAACCCGTCGAAGAGCCGGGGACCGCACCGCGGGTGCGGGTTGGCAACTTTGTTGCCTTATTGATTGAGCGGAAGAGCTCAAGTTTTAAGTTGCTTATTATGTTTGGCGCACACAACTTGGAAACGAATCGATAAGAGTGATAAAACGGACTGCACGCACGGAGTTCCCGGCATATGCGGAAAAGGGCAATTCTCTCTATTTGGATGTTTCAAGCCACGGGCGCAAACGCGTCTGTGGCTTTTTTCTGGTCTTCCGCCGGTCTATGACTGCAAAGGAGAGAAAAAACATGAAAAGAAGAATCGTAAGTATGCTGCTGGCAGTATTTCTGCTGGTGAGCGCAACCGCCTGTGCCAAACAGCCTGACACGGATGCAACACAGGCATATCTCAGCAAGGTGGATGTGGACTACTCCTACAATCTGGCGCTGAAGCTGGAGGAGATCCGCAGCAATGAAAAGCTCGGCTACCGCACGGCGGGGTCGGAGGCGGAGCTCGCCACCGGCGATATGCTCAAAGAGGAAATGGAGCGCATTGGACTGCAAGATGTCACGAAGGATGCGTTCACGCTGGATACATGGACCTTTACCAAAGCGCAGCTCTGCTTTGAAGACGGTGCCGGCGAAGAATATGTTGCAGAGCTGGGCGGATACCAGACGAATTTCGTCACAGACGGTGCAGAGACCTTTACCGTCATCGACGGCGGACAGGGCACCGAAGCGGACCTTGCCGGACTGGATGTGACCGGAAAGCTGGTGCTGGTGGATATCAACCAGCGGGCCGACTGGTGGATCAACTACCCCGCCTATGAAGCGCACCTTGCAGGTGCTGCGGCGGTGATCGCCGTGCAGGACGGGGGCTACGCCGAGGTAAGCGACGATGCGCTCAATGCCCAGGATATCTGCGGGCCCTCCGATGCGCCGGCATTTTCCATGAGCCGCACGGATGCCAAGCTGCTCAGAGCTGCGATGGACGAAAACGGGGAAGCCAACGTGACGTTGGATGCGGACAGCCGCGTGGAGATGGATGGTACTTCCTATAATGTCATCGGCACGATCCCCGGAAGAGACACGGAAAGCATGGTGTTGATGAGCGCGCATTACGACTCCTACTTTGCGGGCTTTCAGGACGATAACGCCGCCATCGCGCTGATGATGGGCATTGCAAAGGGCCTGATCGACAGCGGCTATCAGCCCGAGAAAACGCTGGTGTTCTGCGCCATGGCGGCGGAGGAGTGGGGCGTCAGCAATACGCGATACGACTGGTCTACCGGTGCTTATAACCAGATCTTCCGCGTTCATCCCGAGTGGGTGGGGAAGGTGATCGCAGACATCAACTTTGAGCTGCCCGCAATGAACGAGGGAACTGCGGATCAGATCCGCACCTCCTATGAGCTGAAGACCTTTGTGGATGGGTTTAAGAGCACTGTCCCGCAGGTGGACGGCGTCTTCCCCGATGGCATTGAGATCATCGTGCCGACGCAGACGTGGTCGGATGATTTCTCCCTGTCCATTGCAGGCGTTCCTTCCAGCGTGACGGCGCTCCGCGGCGGCTTTGCCCAGACGCACTACCACAGCCAGTTTGATGATCGGGATACCTACAGCCGCGAGGCGTTCCTGTTCCATCATAACATGTACGGTCTGCTGATGATGGCCTACGACCATTGCGCTGTTTCCCCGCTTGACTTCTCCACCCGCCTGAGCGCCCTGCGGGAGTCCATGGACGATACGGTCATGACGGCAGAGCAGATGGATGCCCTGAACGCTGCATTGGATGAGGCCGAGGCTGCGGCAGGCACGGCATGGGCCAAGGTTTCGGAAGCGAACGCCGCGTATCAGCAGGCGCTGGATGCGGGCGATACGGACAAGGCGGATGAGCTGCTTGCCGAGGCCCGAGAGATGAACGCGAATGTCCTTGCAGCGTTCAAGTTTGCGGAGGATTCCTTCGTGTGCCTGACCTGGGAGGATTCCTCTATCTTCCCGCATGAGCACAGCCAGAACAATCTGCTGGCGCTGGAAGGCGCAGCGGAAGCACTGAAACAGGGAGACAGCGCTGCGGCGCTGGACGAGTACCTCTATCTGGTGGACAACAACTGGTACGCCTACGATTGGAGCCGCGAAACGTTCGAATACTTTACGGACTATGTGCTCAACCAGAGTACGGACCGGCTGATGTGGGGCGCCGGCCGCGTGCAGGGGCATGAGGACCTGTTTGACGTGATCCGTTCCCTTCAGGAAAAGTACGGCGACAGCAGCGCGGACTACACGGCCGAGCTTGCCCGACTCGATCAGGCGATCGAAACGCAGAGAACGATGCTGAATGAGCAGGTCGAGCATGAAGTAAGCGCTCTTGAGGCGCTGACCGCTCAGCTGATGCAGATCGCCGCTTGATGAAAGACTCATAACCCAAGGAATATCAAGGCAAAAGACAGAGCCGCCCGGCGGAGCATGACACTCCGGCCGGGCGGCTCTGTTGTTTTATTTCGAAGGGAAGGGGAGCGATGCAGGGCTTGCCTGCGCTCAGCGGGAGAATTTGGGAAGGAAGGTGAGCTCGCCCATGCGAAGAAGCTCACGGCCGCGCGCGAAGACGGACTGGATGTTAAACTTCTCGTCCAGCAGCAGAATGTCCGCATCCGCGCCCTCGCGGAGCGCGCCCTTTTGCGGCAGCGTCAGCGCCGCGGCGGCGTTGCAGGTGCAGGGGCGGATCGCCTGCTCGAGCGGCAG
>URCK01000069.1 GCA_900546295.1 uncultured Eubacteriales bacterium | reverse complement strand
CTCATCAACAACACCAACGGCAACGTGCTGCGCTTTGTCCCGCCGCTGATCGTCACCGAGAAGGAGATCGACATCGTCATTAAGGCGGTCGACGGCGCCATGACCAAGCTCGGCTGGTAAAATATGATACAAACCTCGCGTTTCTATTCTGCGAGGCCGGTGAAGCGCCACTCTCCGGCGGCACAGCACCGGAAGTATAGACCACCTCATCCCCAGCCTGCCGATGGGGGATCGGCGGGCCGGGGAGAGAGGTATTTTCTGCATTTGCAGCCAGCTACGAAGCAATTGTGTTGTGCTGCGAAGGAGGAAGGAGGAGTGTTACCGGCGTAACTGGACCCGGAGCGATACCGAAACAAAAATGCATTACCGTAAAACTGCGTTCACCATTCAAAAACAACTTGCTATTCCTACGATACTGTGCTAAAGTATATGCATAGTTATCCATACGAATAGCGCCCCCCAAAATTTCGAAAGGTTGGTAACACTATGAGTAAGGAAAAGAGAATGCCCAAGCTGTGGGAAGCCCTGTTGACATTGGTGGTTCTGATCGCCGCGCTCGCGGTCGGTATCGTCAAGTTCGGAGTTGACCCGCATGTACCTATGTTTGTCGGCGTAATGGCTGCCGCGATCATGGCACTGCATCTCGGCTATAAGTGGGATGAAGTTGAAAAGTCCATGATGGACGGTATCTACAAAGCGTTGCAGTCGATCTGCATCCTGATCATCGTCGGTATCCTGATCGGCGTGTGGATCAACGCGGGCGTCGTGCCTACGATGATCTACTACGGCCTGAAGGTCCTCAAACCCGCAATTTTCTTCATTGCCTGCGTTCTGATCTGCTCCATCACCTCGCTCGCCACCGGTACCTCCTGGGGTACGATGGGTACGATGGGCGTTGCGTTGATGGGCATCGGCTACGGTCTCGGCATGAGCCCCGGCATGACCGCCGGCGCGGTTCTCTCCGGCGCCTATTTCGGCGATAAGATGAGCCCGCTGTCCGATACGACGAACCTCGCTCCCGCCATGGCCGGTACGGACGTTATCACCCACGTCAAGGCCATGATCCTGCCCACCGGCATCACCTACGCCATCACCCTGATCTTCTTCGGCGTCCTCGGCGTGATGCAGTATCACGGCGGCGAGGCGGATATGTCCCGCGTGATCGAGTTCTCCAACGCGCTGAATGCTGCCGAGGGCGGTATCTTTAACATCAGCCCTGTGCTGCTCCTGCCTCCGGTCATCGTTATCGTGGCAGTTGCCATGAAGGTTCCCGCGATCCCCGGCATCACCCTCGGTATTGTTGCCGGCGTCATCCTCGGCCTGATCTTCCAGCCCGGCGCCTGCACGCTCGGTACCATCTTCGATTACGGTAAGAACGGCTACTACTTCTCTGAGGAAGCGCTCGCCATGTTCGAAGCCAATCTTTCTCCCGAAACGAGCTACACCATGACAAGACTCCTGGAAAGCGGCGGTATCATGGGTATGATGTCTTCCGTTTCCATGACGATCATCGCCATGATGTTCGGCGGTATCATGGAGGAGACCCACCAGCTCGAGGTCATCGTCAACTCCCTCAAGAAGATTGCCAAGGGCCCTGCGGCTCTCGTTGGCCTGACCGAAGTGACCTGCGTTCTTTCCAACGCCACCATGCCCGAGCAGTACATCTCCATCGTGGTCCCCGGCCGTATGTATGCCGAGGAGTATCACAAGATGGGCGTGCACCCGGCGGTTCTGTCCTCTGCCCTTGAAGGCGCCGGTACCGTTACCTCCGCTCTGATCCCCTGGAACACCTGCGGTGTGTTTATCAAGGACACCCTGAACATCGCTCCTTGGGGCGCCGGCGGTTACGGCCCCTGGGCCATCTTCAACTGGCTCATGCCCATCATCAACTGGCTGTGCGTGCTGATCGGCTGGACGCTCAAGGATCTTGCGGGCAAGCCCTTCAAGAAGAGCAAGAAGGTCGCGCAGTAAATCAGTTTGTGACCCTACAGAAAAGACCCTACCTAAAGGAATTGAAAAATCATGACAATGAATCGGAATCAATATCCCTGTGTGGAATTCGATCTCGATCAATTGGCAGCGAATCTGGCAGCGCTCGTAGAGCGCTGCCATGATTCGCTCATCGAGGTCGCGGGCGTTGTGAAGGCAGTGTCCGCACTGCCTGAGATCGTACGCGTTTACGAAGAAAGCGGCGTGAAGTTTATCGCAACGTCGCGCGTGAGCCAGCTGCGCACCATGCGCGAGGCGGGACTCACCAAAAAACCGCTGATGCTCATCCGCATCCCCATGCTCTCCGAGCTTGCAGACGTGGTGGAACTGAGCGACATCAGCCTGCAAAGTGACATCACCGTGCTGCGTGCGCTCAACGAAGAGGCGAAGCGGCAGAATAAGATACATGAGGTCATCCTGATGATGGATCTTGGCGATCTGCGCGAGGGCTTCTGGAACGAGGAGGACGCGCTGGACGCCGCGATCGAGGTGGAGCATGAGCTGAAAAACCTGCGCCTTGCGGGCGTGGGCGTCAACCTGAGCTGCTACGGCTCTGTCACGCCCACCAAACGCAACATGCAGGCGCTTGTCAGCCTGGCGGCGGATATTGAGCGCGAGATCGGAAGACCCCTCGACTACATCAGCGGCGGCGCATCCACCTCGGCCTACATGGCAATGAATGGCACGATGCCCTACCGCATCAATCTGCTGCGTCTGGGCGACATCGGCCTGCGCGGTGAAACGGACAACTTCGCGCCCGACTTCCTGAAAACGGGCGTTATGACCGTCAAGGCAGAGGTCGTCGAATGCCGTGACAAGCCGAGCTTCCCGGTCGGTGAGCTGAGCGTGAACGCCTTCGGCGAGGTGGGGCACTACGAGGATCGCGGCATCCGCCGCCGCGCGATCGTTGCCATGGGCCGCGTGGACTACGGCAACTGCTTCGACCTTGTGCCGCGCAGGGAAGGCGTTGAGATCATTGGCGCGTCGTCCGACCATACGATCCTCGATGTTGAGGCGGTGAAGGATGAGATCCATGTCGGCGATGTGCTGGAGTTTGGCATCAAGGCCTACGGGCCGATGGCCTATCTCACAAGCAGCGACGGCGTTCATATGGTTTTTAAGGGTGGAAAATGAGGCCGACTGCGAAAGAATTCTGGGACCGCCGCGCAGCGGTCTATGACGCGGACGCGGGCGTTTTCTATCGCGAGGCGTACGAGAAAACGACCGCCTGCATGAGAAAATACTTAAAGCCGACGGACACGGTGCTGGACTTTGCCTGCGGCACGGGCATCGTCACGCTGTCGCTCTCGCCGGATGTTAAGGAACTGCGCGGCATCGACATTTCGAATGAAATGATCCGCCGCGCGCAGGGAAAGGCGGCGGCGCAGGGCATTGCGAACGTCCTGCTGACGCAGACGGACCTTTTTGACGACTCCCTCGCCCCTGCGAGCTTTGACGCGGTGCTCGCGTGCAATGTGCTGCTCTATGTCGAGCAGCGCGCGGAGGTGCTCGCGCGCATTTGCGCGCTCCTGCGCCCGGGCGGGATGTTCCTCTCTGCGACCGATTGCCTCGGCGTGGGGATGACGCGAGAGCGTATGCGCAAGTGGTTTGAGTACCGCACGGGCAAGCGCCCTTTCGTTGCCTTCGACACGCGCGAGACGCTGGCGCAGGACATTCTGCGCGCGGGCTTTGAGATCGTGGAGCAGGAAGACCTGTTCCCCGCGCCGCCCAACCGCTTCATCGCCGCACGTAAGAAATGAAATAGCAAAACAAGACCGTCAGGACAACAGTCCTGACGGTCTTGTTCTATTGATAATTGATAAGTTACTTGTGCAGCAGCGGGGAGAGGGGCTTGTAGATGAGGAAGCACAGCGCCACGTCGATCATACCCTTGACGAAGGTGAAGGGCATATTGAAGACCATCAGGCACTCAAGGAGACCGTTGGTCGAAGGACGGATGGTCTGATACATGCCGATGATGGCCTCAAGCGGCAGGTGGTAGCACACAACGTAGGCGGGGTAGACCACAAAGTAGTTGAGGGGCACAGACAGCACTGCCATCAGCAGCGCACCGACGAGCGCGCCGGTGAGCGCGCTCTTGCGGGACTTCTTGCGCTGATAGATGAAGCCTGCGGAGAAGGAGAAGACGCTGCCCATGATGAAGTTGAAGAGCTCGCCGACATAGGCAGACGACGTGCCGTGCAGCACGGAGAAGAGCACGTTCTTGAGCAGCGTCACGACAACGCCGTAGATGGGGCCGAGAGAGAATGCTGCGAGCAGCTCGGGGAGATCGGAGATGTCGAGCTTGACGAATGAGGGGATGAGCGCGGGGATCGGGAACTCGATGAACATCAGCAGGAACGCGACGGTCGAGAGCATGGCGGTCACCGTGAGCTTGTGGGTGCGGCTGATCGCGCGGGGCTTGGAGATGGCGCTGGCATTGGATTCGGACATAAAAATACACTCCTTTTTGTCATTTCCCCTGAAAGAACAAGTCTTCCAAGGTGCATGACGCAAAAGAGCGTGAAAATTGCGTGGTAAATCGCGCGCAGCACATCTTCTCTCATCCGGACTGTGACCGTCGGTACCGGAATTTCACCGGTTCGTGCGATAAAAAATTACCGCTTGCGGACTGTAACCGCCGGTGGGGAGTTTCACCCCGCCTCGAAGACAAGTGATTCAGTTGATAGCTTGAGTATACGACAAATCTCCAAAATGTCAAGAGGAAAATACTTTACAAAGGAGAACAGATGTTCTATAATGTGCAAAGAGAGGAGGCGATGCCGATGCGGGGAAGACCCTGCTCCTGTGCGTTCACCGGCCATCGGCCGGGAAAGCTCCCATGGGGCGAAAATGAGAGCGACCTGCGCTGCATCGCACTCAAGGCGAAAATGCGCGCGGCGGTGGAGAGTGCCATCCATGAGGGGATGGAGCATTTTATCTGCGGCATGGCCGAGGGCTGCGACCTCTACTTTGCAGAGACCATGCTCGCGCTGAAAGCACGCTATCCGCACATCACGCTCGAAGCGGCGATCCCCTGTCCCACGCAGGCGGACGGCTGGAGCGAAGCGCAGAAATCCCGCTACCGCGAGATTTTACGGCGCTGCGACTATGAGACGATGGTGCAGCAGAGCTATACGCCGGGCTGTATGCAGCGGCGCAATCGCTACATGGTCGACCATGCGAGCCTGCTCATCGCCGTGAACGACGGATTGCGCGGCGGCACGCGCTCGACGATCGAATATGCCTTCAAGCGCGGCGTCAGCGTACTGGATATCCCGCTGGAATAGAGCGATAATAAGAAAAAGGAGTGTTCTTAAAAAGAACACTCCTTTTTGATGCGATTTGCAGATCAAATGTCGAACACGCCCATCACGGCAACGCCGATGACAACAAACAGGATCATCAGGTAATGCTTCCACGAGAGCTTTTCCTTGAGGAAAAGCCGGCTCCACAGCACGCTTGCTGCGCAGTAGGAGCTGATGATCGGCGCGGACATCGCCAGATGCTCCGTATCGGCGATGGCATAGATGTAGGCGAACTGACCGGCCGTTTCGCAGACGGCGCCGATGTACTTCGGCGCTTCGCGCCTGGGCAGCAGGCGGTCCTTCTTGATGAAGACGACATAGATGAAGCACACGACGGCCGCGAAGAGGAACGTCAGCTCGTAGGCGCAGTTCGCGCTGCCCTCGCTCAGCGTTTCAAGTACGCGGTTGTCGGCGAAGGTGCCGGCAGCGTCGAGCAGGCAGTAAGCGACCGGCAGGGCGAGAGCAAGGAAGCTCTTGGAATACTTGCGGTTGCCGTCGGCCTGACGGGCGGCGCGCAGCTCGGGGTCCTCTGTGGCGTCCACTACGCCGAGACCGATCGCACCGAAGCACACGAGGATGGTCGCGCCGATGGCGAGCGGGGAATAGTCCTCGCCGCCGAGAAAGAGCAGCGTCATCATAGCGACGAGCGCGCCGGAGGAGTTGCAGATCGGGGAAGAGACGGACAACTCGATGTAGCGCAGTCCCATGTAGCCGAGCGTCATCGAGCCGATGTACAGCAGCGACACGGGCAGATACGTCAGAATGATGGAAAAGCTGATGACCGTGCCGCCAACGAAAATTTCATAGGCGGCGTGAAGCCCCATCACCGTACCGACGGCGATGACCATCTTGAGGTGGGCGAGGTGATCGTCCTCACCCTGACAGCCGATCTTGGAAAAGAGGTCGCTGCCGCTCCAGCAGAGCAGCGCGATCAGAGAAAGCCAGAACCACATGTTGAATTGTTAAACTCCTTTTGGAATTCAGTCAGGGAAGTGTGATGAGCCCGGCGTCGAGCATCTTTTGCAGCGACAGCAGCACGCCGAGCTTGGCGTGGTACCAGGTGAGGCCGCCCTGATAGTAGACGGCGTAGGGCTCGCGCACGGGGCCGTCGGCGGAAAGCTCAATGGAGCTGCCCTGCACGAATGCGCCCGCCGCCATGATGACGTCGGAATCATAGCCCGGCATCGGCGCGGGCACGGGGTCAACGTAGCTGTCCACCGCGGCGGCTGCCTGAATGCCCTTGCAGAAGGCAACCATGCCCTCGGGCGAGCCGAGCTCGACACACTGGATGATGTCGTGGCGCGCCTCCTTGGAGGAGGGGACGACCGTGAAGCCGAGCTTTTCATAGCATGCCGCGACAAACACCGCGCCCTTGACCGCGCCGGAAACGACGTTGGGCGCAAGGAAGAAGCCCTGATACAGCGCGGGCATGAGACCGAGGTTCGCGCCGACCTCCTGCCCGAGTCCGGGCGCGGAGAGGCGGTAGGCGCAGCGATCGACGCATTTCTGCGTGCCGCAGATGTAGCCGCCGATGGGGGCGAGGCCGCCGCCGGGGTTCTTGATGAGACTGCCGACGATCATATCCGCGCCGAAGTCGCTCGGCTCGTTCGCCTCGACAAATTCGCCGTAGCAGTTGTCGACCATGATGACAACATCGGGGCGCAGCTTCTTGCAGAAGGCAATCGCTTCGCCGATGGCGTCGACGGAGATCGTCGGGCGCGGGCAATAGCCCTTGGAACGCTGGATGTGGATGAGCTTCGTTTTATCGTTCAGTGCGCGTTCGATGGCGGGGAAGTCAAAGCTGCCGTCGGGAAGGAGGTCGACCTGCGCGTAGGAAACGCCGTACTCCTTGAGAGAGCAGGGGCTTTCGCGAATGCCGATGACCTCCTCAAGCGTGTCGTAGGGTCTGCCGGAGATGGCGAGCAGCTCGTCGCCCGGCAGAAGGTTTGCGGAAAGCGCGATGGCCAGCGCGTGCGTGCCGCAGGTGATCTGCGGGCGGACGAGCGCGGCCTCGGTGTGAAAGGCGCTCGCGTACACGCGCTCTAAGTTGTCGCGGCCCTCGTCGTCGTAGCCGTAGCCGGTGGAGGCGGCAAAGTGCGTCGCGTTTACGCGGTTTTCCTGCATCGCGGCGATGACCTTCACCTGATTGAGCTCGGCGATCTTGTCGATCTCGGCAAAGCGGGGTTTGAGCTCATCGAGCACGGTCTCGCCGAAGGCGAGCACCTTCTCGCTCACACCGAGCGATAAATACATTTCATCTCTGTTCATTTCTCCTCCTCCGGCGTGTCGGGAAATGCAACGCCGTTGCATCGTAAAATAAACCGCAGCGGATCGTTGCGGTCGGGATCATGGTTGCTGTACCATTTATAGGTCGCGGCGGGGACTTGCGCGGCTCGGGCGCATCGCGCTTGCAAAGCGCCATTGCCCTTGCTCCCTACTCAGAATCCTTAACAAAATATCACAGAGCGGCGGAAAAATCAACAAAAATAGGAGGAAAGGCGCTAAATCCGCCTTTCCTCCTGCCATTTCGCCCGCAGCAGCGCGCAGTTTTTCTGCAAGCGTTCGTCCTGCGGCGCGCTCGCCAGCGCTTGCTCGGCACAGATGAGGGCGCGCTGCGTCTGTCCCGTGCGGTCGTAGGCGAGCGAGAGCAGGTCGTAGGGGTAGCTTCCCCAGGCGAAGGGTTCACAGATGTAGGTGCGCGGCCGTTCCGTGATCGTGAGCGCGCGATTTACCATAAAAATAACGCCGCACCAGTCCTGCTGCGCGTAGAGCAGGTCTGCAAATTCAAGGTACGGCTCGCGCAGATGCGGCGCTTCGGCAACGGCGCGGTGCAGCCAGAGCGCAGCCTCGTCCTCACGCCCAAGCTGCCGCAGACAGCGCGCGATGTAGCGCATCGAGGCGCAGCGCTCGTCGCGCCAGACGGCGCTCGGCATCGCAAGGTGTTCTTTCAGCACGGCGGCGGCGCGCGCCCATTCACCGCGGAACATATATTCCCGCCCGAGGTAGTGGCGGTTTCGGTCGTTGTCCGGCTCTTCACGCACCGCAAGCTCCAGAAGCGGCAGATATTGCCCGCGCGATTTGCTGAGGTCGGGATGGTGGTCGAGCTGCACACCCTCGGCGTCGACAAATTGCTCTGAGCCCTCGCCGGTGTATTCCAGCACCTCGTGTACCGCGCCCTTCCAGCGGTAGCAGCCGTTTTTGTGGATCTTATCCGCCCAGAACACGCAGCCCTCGCGCCCGTCGGGCAGAAAGCTCCATGTGTAGCGGTAGCGGGCGCGAGTTGCATCCGGCTGCCACGCTCCCTCCAGCTTTTTGCGCCAGCCGGGGCGGAACTGCTCGTCAAGGTCGATGCAGCAGCAGAGGTCGGCACTCTTGGGGATGAGCGTCAGCGATTCGTTGCGCGCTGCGTCAAAGCGCCAGGGCGCGATGACCTTCTGTGCAACGCGTGCGCCGTAGGCGCGCAGCCTTTCAACGGTATCGTCCGTCGAGCCGGTGTCGAGCACACAGACATCATCCGCCTCGGATACGGAGTCCATGAAACGCTCGACAAATTGCGACTCATTTTTACAGATGGCGTAAACGCAGACCCGGTAGGAAATGAGGCTCACCTTCTTATTTAATATGTATGGCGGCGCGGCATGTGCCGCACCGCCTTTGCTTACGTTGCGAGCAGACCTGCTGCGCGCAGGTTCGCAAGCAGCGCGTTGAGCGTCGTGACGGTGTCCT
>URCK01000068.1 GCA_900546295.1 uncultured Eubacteriales bacterium | reverse complement strand
GATGTGACCTTCTCCACCGAGGGCTACGAGTACAAGGTCTCCACCACCCACGCCTATGAAGAGGGTGAACAGGTCGGTCTTGTCTTCCGTCCCGAGGACATCCACGTGATGAAAAAGGAGGGCCAGTGGTGAAGCACTTTCGTTCCATGACTTATCCCTACATCGCATGGATCCTTGCGATCGTGGTCGCGCCGATGCTGCTCATCGTGCTCTATGCGTTCACGACCTCCGGAAACTCCGTGCTCACGTTCCAGTTCACCTTTGAAAACTTTGCCCGTTTCGTCACGGACAAGGTCTTTATGGACGTGCTGCTGAGATCTCTCTATATCGCCGTGATCACAACGCTCATCTGCATTGCGCTGGGCTATCCCATCGCCTATGTCATCGCTCAGCGCAGCAGCCGCAGCAGCACCATCCTGATCCTGCTCATCACCATGCCCACGTGGGTCAATATGCTCGTGCGCACCTATGCATGGATGGGCATTTTGCAGGATGAGGGCGTGCTCAACACCATTCTCTCGTGGTTTGGCATCGGCCCTGCTTCGATGATCCACACGAGCTTTGCCGTCATCCTCGGCATGGTCTATAACTTCATCCCCTTCATGATCTTACAGATCCACACCTCCCTTGACAAGATGGACAAGAGCCTGCTCGAGGCGGCGAACGACCTCGGCGCAACGCCGGTGCAGGCCTTCCTGCGCGTCACGCTGCCGCTCTCGCTCCCCGGCGTCATCTCGGGCATCACGCTCGTCTTCCTCCCCGCGGTGTCAAGCTTCTTCATCCCCAAGCTCCTCGGCGGCGGACAGTATGTTCTCGTCGGCAACATTATCGAATCCCAGTTCCTCACCTCCGGCGACTGGAACTTCGGCTCTGCCATCTCGCTCATCATGGCGGTCATCATCATGATCTCGATGTGGCTCACGCGCAAGGCGGACGTGCAGGTCGCCTCGCAGGGAAAGGAGTGAGAAGCGCATGAAAAAGAAGCACTCTGCCGCCTCGAAGATCATCCTGATCCTCACGATGCTCTTCTTCTACCTCCCCATCCTCTATATCATCGTCTTTTCCTTCAACGATTCCCGCTCGCTCACCAAGTTCAGCGGCTTCTCGCTGCGCTGGTATGAAAAGATGTTCGCAGACTCGACGATGATGGAGGCCGTGCTCTATACGGTCATCATCGCCCTTATTGCCACCGTTGTCTCCACCGTCGTCGGCACGATCACGGCCATCGGCCTTTCGAAGTCCCGCAAGGTCGTGCAGAAGATGGTCGAGCGCATCAACGACCTGCCCGTGATGAACCCCGATATCGTCACGGCCATCTCGCTTCTGATGTTTTTCAGCGTGCTCTCCGTCAAAAAGGGCTTCGGCACGCTCCTGCTCGCGCACATCATGTTCTGCATTCCCTATGTGATGCTCTCCGTCACGCCCAAGCTCCGCTCGCTTGACCCCAACCTCATCGACGCGGCGATGGACCTTGGCGCAACGCCCTTTCAGGCGCTCACGAAGGTCATCGTCCCGCAGATCAAGCCCGGCATCGTCTCCGGTGCGCTCATCGCCTTTACGATGAGCTTCGATGACTTCGTCATCTCCTACTTTACGACGGGCAACGGCGTGAGCAACATCTCGATCCTCGTCTATACGATGTCCAAGCGCGTCAATCCCTCGATCAACGCCCTCTCCACCATCGTGATCCTGCTCATCACGCTGGCGCTTGGCGTTGTGAACATCGTGCCGATCCTGCGTGAAAAGCGCGGCAGGGACGGCGCCGGGCGCGGCGTGAGCCGCAAGGCCGTCGCCGCCGTTGCGGCCGTGCTGGTGCTTGCCATCGTCGGCGGCATTGCCGGCGTGGGCATCGCGCAAAGCCGCAAGAGCGCCGAGGCCATCGAGAAGTACGGCAGCAATGTCCTCAAGCTCTACCTCCCCGGCGAGTACCTCGGCGAGAATGTCATCTCCGACTTTGAAAAGCAGTTCGGCGTGCGCGTCATCGTCGAAAACTTCGACTCCAATGAGATGATGTACACCAAGCTCATGGCGGGCGACCGCTACGATGTAGTCATCCCCTCGGACTACATGATTGAGCGCCTGATGAAGGAGGACTACCTCCAGAAGATCGACAAGAGCCTCATTCCGAACATGGAAAACATGGATGAGGCGGTGCTCGGCATGAGCTACGACCCCGACAACACCTTCTCCATCCCCTACTTCTGGGGCAGCGTCGGCCTTGTCTACAACCATGAGAACGTCGATCCCGAGACCGTGGAGCGCGAGGGCTGGGAGATCCTGCGTGACACCGACTACGCCGGTCACATCTACATCTACGACTCTGAGCGCGACTCGTTCATGATGGCCTTCAAGGCGCTGGGCTACTCGATGAACACCGAGGATCCCGACGAGATCAACGCCGCCTACGAGTGGCTGCTGCAAATGAACAACACGATGTCCCCCGTCTATGTCACCGACGAGGTCATCGACAGCATGATGAATGGCTATAAGGACATCGCCGTCGTCTACTCCGGCGATGCGACCGTCATTCTCGACGAGAACGAGGATATGAGCTTCTATATGCCCTCGCAGGGCACGAACATCTGGTGTGACGCGATGGTCATTCCCGCAAACGCCGAGAACCCGAAGCTTGCCCACGAGTTCATCAACTATATGCTCACCTACGAAGCCGCGTTTGACAACACCGAAACGGTGGGTTATACTTCTCCCAACGCGGAAGTATTTGAAGAAATGACCACGTCCGAGGACCTCTACGCCGAAAACGCCGCCTACCTTCCGCGCAGCGGCTACGATAAGGACGAGATGTTCCACGACAACCAGATCCTCATGCGCGAGCTGAGCAGGCTCTGGATCAAGGTCAAGGCCGCAAAGTAATTACAAGCAAAGGAGTCAACCTTATGAACATCGGAGATACTTTTACCGTCAAGAAAATCGTCACGGAGGACATGACCGCGGCCGCGCTCGGCAGCGGCGGCCTCCCGGTCTTCGGCACGCCCTACCTCGTCGCCATGGTCGAGAACGCCGCCTTCACCTACCTCCAGCAGGAGCTGCCCGAGGGCAAGAGCACCGTCGGCACGAAGGTCGACATGGCGCACGTTTCCCCCTCCCCCGTCGGCATGGAGGTCACTGTCACCGTTGAGGTCACGGCCATTTCCGCAAATGGCAAGATGATCGACTTCAAGGCAGTCGCCACCGACGCCGCCGGTCTCATCGGCGAGGGCACGCACCAGCGCGCCGTCATCACCGTGGATCGCTTCATGGACAAGTGCCAGGGCAAGCTGGCGCAGTAAGAAGGAGGCAGTATGCACTATTCCGGAGCCGTTTACCGTCCCCCCAGCGAGGCGCGCAGCCTCATCGTGCAGTGCACGCTCGGATGCAGCCACAACAAGTGTGCCTTCTGCACGATGTATAAGGACAAGAAGTTCTCCATCAACCCCATCGAGCAGGTGCTCTCGGACCTTGCCGAGTCCCGCGCCTACGCGGACTATATCGAAAAAATCTTCCTCGCCGACGGCGACGCGCTGATCCTGCCGATGGACTATCTTTTGACCGTTCTCGACTATATCCGCGACAACTTTCCCAAGTGCAGGCGCGTCGCGGCCTACGCCACGACCAAGGCCATCATGCGCAAGACCGACGAGGAGCTGCGCACGCTGCGCGAGCACGGGCTCGGCATCGTCTACATCGGCCTGGAAAGCGGCAACGAGGCACTGCTTGAAAAGTTCTGCAAGGGCGTCACGGCGGAGGAAACGGTCGTAAACACCATCCGCTGCAAGGAGGCGGGCATCGCCACCTCCGTCACTGCCATCAACGGCATGGCGGGCGCGAATGGCGACTGGCGCGCTCACGCCATCGACACGGCAAAGGCCGTGTCGCGCATGAAGCCGGACTATATCGCCTTCCTCACGCTGCGCGTCTACTCCGGCACTCCCCTGCACGACTGGATCGAGCGCGGCGAGTTCCGGATGATGAACCCCACCGAGCTGATGACGGAAACGCGCCTCTTCTTAGAGCATATCGACTCTGAGGGCAGCGTCTTCCGCTCGAACCACGCCTCGAACTACCTCCCCCTCGGCGGTACGCTCAACCGCGACCGCGAATCGCTCATCCACACGATCGACGAAGCGCTCGACGGCAAAGTCCGCCTGCGCCGCGCGGTGGAACTGGGTCTATAAGGAAAGAATAAGACCTGCCGAAAGGCAGGTCTTATTGTCGTCTTGGTACAGGCAAATTCAACCTGCGGTTAAAAAATATTTCTACCGATTCTACCACCGATCACTGTCCTTTTGCCGCCTCTGGCGCTATACTGGGCTCACAGCAAAAGAAAAAATATCCGTAAGGACACGCGAAAGGAGCACAGGATGGAAAACCGTATTGCAGACCAGATCCGTTTTTACCGCAAGCAGAAGGGGCTGACGCAGGAACAGCTCGCCGAAGCGATGGGCGTCTCCGTCGCGGCAGTGAGCAAATGGGAGCAGGGGCAGAGCCTGCCGGAAATTCCAATGCTGATGGAGCTTGCCGACTTCTTTGACCTCTCGGTCGATGCGCTGCTCGGCTACCGGCTGCGCGCGAACGACCGCAAGAGCATCGTCGAGCGCATGAAGCGCCTGCGCCGCGAGGACAATTATGATGAGGGCATTGCCGAGGCGGAAAAGGCGCTGCAAAAATTCCCGAACACCTTCGGCGTCATCTACGAATGCGCCAAGCTTTTTGAGATGGCAGGTCTCAAGCGGCAGGACAAGAAGATGCAGAGCCGTTCGCTCGACCTGCTATCGCATGCCATCCGCCTGCTTTCACAAAACAGCGACCCGGAGATCAGCGAAATGTCACTCCGGCTCGACATGGCGAACGTGCTGCTCGACATGGAGGACTGGGAACGCGCGCTCGCTCTCTTCAAGGAGAACAACGCCTGCGGCCTGCTCGACGATCAGATCGGCTGTCTGCTCGCAGGCGTGAAGGAACGGCGTGAGGAGGGCGTACCGTATCTTTCCATGGCATTGCTGCGCGCGGTCATGTCGCTCGTGCGCGTGTGCGACGGTTTCGCCAACGTATTTGAGGCGAGAGGAGACCTCCACTCGGTGATCGACATTTTGCAGTGGAAGCATTCGATGCTTGCAGGTCTCAGAAAAGGAGATTCCGTCAGCGAGCTCGATAAGATCAGCGCGGCCTCGCACGCAGCGCTCGCGCGGCTCAAGTACAACGGCGGCGATTTGGACGGCGCGCGCGACGATCTCTCCCGCGCCAAGGCGCTGGCCGCCGCTTACGACGCTTCTCCCAGCCACAGTGCGGAGAATGTCCGCTTCTATGAAGGCATGGAAACCGTCGGCATCTACAGCGACTTCAGCCACAGTGCGGTGGACGCGGCGTTCCACGCCTTTTTCGACGACGGCGGCACGAGCGAGCATGAATCCTTCTGGGAAAGCGTCAAATAAGCGAACACCGACGAGGAAGGAAGCGACAAAAAAGGGACATTCTCTCACATGAGAGAATGTCCCTTTTCATATGTTTCTGCTGCCGGACGCGTCAGAACAGCGTCAGCTGGCTCGTTTCCGGCAGCCCCGCGAACGCGCCGAGGGCGCGCAGCTGGTCGATGTGTGTCTGCGAAAGCTTGTTGCAGCACATGGAAAACTCTTCAACAGATGTAAAGGTCTTTCCCTTTCGCTTCTCGACTGTATCAAGCGCGGCGGTCTCGCCGAGGCCGCGCACGGACGTGAACGGCGGAAGAAGCCCGTTCTCCGTGACGATGAACTTTGTTGCGTCGCTCCGGTAAATGTCGATGGGCTCAAAGTGGAAGCCGCGCAGGCAGAATTCGTAGCAGACTTCAAGCGTCGTCATCAGATCCTGCTCGACGGCGGTGGCGTCCTTGTTGTTTTCGATCTCGCGGATGCGGCGGCGCAGCGCGTCGGCATCCTTGCAGCACTCGGCAGCGTCGAATGCCTTGGCGCGGATGGAGAAGAAGGTCGCATAGAATGCAAGCGGCTCATGCACCTTGAACCACGCGATGCGGAACGCCATCATGACGTAGGCGACCGCGTGCGCTTTCGGGAAGAGGTAGCCGATCTTCGCAAGCGACTCGATGTACCACTCCGGTACATCGTGCTTGCGCATTTCCTCGACCCACATCGGCCAGTCCCCTGCCTTGCCGGCTTTGACCTTGCCCTTTCGGACGGCCTCCATGGTCTTGAAGCTCATCTTCGGGTCAAGCCCCATCGAGATGAGATAGAGCATGATATCGTCACGGCAGCCGACAGTCTCCAGAACGCTCGCCGTGCCGCTGACGATCAGATCCTTCGCGTTGCCGAGCCACACGTCCGTTCCGTGGGAGAAACCGGAGAGGCGCAGAAGGGTATTAAAGTCCTTCGGCTGGGTGTCCACGAGCATCTGGCGCGTGAAGCGTGTGTTGAACTCCGGTATGGCGACGGCGCCCGTGGGGCCGAGCACCTCGTCGTTCTCGTAGCCGAGGATCTTGGACGAGATGAAGATCGACATGGTGTCGGCGTCGTCAAGCGGGATCTCACGGGCGTTGACGCCCGTGATGTTCTCCAGCATTCGGATCATCGTCGGGTCATCGTGGCCGAGCATATCGAGCTTGAGGAGATTATCCTCCATGCAGTGATATTCAAAGTGCGTGGTGATCGTTTCGCTCTCGGGGTCGTCCGCAGGGTGCTGGACGGGGCAGAAATCCTCAATGTCCATATCGTCCGGCACGACGACGAGGCCGCCGGGGTGCTGACCCGTCGTGCGGCGCACGCCAACGCAGCCCGCCGTCAGGCGGTCGATCTCGGCATTGCCCGCGGCGATGCCGTTTTCCTCGACGTATTTTTTGACGAAGCCGTAGGCCGTCTTTTCCGCGAGCGTACCGATCGTGCCCGCGCGGAAGACCTGGGTCTTTCCGAACATCTCGACCGCGTGCGCATGCGCGCGCGCCTGATATTCGCCCGAGAAGTTCAGGTCGATATCCGGCACCTTGCCGCCGCCGTAGCCGAGGAAGGTCTCAAACGGGATGTCAAAGCCGTCCTTGACGTATTTTGTGCCGCAGACGGGGCACATCTTGTCGGGCATATCCGCGCCGCAGCCGTACTCGCCGCCGTGGAACTCCACGTTGCGGCACTTGGGGCAGCGATAGTGCGGCGGCAGGGCGTTGACCTCGGTGATACCCGCCATGTATGCAACAAGCGACGAGCCGACCGAGCCTCGCGAGCCGACGAGATAGCCGCACTCGAGCGAGCGCTGCACGAGCTTCTGCGCCGACATATAAACGACGTCGTACTTGCCGAGGATGCCGCCCAGCTCGATGTTCAATCGGTCGACGATGAGCTGCGGCAGCTCGTCGCCGTAGAGCGCATGCGCCTTGTCCCAGACCATGCGGTTGAGGTCTTCCTCGGAGTTTTCAAGGCGCGGCGGGAAGAGCTTGCCCTTGGGCAGAAGCTCAATGTCCTCCACCTGCTCGGCGATGGCGCGCGTGTTGGTCACGACGACCTCATAGGCTTTTTCTTTGCCGAGATAGTCGAATTCCTTGAGCATTTCGTCGGTCGTTCGGAAGTAGAGCGGCACAGGTTCGTTCGCGTCGGCAAATTTCTTCGACGCAAGCAGGATGTGGCGGTAGACCTCGTCCTCAGGGTCGAGAAAATGGACGTCGCCCGTCGCGCAAACGGGTTTGCCGAGCTCTTCGCCGAGCTTTACGACTGTGCGGTTGAAGTTCTTGAGGTCCTCGTCGTCGCGCACCGTGCCGTCGCGCACCAGAAAGCGGTTGTTGCACAGGGGCTGGATCTCAAGAAAATCGTAAAACGAGGCGATGCGCTTGAGCTCGTTCCAATCCTTGTGGTCGATGATGGCGCGGAACAGCTCGCCTGCCTCGCAGGCGGAACCAACGATCAAGCCCTCGCGGTGCGCGATGAGCTCGCTTTTCGGGATGGTCGGCACGCGCTTGAAATACTTGAGGTTCGATGCCGAAATGAGCTGGTAGAGATTTTTGAGACCGACCTTGTTCTTTGCGATGAGGATGATGTGCTTTGGGAAGCGGTTGCGCTTTGCGCCCAGCGGGCGGAGCTTTGTCATCTCGTCGTTGATCTGCTGAAGGCGCGTAACGCCGCGCGCTTCGAGCATGGCGAAAAACTTCACGAGCATCTGCGCAACGGGCACCGCGTCGTCCGAGGCGCGGTGGTGGTTGAACTGCGGAAGCTGCAAGTGGTCGGCCACGATATCAAGCTTGTGCTTGGAAAGCTCCGGCAGGAGGTTCTGCGCAAAGATGAGCGAGTCGAGATACGTCGGCTCGAAGGGAATGCCGCACTTTTTGCAGCCCGCGCGGATGAAGCTGATATCGAACTCCGCGTTGTGCGCGGCGAGAGGACGCTCACCCGCAAATTTGAGGAAGGCGTGCAGCGCGTCCTCTAATTTCGGCGCACCGCGCAGCATCTCGTCCGTGATGCCGGTGAGGCCGATGATCTCGGGCGAAAGCCTGCGCTCGGGGTCGACAAAGGTCTGGAAGGTGTCGACGATCTCGCCGTTCTTTAAGATGACGGCGCCGATCTCGGTGATGGCGTCAGTCGCGACCTTGAGGCCCGTCGTTTCAATGTCGAAACAGCAGATCTCACTTGAAAAGTCGCCGTCCTGCGGTCCGTGTACGGCGATGCGGTCGTCGATATTGTTGAGAAAATAGCCCTCGCAGCCGTAAAGGAGTTTTATTTTACCCTCTCCGGTATGCCAGGCGTCCGGGAAGCTCTGCGCCACGCCGTGGTCGGTGATGGCGATGGCGGGCATTCCCCACTTGATCGCGCGCTTGACGGCGGCTGCCGTGTCGGTCAGCGCGTCCATGTTGGACATGCGCGTATGCAGATGCAGCTCCACGCGCTTTTCTTCCGCCGTGTCCTTGCGCTCCTCGTGCTCGATCTGCATGATGTCCTGCGGATTGAGCTGCATGTCTTTGCCGTCGAAGGAAAGCTCCATGCGCCCGCTGACGCGCAGCCACATGCCATTGGCGATCTTGCCGTTCAGCTCGACCGCCTCGCGCTCCGGAAGACTCCGGCGGATGATGAGCGAGCCCTCGTAATCCGTCATCTCAAGCAGCATCGTCCACACGCCCGCGCGGCGCGTTTCGTGGCAGTCGAACTTGAAAACCTTGCCCTCGACGACGACGTGACCGGCCTTGGGCGTCAGCTCGCTGATGGGGAGCACCCTCCCCTTTGCGATCTCGCGTCCCATGATGACGCTGCCGCTGCCGCTCACCTTGCGCCCCGCATTTTTCGTCATATCGGGAAAGGCTTCCGCCGTCGATTTGACGCGGATGTCCACGCGCTTTAGATCATAGCTGCGCGCGAGCATCTGCTCGACCGTCTCGCGCGTGGAGTCGGTCATCTCCGCGCGCACGGTCATATCAAGCGTCATCGTGCGCTTTTCCGGCTCGAGCACCATATTGGTGACCATCGCAGCGTTGAGCGGCACGCGCAGGTCAAAATCCGGCGAAAAGTCGGTGAATAATTCAAAAAATGGAATCT
>URCK01000067.1 GCA_900546295.1 uncultured Eubacteriales bacterium | reverse complement strand
CCGGCGATCTTAAACGCCATTTCGGAGGAGTCGACCTCGTGGTAAGAACCATCGTACAGCGTGACCTTAACGTCGACGACCGGGTAACCGGCGAGAACACCGGAGAGCATGGCGCCCTGAATACCGGCATCGATCGCGGGAACGTATTCCTTGGGAATCGCGCCGCCGACGAGGGCGTTGACAAACTCGTAACCCTTGCCGGACTCGTTGGGCTCGACGTGAATCTTGACGTGACCGTACTGACCCTTACCACCGCTCTGACGGGCGTACTTAGTATCCTGATCGACAGCCTTGGTGATGGTCTCCTTGTAGGCGACCTGGGGAGCGCCGACGTTCGCCTCGACCTTGTACTCGCGGAGCAGACGGTCGACGATGATTTCCAGATGGAGCTCGCCCATACCGGCGATGATGGTCTGACCCGTCTCTTCGTCGGTGTAGGTGCGGAACGTGGGGTCTTCCTCGGCAAGCTTCATCAGCGCAACGCCCATCTTTTCCTGACCGGCCTTGGTCTTAGGCTCGATGGCGACGCGGATAACAGGCTCGGGGAACTCCATGGACTCGAGGATAATGGGAGCCTTTTCATCGCAGAGGGTATCACCGGTGGTGGTGTTCTTCAGGCCGATGACAGCGCAGATATCGCCGGCGTAGCAGCACTCGATATCTTCGCGGTGGTTGGCGTGCATCTGAAGGATACGGCCGATGCGCTCTCTCTGATGCTTGGTGGAGTTGAGAACGGCGGTGCCGGTATTGAGAATACCGGAGTACACACGAACGAAGGACAGACGGCCGACGAACGGGTCGGTCGCGATCTTGAACGCGAGACCGGAGAACGGAGCGTTATCGTCCGCGTGACGGACATCTTCCTCACCGGTATCGGGGTTCACACCGTCGATCGCGGGGATATCCACGGGGGACGGCATGTAGTCGACGATCGCGTCCAGAAGCTTCTGAACGCCCTTGTTCTTGTAAGAGGTACCGCAGGTGACAGGGACCATCTTGTTGTCGATGGTGGCCTGACGGATGGTCTTGCGGATGAGGTCCTGAGGAACGGGCTTCTCTTCGAGCGCCAGCTCCATGATCTCGTCATTCAGGTCGGCGCAAGCATCGATCAGCTTGGTGTGATACTCCTGAGCGAGCTCCATCATGTCCTCGGGGATCTCCTCAACGCGCATGTCCTTGCCGAGCTCGTCGTAGTAGATGTCAGCGTCCATCTCCACGAGGTCAATGATGCCCTTGAAGGTATCTTCAGAGCCGATCGGCAGCTGGATGGGGACAGCGTTGCACTTGAGACGGTCGTGGATCATGTGCAGCACGTTGTAGAAGTCCGCGCCCATGATGTCCATCTTGTTGACGTAGATCATGCGGGGGACCTTGTAGTTATCGGCCTGACGCCAGACCGTTTCAGACTGGGGTTCGACGCCGCCCTTGGCGCAGAGAACGGTCACAGAGCCGTCCAGAACGCGCAGGGAGCGCTCGACCTCAACAGTGAAGTCGACGTGGCCCGGGGTGTCGATGATGTTCAGGCGGGTCTGCGGGAACTGGTTCTTGCTGCCCTTCCAGTAGCAGGTGGTGGCAGCGGAGGTGATGGTGATACCACGCTCCTGTTCCTGCGCCATCCAGTCCATCGTGGCGGTACCGTCGTGGGTCTCGCCGATCTTGTAGTTGACGCCGGTGTAGTAGAGGATACGCTCGGTGGTCGTCGTCTTGCCGGCATCGATATGGGCCATAATGCCGATATTTCTGGTGTTTTCCAGAGAGACTTTTCTTGCCATAATTCTCTCGTTCCTCCGTTACCAGCGGAAGTGGGCGAATGCCTTGTTGGATTCGGCCATCTTGTGGGTATCTTCGCGTTTCTTCACGGCATTACCGCTGTTGTTGGCGGCATCCATGATCTCGCCAGCCAGGCGCTCGGCCATGGTGCGCTCACCACGGGCACGGGCATAGGCCGTCAGCCAACGCAGACCGAGGGTCTGACGACGGGCGGGACGGACCTCCATCGGCACCTGATAGGTGGCACCGCCGACGCGGCGGGACTTGGTCTCCAGGCTGGGCATGATATTCTCCATGGCCTGGTTGAAAACATCGAGAGGCTCGTTGCCGGTCTTGTCCTTGATCATATCGAAGGCGCTGTAAACGACCTTCTGAGCGACACCCTTCTTGCCGTCGAGCATGACGCTGTTGACGAGCTTGGTCACCAGAATGCTGTTGTACATGGGATCGGGCAGAACTTCTCTCTTGGGAACATTACCTCTTCTGGGCACTTTGCTTCCCTCCTTCTTATAATTTAGAAATCATAGGTACTCGCGAATGGGGCTCTCCCCCATCGTGTTCCGGCCTGCCAAAGAGGTGAATGACAATATATATCAAACCTTTTCGGCAAAGCTCATTTCAAGGTCGCAGCCTTACTTCTGCTTCGGGCGCTTGGCGCCGTACTTGGAACGGGACTGCATACGGCCCTGCACGCCCTGAGCGTCCAGAGTGCCGCGGATGATGTGGTAACGCACACCGGGGAGGTCCTTGACACGGCCGCCGCGGATCATAACCACAGAGTGCTCCTGCAGGGAATGACCGACGCCGGGGATGTAAGCGGTGACCTCATAGCCATTGGTGAGGCGGACACGGGCGATCTTACGAAGAGCGGAGTTCGGCTTCTTCGGGGTCGCAGTACGAACTGCGGTGCAAACGCCACGCTTCTGGGGAGAGGCGAGGTCGGTCTCCTTGTTCTTCAGCGTGTTAAGACCATACTGCAGAGCCGGGGAGTTGGACTTGTAAGTCGACTGCTGTCTGCCCTTGCGAACCAACTGGTTAAAAGTAGGCATTCTTGTTTCTCCTTTCCTGAAATGATGTTGATATATATTTTTTACAGGATATTGGGAAAATATCCCGAAAAAACCTTATTCGCGCAAGACCGCGATCACAGCCGCGCCGACGGCGATGCCGGCACAGTGACCGAGCTGCGCCATTGTGGCGCGATCGTCGATCTCGATGCCCTCTTCGCGCCCGAGCGCCTCGATAGGCTCGAGAACGGCAGGGTCTGCGTCGCAGGCAAGATATAATTTTTCCGCGCGGTGTTCCCGCAGTGCACGCATCGTCTGCTTGATGCCCGCAACCTTGCGGCATGTGGACAGATCCGGCGTCACGGCAGGTCCCTCCTGACGGTATGACAAATTCCGTGGGACATACCCACGCAAGTTGAAATTATACCATGGAGGACACAAGCCGTCAAGCGTTTTTTGTGCCCTCTTCCACAAAATTATCGCTGAAACGGCAGCTTTTTCTCCGCTTTTTTTGTGCGTTCCGCGCCGCGCGGCGCGCATTCGCGCGCTTGCGGCAAATCCGGTCTTCTCCTCCTGCGCCGCAAGCGGTGAAAAAGGCGCGGTCCAATGCGGACCGCGCCTTTTTTGATTCAGTGGCTTTCAGGGGAGCTTTTTCACACTTCGACGGCGTTCGTGATGACGCGCGGCTCGTGCGGCTCCTCCTCAGGCTTTTCGGGATCGGGGACGATCTCCTCAGCGAAGTCGCGGTAGGCGGTCAGGCCCGCGCCGGCGGGGATGAGCTTACCGATGATGACGTTCTCCTTCAGGCCGACGAGGTGGTCGACCTTGCCCTTGATGGCGGCTTCGGTCAGGACCTTGGTCGTCTCCTGGAAGGAGGCGGCGGACATCCAGCTGTCGGTCGCAAGAGAGGCCTTTGTGATACCCATGAGCAGCTGCGTGGCAACAGCCTCCTGCAGCTTCTCGCCGGTCTCGGCGTTGACCTCGCCCGCGGCGTTGCGCGCGCGGATCTCCTCGTTGGCGTCCTCATACTCGAGCAGATCGACCATCGAGCCGGAGAGCAGGTTGGTGTCGCCGGACTCCTCGACGCGCACCTTGCGCATCATCTGGCGGACAATGACCTCGATATGCTTATCGTTGATGTCAACGCCCTGCTGACGGTAGACCTTGAGGACTTCCTGAATGAGGTAGTCGTGGACGGAGGAAGTGCCGCGGATGCGCAGGATATCGTGCGGGGACAGAGCGCCCTCCTGCAGCTGCGTGCCCTTGGCGATCACGTCGCCGTCCTTCACGCGCAGGCCCGTGTGGGGCACGGAGTAGATGCGGCTGTCACCGTCGTCTGCGGTGACGATGATGTTGAGGAGGCTGCCCTTGGTGGCTTCCTCGAAGCGGACCTTACCGGAGATCTCGGAGAGGGTCGCCATCTTCTTGGGACGGCGCGCCTCAAACAGTTCTTCGACTCGCGGAAGACCCTGCGTGATATCGCCGCCCGCAACGCCGCCGCTGTGGAAGGTTCGCATCGTCAGCTGGGTACCGGGTTCGCCGATGGACTGCGCCGCGATGATACCGACCGCCTCGCCGGGGCCGACAGGCTTGGAGGTGGCAAGGTTCATGCCGTAGCACTTTGCGCAGACGCCGCTGTGCGCCTTACAGGTGAGCACGGTGCGGATCTCGACGGTGTGGATGTCGAACTTCTCCATGAGGTCGGCATCCTCGGGGGTCATCATGTGATCCTTGGAGATGAGCACCTCATCCGTACCGGGCTTGAGAACGTCGTTGACCGGGTAACGGCCGTTGACGCGCTCGGAGAACTTTTCGATGATCTGGCCGTTCTCGCTGATCTCGCCGATCATGATGCCGCGCGTTGCGCCGCAGTCGTCGGAGCGGATGATGACGTCCTGGCAGACGTCGACCATTCGGCGGGTCAGGTAACCGGAGTCTGCGGTACGAAGCGCCGTATCGGCAAGGCCCTTACGGGCGCCTCGGGAAGAGGTAAAGTATTCAAGGACGGAAAGGCCCTCGCGGAAGTTTGCCTTGACGGGGATCTCGATCGTCTTACCGGCGGTATTGGCCATCAGGCCGCGCATACCGGTCAGCTGACGGATCTGCTTCATCGAACCACGGGCGCCGGAGTCCGCCATCATGAAGACGGGGTTGTAGCGGTCCATGTTGCGCTGCAGGGCATCGGTAACGTCGGCCGTGGTCTTCTCCCACTCGCGCACGACGGCGCGGTAGCGCTCATCCTCGGTCATGAAGCCCATCTTGAACTGGTCTTCGATGTCGACAACGCGATGTTCGGTCTCGGCGATGAGGGTGTACTTCTCCGGCGGGATGGTCATATCCGCAACGGAGATGGTGATGGCGGCAAGGGTAGAGAACTTATAGCCCGTCGCCTTGATGTTATCGAGCACCTCGGCCGCGATCGTGAAGTTGTGCATCTTGATCGTGCGGTCGACGATCTTTCCGAGCAGCTTCTTGCCGCAGACGTCTGTGATCTCGTAGTCGAAGTAGTTCTCGGTCGGCTGGCCGTTTTCGTCCACGCGCGTGACAAAGCCGAGGTCCTGCGGGACGTTGCGGTTGAAAATGATGCGGCCGATGGTAGCGCGCACGACCTTGCTGCCCATCGTGCCGTCCGGCAGCTGCTTGGTCGCGCGGACAAGGATGGGCTGGTGGATGCCGATGAGGTGGTTGTTGTAGGCAAGCATGGCCTCGTCCTCGTCGCGGTAGACGTTGAGGTGGACGGAGGCCCGCTCCTCTTCGCTCAGCTCATCATAGCGCTTGCCGGCGAAGGCAAAGTCGATGTCCTGCGGCCAGAACTCGTCGTTGTCCATCTGGGAAACGCCGTTTTCAAAGCGCTCGAAGGTGAGGTAGTAGGAACCGAGGACCATATCCTGCGTCGGCACCGTGACGGGGCCGCCATCCTGCGGACGCAGGAGGTTGTTCGCAGAGAGCATGAGAATACGGGCCTCCGCCTGCGCCTCGGCGGACAGGGGGACGTGAATGGCCATCTGATCGCCGTCGAAGTCCGCGTTGAACGCGGTGCAGTTCAGCGGGTGGAGCTTGAGGGCGCGGCCCTCGACCAGCACCGGCTCAAACGCCTGAATACCGAGGCGGTGGAGCGTCGGCGCGCGGTTGAGCATGACGGGATGATCCTTGATGACGACATCGAGCGCGTCCCAGACCTCGGCACGGCCCTTGTCGACCATCTTCTTGGCGGATTTGATGTTGTTGGCGGCGCCGTCCTCGACAAGCTTCTTCATAATGAAGGGGCGGAACAGCTCGAGTGCCATTTCCTTGGGCACACCGCACTGGTAGATCTTGAGCTCAGGGCCGACGCAGATAACGCTACGGCCGGAGTAGTCAACACGCTTACCGAGCAGGTTCTGGCGGAAGCGGCCCTGCTTACCCTTGAGCATGTCGGAAAGGGACTTGAGCGCGCGGTTGTTCGCGCCGGTAACGGCGCGGCCGCGGCGGCCGTTGTCGATCAGCGCGTCGACCGCTTCCTGCAGCATGCGCTTCTCGTTGCGCACGATGATGTCGGGCGCGTTGAGCTGGATGAGGCGCTTCAGGCGGTTGTTGCGGTTGATGACGCGGCGGTAGAGGTCGTTTAAGTCGGAGGTCGCAAAGCGGCCGCCGTCGAGCTGGACCATGGGGCGGATCTCGGGCGGGATGACGGGCAGCACGTCGATGACCATCCACTCGGGCTTGTTGCCGGAGATGCGGAAGGCGTCCACGACCTCAAGGCGCTTGACGATGCGGGCCTTCTTCTGGCCGCTCGCACTCTTGAGCTCAGTGTGCAGCTGCTCGGAAAGGGATTCAAGGTCGATCTGCTGGAGGAGCTTCTTGACGGCCTCGGCGCCCATGCCGGCGTCGAAATCGTCCTCGTACTTCTCGCGCATATCGCGGTATTCCTTCTCCGAGAGGATCTGGTTGCGCATCAGCGGGGTCTCGCCGGGATTGGTGACGATATAGGCGGCGAAATAAAGCACCTTTTCAAGGATGCGGGGGCTGATGTCGAGCAGCAGACCCATGCGGGAGGGAATGCCCTTGAAATACCAGATATGGGAAACGGGCGTGGCGAGCTCGATGTGGCCCATGCGCTCACGGCGGACCTTGGCGCGCGTGACTTCCACGCCGCAGCGGTCGCAGATCTTGCCCTTGTAGCGGATCTTCTTATACTTGCCGCAGTGGCACTCCCAGTCCTTGGTGGGGCCAAAGATGCGCTCGCAGAACAAACCGTCGCGCTCGGGCTTGAGGGTGCGGTAGTTGATGGTCTCGGGCTTTTTGACCTCGCCGTAGGACCATTCACGGATCATCTCCGGAGAAGCGATACCGATCTTGATCGCGTCAAATGTTGCGTAACTCATTTTATATGCTCCTCCTTCTCTCAGTCTTCCTGATCGTCGCCGGCAAAGTCGGCGTTGACTTCATCTTCAGCGACATATTCAAAGCCGGCGTCTTCCAGCTCTGCCTCATCAGCGAAGGGATTGTTGCGGTGGCGGTCATCCTCGGCGTCCATGCGGGCGAGGTTGAAGGTATCCATCGCGTCCTCATCCTCCTTGAGCTCGATCTGGTTGCCGTCGCGGTCGAGGACCTGAACATCGAGGCACAGGGCCTGAAGCTCCTTGACAAGAACCTTGAACGACTCGGGCACGCCGGGCTGCGGGATGTTGTGGCCCTTGACGATAGACTCGTAGGTACGCACACGGCCGGTCACGTCGTCGGACTTGACCGTGAGGATCTCCTGCAGGGTATAAGCCGCGCCGTAAGCCTCGAGCGCCCAGACTTCCATTTCACCGAAGCGCTGGCCGCCGAACTGCGCCTTACCGCCGAGCGGCTGCTGGGTGACGAGGGAGTAGGGGCCGGTGGAACGGGCGTGGATCTTATCGTCGACGAGGTGGTGCAGCTTGAGGAAGTAAACGTAGCCGACGGTGACCTTGTTGTCGAAGCGCTCGCCGGTGCGGCCGTCGTACAGCCAGCTCTTGCCCTCGGGGTCGAGACCGGCCTTGATGAGCTCCTCGCGGATGTCCTCGTAGCTCGCGCCGTCGAAGATCGGAGTCGCGACCTTGTAGCCGAGGGTCTTGGCGGCATAGCCCAGATGGACCTCAAGCACCTGACCGATGTTCATTCGGGAAGGAACGCCCAGCGGGTTCAGCACGATATCGAGCGGCGTACCATCGGGCATGAAGGGCATATCCTCCTGCGGCAGGATGCGGGAGACAACGCCCTTGTTGCCGTGGCGGCCCGCCATCTTATCGCCGGGCTGGATCTTGCGGCGCTGGGCGATGTAGATGCGCACGACCATGTTCACGCCGGGGCCGAGCTCGTCGCCCGCTTCGCGGGAGAAGACCTTGGCATCGACCACGATGCCGCTCTCGCCGTGGGGCACCTTGAGGGAGGTATCGCGCACCTCGCGCGCCTTTTCACCGAAGATCGCGCGCAGCAGGCGCTCTTCCGCGGTGAGGTCGGTCTCGCCCTTGGGCGTGACCTTACCGACGAGGATATCGCCGGCGTGGACCTCCGCGCCGATGCGGATGATGCCGCGCTCGTCGAGATCCTTGAGCGCGTCTTCGCCCACGTTGGGGATGTCGCGGGTGATCTCTTCGGGGCCGAGCTTGGTATCGCGTGCGTCAAGCTCGTACTCCTCGAGGTGGATGGAGGTATAGTAGTCCTCGCGGACGAGGCGCTCGTTGAGGAGAACGGCGTCCTCGTAGTTGTAGCCTTCCCAGGTCATGAAGCCGACGAGGATATTGCGGCCCAGAGCGATCTCGCCCTGATCGGTCGCGGGGCCGTCGGCAAGGACGGTGGGATCTTCCCACACGCCGTTCTCGTTCAGGCGGCGGCCATGCACGCGCTCGCCGACGTCGACGATCGGATGCTGGTTGATGCACGTGCCGTGGTTGGAGCGCAGGAACTTCGTGAGCTTGTATTCCTTCGTCTCACCGTTGTCGTAGGCGACGGTGATGGCGCGCGCGTCCATCTTCGTGACGATGCCGTCGCCCTCGGCGAGGATGACGACCTCGGAGTCCATGCAGATCTTATGCTCCATACCGGTGCCGACGATCGGCGCCTCGGGGCGGAGCAGAGGAACGGCCTGGCGCTGCATGTTCGCGCCCATCAGGGCGCGGTTCGCGTCGTCGTTCGGCAGGAACGGGATCATCGCCGTCGCGATGGAGACCATCATACGCGGGGAGATATCGATATAGTCGACGCGGTCACGGTCGACCTCGACGATCTCGTCGCGGTGGCGGCAGGTGATACGCTGGTTGACGAGGCAGCCGTTCTCATCGACAGGCTCGGCGGCCTGACCGACGATGTACTGGTCCTCGACGTCCGCGGTCATATACTCGATCTCATCGGTGACACGGCAGGTCTCGTGGTCGACCTTGCGGAAAGGTGCCTCAATGAAGCCGTACTCGTTGATGCGGGCATAGGTCGCAAGATAGGAGATGAGGCCGATGTTCGGACCTTCCGGCGTCTCGATCGGGCACATACGGCCGTAGTGGCTGTAGTGCACGTCTCGCACTTCCATGTTCGCGCGCTCGCGGGAAAGGCCGCCGGGACCCAGAGCGGAGAGACGGCGCTTGTGCGTGAGTTCGGCGAGCGGGTTCGTCTGGTCCATGAACTGGGACAGAGGGCTCGAGCCGAAGAATTCCTTGATCGCCGCGGTGACGGGGCGGATGTTGATGAGGCTCTGCGGGGTGACGATGTCGAGATCCTGGATCGTCATGCGCTCGCGGATGACGCGCTCCATGCGGGAAAAGCCGATGCGGAACTGGTTCTGCAGCAGCTCGCCCACGCAGCGCAGGCGGCGGTTGCC
>URCK01000066.1 GCA_900546295.1 uncultured Eubacteriales bacterium | reverse complement strand
GAACATATAGATGGCCTGCGGGCAGTTCGGCATGGCGATGGTCACCTTGTCGCCCTCGCGCACGCCGATGGTCTTGAGTGCCTTGGCGCACTGCTCGATCTCGCGGATCATCTGGCGGTAAGTCGTGGACTTGCCCATAAAGGTGAAGGCAATGTTGCCCGGGTATTTCCTGGCGATCCGCTCCACGGCCTCGAACATGGAGCCGTTGAAGTAGTTAAGGTGCATCGGCACCTCGCCCATATAGTCCTTCCAAGGGGTCTTTACGATCGTATCACTCATAGTCTACCTCCTCCGACATTGGCCGCTCCAGCAGAGCGGGGTGCTCCAGCAGATACTTAAAAAGGCGCACGCTCTTTGCGTAATAGTAGCCGTCGGCAATGCGCTCGTCCACGGTGAGGCCGAGATCGACCGTCTCCCGCATTTCGACAAGGCCATGTTCGTCGTACAGCGGCGTCCACTTCTTCTCGCCGATGACGCAAAAGAGCGAGCTCGTGCCCCAGTTCGTCAGGTGGTGGTAGCCGCTCTTGAGATGAATGGAGCCGAGATTGGAAATAAACACCGAGCTGTAGTTCGGGTCCTTGCCGATCAGGAAATCAGGGCACCAGCCGTGCTTGTCGAGCCAGCGGATGAAGCGCACCGCCGCCTTGGAAAGGAAGCGCGGCAGGCTGTTGAGCACGTTCATGCTGTTGTCGGTGGTGTTGACCTTCTTCTGCTCGCGGCAGGCCGCGACCTCCTGATGGATCTCTTCATGGATGGTATCGATGGTGCTCTCAGGCTTTATCTCCAACAGGGCCATCGCCTCTTCGCTGCCGTCGGCAAATTCCTTTTTAATGACAAAGCCCGCCGTCACCTTGTTGCGCTGGTAGTAGTTCTCGTTCGCGTAGAAGCGGTTGAGCTTCGGCCGCAGCACGACCGTCTTGGCGAGCGCGGTCAGGATGACGTGGAAAAATGTGTACTTGAAGGGGATGCCCTCGTAGTTTTTCTCCGCGATGTAGGCCTTGATCGGCTCAAGGTTCACGCGCTCGGCGATGTATGCCTCGTTGTCCGCGCGGTTGGGATAGATGATGCCCATGATGAAGTGCAGCGCATCCGTATCCCGCAGCAGCGTCGCGTCGCGCCGGTCACCCCAGCGCCTTTTCTGTTCTGCCATAAAACCCTTCTTTCTTTTTCTTTGGATTTACCTCTTTCGTCCACTCTTCCAAAGTGCGAAATGCTCAGGGGATAAACCGCTCGAAAATGGCGATCGCGCCCTCGCGCTCGGCCTGCTCCAGATCCTCCCTCGTGCGGATGGTCCAGTACACGCCCTGCGCGCCGTAGAGCCTGCGGCACAGGCGCGGTGCCCATTGCTTCTTATCCTCGTATTTGTAGGCGACAAAATCCGGCTGCGCACTGATATTGCCCAGCAGGTTCGTCGTGGCAAACGCCATCGGCAGGCTCAGCTTGCCGCGATCCTTCAAAAAATTGCAGCTCAGCTGCCCGCGGATGACCTCGGGGCGGTTTTTCCGCAGCCACGCCACGCTGCGCGGGTCAAACGACTCCACGCAGTAGTCAACGTGGAACTTGTCAAGCTCCGCCATCGTGCGCGCGGTCAGCTCGGCAAAGTTATCGCGGAAGGTCTTGATCTCAACGATGAGCGGAAGGCCCGTGCCTTCAAAGAGCGAGAGCACGTCGCAAAACTGCGGGATGACCGCCTCCGTTCCGTCCAGCGGATACTCCTTAAGCTCATCCGCGCTCAGATCCTCAAGGTAGCCCTCGCGCCCGGTCATGCGCTTGATGTCGCTGTCGTGGAAGACGGCGAGCGTCCCGTCGCGCAGCAGGTGCACGTCAAGCTCCGCGCCGAAGCCGTGCGCGACGGCGCGCGAGAAGGCCTCCATCGAATTTTCCGGAATGCCCGCAGCCTTATCGTAGAGCCCCCGGTGCGCGTAGCGGAACTTCCGCAGCGCCGCCATGGACTCTGTCCCGCGGCGCGCGCGCAGCAAAATCGCCCACACGAGCGCCAGAATCAGGCAAATTCCGACAACAATGAGTAAAATTTTCACTTGATATCACTTCTTGTATTAGATTAGTCTGCGTCCATATCCTCGTATGCCGAAAGGCCGCCCTTGGCCTCCACCTTGCAGTCGCCGTGGCGCACAAAGCACATCGTCACAAAACTGCACGCCACGAAGAACGCCGCATAGGGGAAGAGCACGCTGTAGCTGATGTGCTTCAAGAGCGTGCCTGCCAGAATCGGCGTCACGACCTGCGCCGCCATCGAGAAGGTGTAGTAGTAGCCCGTGAACTTGCCGATGTCGCTGCCCTTGCACATTTCAACGACCATCGGCAGAGAGTTGACGTTGATGGCCGCCCACGCAAGGCCGACGAGCGCAAAAATGACGAACATCACGCCCGTAATGCGCTGATAGTGCGTCGTGAGGAAGTAGCCCGAGAGGAAGCACGCTGCCAGCAGCACCACGCCGCCCTGAATGGTCTTCTTTCTGCCGATCTTCGAGGCAAGCTGGCCGACCGGGATGTACGAGAGGATCGCGCCGCCCGTTGCGACGAGCAGGCAGGTCGACGCGCCGCCGAGGCCCTGCCCCATCACGCGCGCAACATAGGTCGTCCACCACGTCGTCACGCCGTTGTAGCCGATGAACCACAGCGCGATGGAGGTGAGCAGCATCGAAAGGCTGTGCTTGACCTCCTTCGGCAGCTCCTCGCTGCCGTCCGGCTCCTCCTCCGTGAGCTGCTGCTCGGGATGCGCGGCCTCGTATTCCTTCTCCGCCGCGGCGAGCTTCGGCTCGTTCGTCGTAAAGTAGAGAATGGCGACAGAGGCCGCCATCAGCACCGACACTACAATGAAAAGCGGCCGGTAGTTCACATGTGCAAGCCCCGCCGTCTTGCTGTTGGGATAGAGGACAGAGGCCGTGATGAGATACAGGATGCCGCCGACCGCGCCCATCAGGTTGATGATCGCGTTTGCGCGAGAGCGCAGGGGCTTGGGCGTCACGTCCGGCATCAGCGCCACCGCAGGCGAGCGGTATGTGCCCATCGCCACGAGCAGCAGGCCCAGCGTCACGACGAAGAGCACGAGCTTGCCCGTCTCCCCGGTCGCGGCGTAGCCGTTGTCAAACACCGGCAGCAGGTTCATCAGCACCACCGCGCAGACCGTGCCGCAGAGGATGAAGGGCATTCTGCGCCCGATCTTTGTATTCGTGCGGTCGCTCAGCGCGCCGAAGAACGGCAGCAAAAACAGCGCCAGCACGTTGTCCGCCGCCATGATCGCACCGGAGATCGTCTCGTTGAGGTGGAAGGTATTGGTCAGGATGAGCGGGATGATGTTGTCGTACATCTGCCAGAACGCACAAATAGAGAGGAAGGCAAGGCCCACCAGCACCGTGCGCTTGTTGTCGAGCTTCATGAAGAGTCCTCCTTGCAACCGCTGTCGATTTTCTTCCCAATTGTTGTAGATTAGCACAAATATGCAAAAATAGCAAGAAAAAGCGCTTGCGCACCTCCGTGCGCGGGCTTATTTTGCCTGCTTCATGCTCAGACCGATGCGTTTTTTCTTCTCGTCCACCTCGAGCACCACGACCTTCACGACGTCGCCCACGGAGACGACCTCGGAGGGGTGCCTGATGAACTTATCCGCCACCTGCGAGATGTGCACAAGGCCGTCCTGATGCACGCCGATATCCACAAACACGCCAAAGTCGATGACGTTGCGCACCGTGCCGGTGAGCACCATGCCGGGCTTCAGGTCCTTCATCTCAAGCACGTCCGTGCGCAGGATGGGCTTGGGCAGCTCGTCGCGCACGTCGCGTCCGGGCTTTAAAAGTTCGCTCATGATGTCACGCAGCGTGGGAAGGCCCACGCCGATCTCCGCTGCGGCCTTTTCTTCGCCGTAGGTCTTGATGCGCGCGGGAAGGTCGGAGAGCTTCCCCTCCTTCACGTCCGCGAGCGTATGACCCGAGAGGGCAAGGAGCGCCTTGGCGGCCTCGTAGCTCTCGGGGTGGACGGCGGTGTTATCAAGAACGCTCTTGCTCTCCGGCACGCGCAGAAAGCCCGCGCACTGCTGGAAGGCCTTGGGGCCGAGCTTCGGTACCTTTTTGATCTGGGCCCGCGAGGTGAACGCGCCGTTTTCCTCGCGGTAGGCGACGACGTTTTTTGCCGTGGTCGCATTCAACCCCGAAACGCGCTGCAAAAGAGACGCAGAAGCCGTGTTGATGTCCACGCCCACGGCGTTGACGCAGTCCTCCACCACACCGCTGAGCGCTTCGTCGAGCCGCTTTTGCGGCATATCGTGCTGATACTGCCCCACGCCGATGGCCTTGGGATCGATCTTCACAAGCTCGGCGAGCGGGTCCTGCAAGCGCCGCGCGATCGACACCGCCGAGCGGAGGTTCACGTCGTACTGCGGGAACTCTTCGGCGGCGAGCTTGCTCGCCGAGTACACGGACGCCCCCGCCTCCGAGACGATCATATAGCTCACATTTGCGCCGCTGCCGTTCACCTGCTGGATGAGCTCGACGGCCATCTGCTCCGTCTCGCGCCCGGCCGTGCCGTTACCGATGGCGATGTGCTCCACGCCGTGCTTTCTGATGAGGCGGGAGAGCACGGCGATGGCTTCGTTTTTCTGCCTCTCCCCGTGCGTGGGATACACGACCGCCGTGTCGAGCACCTTGCCCGTGCCGTCCACGACCGCCACCTTGCAGCCCATGCGGTAGCCCGGGTCAAGGCCCATCGTCACCTTGCCCTTGACCGGCGGCTGCATCAAAAGGGGCTTCAGGTTGAGCGCAAACTGGCCGATGGCCCCCTCGTCGGCCCGCTCGGTGAGAAGGGCGCGCATCTCGCGCTCGAGCGAGGGATAGATGAGGCGGTCGTAAGCGTCCTCGGCGGCAGATTTGACGAATTCCATCGCAGCGGAGCCGGGCTTCACCACGGCGCGGCGCAACAGCGGCAGCGCCAGCTCGCGCTCGAGCAGGACGGTCGCGCTGAGCATTTTCTCTTTTTCGCCGCGGTTGATGGCGAGGATCTGGTGGCCCTGCAAACGGGAGAGCGGCTGCTCAAAATCGTAGTACAGGCGGTAGACGCTGTCCTCCTCCGTCGCGGCGAGCGAGCGCAGCGTTCCGCGCTTTTCCAGCATCTCGCGCAGCGAGCCGCGGACGGCGGCATCGTCGCTGATCCACTCGGCGATGATGTCGTTCGCGCCCTGCAAGGCGTCGGCGAGCGTTTCCACGCCCTTTTCCGGGTCGATAAAATCGCGCGCGGCGTCTTCGGGGCGGGGACAGCCGCGCTCCTGCGCAAAGAGCAGCGCCGCAAGCGGCTCAAGCCCCTTCTCCCGCGCAATCGTCGCGCGAGTGCGGCGCTTTTGCTTATAGGGGCGGTAGAGGTCTTCGACCTCGGCAAGCGTTTTGGCATTGTCGATGGCGGCAGCGAGCTCGTCTGTAAGCTTGCCCTGCTCGTCGATGGATTTTTTCACGCTCTCGCGCCGCTCTTCAAGGCCGCGCAGGTATTGGAGGCGTTCTTCGAGCGTGCGCAGCGCGGTGTCGTCCATCGCGCCGTGCATCTCCTTGCGGTAGCGGGCGATGAAGGGGATGGTATTGCCCTCGTCCAGCAAGCGCACAACGTTTTCCACGTGCTGCGCGCTCTCGCCGAGCTCCCGGGCAAGCGTCTGAATGATATCCATAGAAATTCCTTTCGTTGCATGGTTTAACGTCAGCGGCGGCAGACGCCCAAGCGTCCGCCGCCGCCTATTTTACCACAGCCCCGGCCGGATTTCCAGCGCAAAGGCTTCTCACGAAAAAGCAGATCCGCCTCTGTATCACACAGAGGCGGAGCTGCCAATCCTATGATGCCCACGGCGGCGAACGCTATGAGCTTATTCAGCACAGCATCACCTATCGTTACTGTGTTTTTATCTCAGGTTCTTCCGGAAGAACTCCTGCGCATTCTTGTACATTACGCCATCGGCATCCTCCTGCGAAACGCCTCGGGAGATCAGATACTCGTAAATCGACGCCGCCTTGGCCGGTGTATTCAGGCACTCCGGCAGGAGGGAACCGTCGAAATCCGAACCGAGAGCAAGATTCTTTTTGCCTCCCAGCTCAAAGAAATGCATGGTGTGACGGTAGATATCGTCAAGGCTGTGAACTTCGCCGTCATCGCGCAGGAACTTCACAAAGTAATTCAGACCGATCAGGCAATCGCGCCTGACCATCTCTCGGATCATGTCGTCTGTGAGGTTGCGCTTGTGACTGCACAGCGCACGGGCATTGGAATGCGTGGCGACAAAGGGTTTGGCCGCCACCTCCAGCAGGTCGGCAAAACCGTGGTCGTTGAGGTGGGAGACGTCGACAAGAATGCCCTCTTTCTCCATCTCGCGCACAGCTTCCTTGCCAAACTCGCTTAGGCCATGGTCAGTGGTGTGACCGGAGCCAAGCTCGTTTTCACCGTTCCATGTCAGCGTAATGGCACGCACACCCTGCTCGGCAAGTGTGTGAACACGGGTGATATCACCGGCGAGCGCGCTGCCGTTCTCAATAGTCAGAAATGCGGCGGTCTTATTCTCAGCCCAAGCCTTCTCCATATCGGCGGCATTGCGGCAGGGAGCCACACGGTCGGAAAACTTTTCCATCTGACGATAGAAGTTTATGCGGTTCTTCTCAAAATAAGCGATGGCTGCATCGCCGCGCTCCTCATCCGGAATGAAAACTGCATAGAACTGCGCCCAATGCACATCATTCGGCATGTTGCTCAGCTGCAGCACGCGGCCGGGATCGTCCAGCGTGTCCGGGTTGCCGGTGTTGGCATACTTCCAATCTGCCAGAGTGTCACAGTGCAGATCGATCAAACCATAACTGTTCATTTTTAAAATCCTTTCTTTGACTTTACGCCCGCGGGTCGAGCTCCTCGCAGGAAAGCACTTCCTTGCTGCGTGTGTATTCCTCATACCGGAGTCCACGATCTGAGGTCTCAATTTCGCCGACCTGATTATCATAGGGGTCGGCGCGCCAGAACTGCTTTTCAACGGTAAACGGCGCTTCAAACTCGCTGTTGGCCACCATGCGGTATGCGTCGATGTTGCCAAAGTAGAACTTGCGGCGTTCCTCATTCTGCGCCCTCACCGCCGCCGTGCCGTAGCTCGGGTCGGCATAGAGCCAGCCGTATGGCGCGATATAGAAGCGGGACCAGTCGTGTGCGCCGCAGAAGTCCGGCTCAGCGGTCAGGCCGCTCTGCCACCTGGCGGGAATGCCAGCGCAGCGGCACATGGTGATAAAGAGCAGGGCAAACACACCGCAGTCGCCGGTGTAGCTGCGCGCCGCAGAATCCGGGATGCACTCGAGAATGAAGTAGGACGGCATGAAGGTATACTTCATGTTCAGCGTGATGAAATCGTAGAAGATACGCGCCTTTTCCAGAGGATCGGTCACCCCCTCGGTCAGCGTCTCCACAAGGGAGCGAATAAACGGGGTGAAGACGATGTGCGGTGCCTGCTCCTGCGTGTCGAAATCAGGCTGTACGGCGTCTGCCTTCATCGTGGAAACATCGTGGTAGCGCGCCGTGTGGACATAGGAGTACTCCACATAGAACTCGTGGTTTTCCTCCATGTTCTCCTCCCAGCAGATCGTGCGCTGCGCCGCGTTCTCGGGTGCGAGCTTGCCGGTCTCGGGATACATCTTCTCGATGCGGATCTCGCTTTGCTGCTCACACTCGGCGGGGATGGGCAGGTGAACGCGCACGAACATACCCGGCGTGAACTGATCATCGTTTACGCGGACGCTCGAACGGATGCGGATGCGATTGGAGATACCGCCGTTCTCGCGCATCAGACGGCGAACACGGTCAAGACGGCCCTCGCCCTGCTCCTTCGTCACGCTCTCCACACCGTGCACCTGTACGCCCGCGCGGACGGCAAAGGAAGGATCTGCTTTGCACAGCGTCTCAAAGAAGCGATCCAGGAAGTGCATCTCGCCGTTGACATAGAGCCAGCTGATTTTTCCGGCGTCCACGCGCTCGTCGAATTCCTCCTCGGTAAAATCGGGGATGTGCCCGCGCACCACAGCGAGTGCGGCGGCACGGTCGAACGGGTAATTCTGCGGGATCCGGCAGATGATCTCGCGCTCGGCGGTCAGGCACGCGCGCATTGCCTCAGACAGGTTATCCTGCGCAAGGCGAAGATCAACGAGGCGGATCGCGCCTTCAAAATCGCCCCATGCCTTGCGCCGGGCGATATCGTCCGGCAGGCCAATGTTCAGATATTGCAAGGTATCGTTAATATTCATAAAAGTAACCTCTTTGTGAATCCTGCTCCCACGGCACGGGCCGCAGGAGCAGGAAAAATCATCCGGCGGGGATCAAGCAATCATATGCAGGATCGCACCCATGCCAAGACCAAAAATATTACCAATAGCAGCGCCAAGAACACCCATCAGAACACCGATACCGGCGAAGGACTCAGAATAGGCGCTGGCAATGATCGGCGCGGAAGCGGAACCGCCGATGTTGGCGACCGATGCCGTGGAGACCATGCACAGATCCCAGTGGAACAGCTTGGACAGCAGGAACATGGCAACGACGTGGATCACGAGAACGAACACACCGTAGACGACCCACATCGGAGCCTCGACCAGCGCGTTGAGCGGGGCCTGAGTTGCGAGCAGGGAGATAACGGCATACATCAGAATGGTGGAGAAATCCTCGACAGCGGGGAGCTTGCCGAGCGGGGTCATCGCGCAGATCAGGCCGAGGATGGTGACGAAGAGCGTGGTGCAGGTGCCCTTATCGAACATGTCGAGGTCGATTGCACTAAGGCCGCTGTTCATAACAACACCGATCTTCTGAGACAGAGCGGAAACGATCAGAGCAATGCCGATGAGCCAGACCCAGTCAGCAGCCTTGGCCTGCTTCTTCTCGTTGGCGACCTCCGCGCTGGCGGCGGCGGCAATGTCTTCAAGGCCGGCGGTATTGGCCTTGACGGCGTTGTTCCACTTGCTGGAATATCTCACCATGAAGAGCAGCAGCGCGATCCACAGGGAGTAGCAAACGGTATCGAGGGTGAGCGCGCAGGCATACGCACCGGGATCAACCGGCAGCGCGTCGCCCATAGCGGCCATGTTGGCGGAACCGCCGACCCAGGAAGCATACAGCGCAGCGGTAGCACCCCAGATGGTCTCGCCGCCGCCGAGGACGCCCTTGAAGATCGGGAAACCGGCAATGAAGCCGAGCGCAAGAGTGATCGAGCAGCCAAGGAAGATCGCGATCATGCGGCCGGAGAGCTTGGCGATCTTGCGGAAGTCGCAGCGCAGCAGCATGACGAAAATCATTGCGTACAGAAGGTTATTCTTCAGTGAGCTGTAAGCGGTGCTGCAGCCCTCAGAGTTGTAGAGGCCCATCGTGCAGAACACCATGTTGAGAATGTAGATCCACACCAGGGGCGGGACCCAGTTAAAAACTTTCCACTTGGCATACTTTTCGAGCGCCAGCAGACCACCGGCCAAGAACATCAGAAATGCGATGAAAGTAAAGCCGTTTTCGATTGCAGGTAACATACTTTTTCTCCTCCGAAAAATATATTTCTTTCCAATGTGCCCGGTACCAGAGCCCATTATAAAAGACAAAAGAATGAAAAAAGCCCAACAAAACCGAGCGTTTCTTTCAACGCCTGATTCTGCTGGGTTTCACACGCGGCGCCATGAGGGAAATCATGGCAGGCGACTGCGAAGCAGCCATATACAGTTATGCGTAATCAGGTTTCGCTTTCCGGCTTGCCCGTCATTGACCGCCAGCGCTTGAGCGCATCGCGGTAAGCG
>URCK01000065.1 GCA_900546295.1 uncultured Eubacteriales bacterium | reverse complement strand
CCTGAACCCACTTGCCCTCTTCGGGGATCGGAGCCGGACCGTGATATGCGCCCTTTGCGACAGGGCACATATGCTGCACTTCGGTCGTATAAATCATAACGATCTTTCCTTTCTTATCCACTGTCTCCGTGAAAAACACGGAACATTCCAAACATGTTCCTATCCTAGCAAAACCGCAGGGCATTTGCAAGGTAAAAAAAGCAGAAATTCTGATAAAATCTGGATTCTATTTATGGTATTTCCGCCGCCGCGGCCATTTTTTTACAACAAATGCCGCACGGGACGCAGCGCAAAGCTCAAGACCTCGTACAGCGCGCGCTTTACGGGCGGCAGCGCCGCTTCCTCGTACCGCGTGCCGCAAACCGTACCGCCGTCGTGCAGAACAAGGCGGCTGCGCTCGATGTACCGCTCGCTCTCTTCGCGCAAAAAGGCATTGATCTCCTCGCTCTCGATGACGAGCATCAGCTCAGTGTCGAGGTAGGCGCTGCGCATATCGGTGTTGAATGAGCCGACGACGCTCAGATTGTTTCCGATGAGGATCGTCTTTGTGTGCAGCGACTTTTCACTCACGACCTCGTAGATATCGATCCCGCATGAGAGGATGCGCTTTTTCTCGCGCAGATAGTCCGCGCAGCCGCTCGGATTCGCGCCGGTCTCCACGGCGTTCGTCAGAATGCGCAGCTGCCCCTCCCCGGCAAGATTAGCAAGATCGTCATACATCGCGCGGTTGCAGATGGTATAGGGCGTTTGCAGCAGCACATCGTCCCCCTGCGCCATCAGGCGGCAGAGCGTGTCCCACAGCTCGGGCGATTTGTTCTCCGCGCGCGGGGAATTGCTCAGAAGGCTCACGCGCGCGACTGGCACGGTCATCTCCTCCCATCCGGCGGCGGCAAAGGCTTCGGGATATGTTCCTTTCAGCGCCTCATAACGCTCGCGCAGCGCGTCGGTCGCAGAGGATGCGCGTCCCTTGACGGTTTTGTTCTCCTTCTGCTGCCAGACGGAGGCAAAATACGCTGAAAGCTGGCGGACGGAGCTGCCTTCTCCCCCGTCCGACACGACCAGCACGTCGCGGTCGATGTTTCTCTTTTCCTGATACGAGCCGAGGAAGAGGTTGCTCGTGTTGCGCCCGCCGAGAATATAGCGCTCGCCGTCGGCGATGAGGTACTTGTCGTGCAGGCGGTAGTTGAGCTTCCATGGGCGAAGAAGGTCCACGGGGGCGTAGAACCGGACTTCGACGTTCTCCGCCGCCGCGAGCGCGCGGAGCGTGGCATTTCCCTGCAAATGGAGAAAGCCGTTGAGCCCGTCGACGATCATGCGCACCTGCACGCCGCGCTCTGAGGCGGCAAGGAGCGCAGCCATCACGTCCTGCCCGCTCTCGTCCGCGCGCAGGTCAAAGCTCGAAAGGATGATCTCCTGCTGCGCGCTCTCGATAAGCTGCAAGCGCAAAAGCAGCGCGCTGTCGGAATCTTCAACGGTCATCACGCGCTCCTGCGCGGCGGTGGTGTCCAGCCGCGCTTCGTATTGCTGCCAGAGCTCGCCGCTCGCCTCCTTTTGCGGCAGCGGGACGAGGATCGCCGTCAGCACCGCGTACAAAAGGTATATTTTCAGCACCGAAGCGATGTGTTTTTTTATCTTTCTCTCTTTCATATCGCACCTGTTTCATAAAAATCACAGCGCCAGTTTATCATAAGGAGGCGGATACTGTCCAGCCTCCGCAGCCCTTCCGTACCAAGGCAAAATCTCCGTTTTGCCAAAAAATGCTTGACAAGCCCCATATTCCAACTTATACTGTGGGTAAATCAAAATACCCCGTGGGGGTATTCCCTTTTTCCGAAGGAGGAAGCAAGTTGAAAAAAGAAACCTACGACGTGACCGGCATGAGCTGCGCCGCCTGCTCGAGCCGCGTGGAGAAGGCGGTCGCCCGGCAAAGCGGCGTGCAGCAGGTCAGCGTGAACCTCTTAAAAAACAGCATGGTCGTCGAATACGACGAAAGCGTGCTTTCCTCCGCGCAGATCGTCGCGGCGGTCGAGCAGGCGGGCTACGGCGCATCGCCGCACGAAAAGCCCGGTGCGGCAGTCCCCGCCGCGCAAAGCGGTAAACAGGGCGGCCTCAGCGCCGCGCAGGAGGCCTACCGCGGCATGAAGCGCCGCCTTGCGCTTTCGCTCGTCTTCACCGTTCCCCTCTTTTACCTCTCGATGGGGCATATGATGGGCTGGCCGCTGCCGGGATGTTTTCTCGGCATGGAAAATGCGATGGTCTTCGCCTTCACGCAGTTTTTGCTGCTCATCCCCATTGTCTTCATCAACCGTCAATACTATATCGGCGGCTGCAAGGCGCTCATCCAGCGCGCGCCGAACATGGATTCGCTCATTGCGCTCGGCTCCGGCGCTGCCATTCTGTACGGCATCTTCGCCATCTATAAGATCGGCATCGGCTTTGGAAGAATGGATATGGACACCGTGCACACCTATATGATGGAGCTGTACTTTGAGTCCGCGGGCACCATTTTAACGCTCATCACCATGGGCAAGACCATGGAGGCCCGTGCCAAGGGCAAGACCTCCGAGGCGATCACAAAGCTCATGGACCTTGCGCCCAAGACCGCGACCGTCGAGCGCGACGGCACAGAGCACATCATCCCCGCCGCCGAGGTGCAGCCCGGCGATGTGCTCATCGTCAAGGCGGGCGAGAGCGTGCCGGTCGACGGCGTGGTGCTCGAGGGCGCGTCCGCGGTCGATGAATCCGCGCTGACGGGCGAGAGCATCCCGGTCGAAAAGCAGGCGGGCGACACCGTCATCGGCGCAACGATCAACAAATCCGGCTACTTCAAGATGCGCGCGACGAAGGTCGGCGACGACACGACGCTCTCCCAGATCGTGCGCCTTGTGGACGAGGCGACCAGCTCCAAAGCGCCCATCGCCAAGCTCGCCGACAAGGTGAGCGGCGTGTTCGTCCCTGTGGTCATCGCCATCGCCGTTCTCGCGACGTGCGCGTGGCTTCTGACGGGCCACAGCGTGGAGTTTTCGCTCTCCGTCGGCATTTCTGTGCTCGTCATCAGCTGCCCCTGTGCGCTCGGCCTTGCGACCCCGACGGCCATCATGGTCGGCACAGGGCGCGGCGCGGTGAACGGGATCCTCATCAAGTCCGCCGAGGCACTGGAAACGGCGCACAGCGTTACGACCGTTGTGCTCGACAAGACCGGCACCATCACACAGGGAAAGCCCGTCGTCACCGACGTTCTGCCCGTCGGTACGGGGCGGGACAGGCTTCTCACCATTGCCGCCTCGCTTGAAAAGCGCTCCGAGCACCCGCTCGCCGAGGCCATCACGGCGGAGGCGGAGAAGGAGCAGCTTACGCTCCTGCCCGTCGAGGAGTTTGAGCAGATCCCCGGTCAGGGCATCCGTGCCGCGGTCGAAGGCAAACCGTGCCTTGCGGGCAACCGCCGCATGATGGAAGCAAACCGCATCGAAAACAGTGAGCTGCTCGCACAAGGCGAAGCGCTGGCTGAGGACGGCAAAACGCCGCTTTACTTCGCCCGCGACGGCCGGTTTCTCGGCCTCATCGCCGTGGCGGACGTCGTCAAGCCTACGAGCGCGCAGGCCGTTGCCGAGCTTTCCGGCATGGGCATTGAGGTCGTGATGCTCACGGGCGACAACGAGCGCACCGCCGAGGCCATCCGCCGTCAGGTCGGTGTGGACCGCGTGGTGGCCGAGGTGCTGCCGCAGGACAAGGAGCGCGAGATCCGACGTTTGCAGGAAAGCGGCAAAAAGGTCGCCATGGTCGGCGACGGCATCAACGACGCGCCTGCCCTCGCGCGCGCGGACGTCGGCATCGCCATCGGTGCGGGCACGGACGTCGCCATCGAGTCGGCGGACATCGTACTGATGCGCAGCGACCTTCTGGATGTTTCCACCGCCGTGCAACTGAGCCGGGCGGTCATCCGCAACATCAAGCAAAACCTCTTCTGGGCGTTTTTCTACAACGCCATCGGCATCCCCATCGCGGCGGGCGTATTCTACCCCGCCTTCCACCTCAAGATGAACCCGATGCTCGGCGCGCTCGCGATGAGCTTCAGCTCGGTGTTCGTCGTGAGCAACGCGCTGCGCCTGCGCTGGTTCAAGGCAAGGCACGCAGCGCCGCAGGAGCAATCTTCTTCGCCGCACGGCGGAGCGGAGATAGCAAGCAGCGAACAAACAGTAAATGAAGAAAAAGGAGAAGCAACAATGGAAAAAGTTATCAGCATCGAAGGCATGGCCTGTATGCACTGCGTCAAGCACGTGCAGGAGGCGCTCGCCGCCATTCCCGGCGTGCAGGAGGTAACAGTCGACCTCGAGGGCAAGTCCGCGACTGTCAGCGTGGACGGCAGCGTGACGGATGAGGCGCTCAAGGCTGCGGTCGACGGTGCGGGCTACGAGGCCCTCTCCGTCCGCTGAGGGCCATGAGAGCCGATCACGATTCCGTGCGCCGCAAGCTCAGGATCGCGCGCGGCCAGCTCGACGGCATTTTGCAGATGATCGACGACGACCGCTACTGTGTGGACATCTCCAACCAGCTTCTTGCCACGCAGTCGCTCTTGAAGAGTGCCAACCGCGAGATCATGCGTGCGCACATCGAAGGCTGCGTGCGCGAGGCATTGCAAACCGACCACGTCGACCCCAAGCTGGAGGAAGCCTTCCAGCTTCTCGAGCGCATGGCGCAGTCGTAAGCGCAGAAAAGGACGACAGCTTTTTTAGCTGTCGTCCTTTTTTTGCGTTATTCGCTCTATTCGATGAGGTCCTCGCGCGCAAGGTGCTTTTCCGCAAGTCGCCGCGCCGTGCGCTCATGCACAAGCTGGAGCGCCACGGCCATAAGGGGGATGAAAAACACGATGCCAACAAGGCCGAAGAGCTTTCCGCCCAGCAGCGCTGCAAGCAGCGTCCACAGCGGGGCAAGACCCACGCTGCCGCCGACCACATGCGGGTAGATGAACTGGTTTTCCACAAACTGCACCGCCTGATAGACGATGAGGCAGAGAAGCGCCTTGTCCGGCTGGGCAAGCAGCGTCAGCAGTACGCCGATCGCGCAGGAGGCCAGCGCGCCGACATAGGGCACAAAGGCGAAGGCCGCCGTCAGCGCGGCCGTCAGGCCCGCATAGGGAATGCCGCAGAGGGTAAAGGCGAGGAAGATCATCGTGCCGAGGATCACGACCTCCACGCACTGGCCCGAGAGGAACTTTGCATAGGTATCGTGCGTCAGGCGCGCGACGCGGCAGATATACTCTGCCCGCTCTTCCTTCAATCCGGCGAAGAGCAGCCGCTTTGCCCCGCGGGCAAGGTTTCTCCGGTCGGTCAGCACATAGAACATGATGACCGCCGCGAAGACGACGTTCATCACCGCCGAGACCGTCGTCCCGGCGATGTCCATCACCGAGCCGATCAGCGCGCCCGCGCCGGTGAGCGCCCGGTCGATCACGGTTTTCCAGTCGAGCGCGGCGATGCGCTCGGTGAGCTCGCTCGTGTCCACGCCGTAGTCCGAGAGCAGGCGCGCCCAATCCGGCCAGTGCTCCTTCACCAGCGTGCCGATGCTCCCAAGCGAAGCGGCGAGCTGCGGCAGCGCCAGCACGCACAGCAGCACCACCGCCACCACAACGCACAGGACCGTCAACGCAAGGCTCAGCGCATCGATCGTCTTTTCCTTTGCCTGCGGCATCCGGCGCTTTAAGCGCTTTGCGATGCCCAGCATCGGCACGCTGAGCACAAAAGCCATCAAAAGCCCAGTGATGACGGGCGTAAGGAGCGAAGCGAAGCGGCGCAGAAAGTGCGCGACCGCGCCGAGATTCATCAGCGCCGCGTAGAGCGCCACGCCAAAGGCGACGAGCAAAAATTGCTGTTTGAGTTTTTTATCCATGCTGTTTTCGATCCCTTTCGCGCGCCCGCTCTCTCCTTCCGCCCGGAGCAGCGAACGCCGCGCATATCCTTTCATTATAATTATAGAGCGGCAGATATCACTTTGCAAGCGCTATCCGCGTTCATTTTTCCATATTCTGCCCCGCGCCATGCGTTTCCCCACGCGTTCTTAGCGGCAAATCGCATTTCTCCCCTTGGCGCGGCGGCAATCGTCTGCTATACTGAAGGCAAACGATCACGCCGCCGCGGCACAGACGCCGCCGGCAGAAAGGCAGGCACAGAATGAATCGAGCAGCGAACCGTCCCAAGCTTTGCGAGGACCCGCATGATTTCCTCCTGCTGCGCAACCTCTACAGCGCAGCGGTCAAGCAGCTTTCGCTGAAATTTGACATCCTCAACAGCGAGTTCAACGTTCTCTACGCGCGAAACCCCATCCACCACATCGAAGGGCGCGTCAAGTCGCAGGAGAGCATCGTGGCAAAGCTCGTGAAAAAGGGGTTGCCCGTCACCATCGCCTCCGCACGGGAAAATGTCAACGACATCGCAGGTGTGCGCGTGGTGTGCAGCTACATCGACGATGTATACCGCGTATCGGAGATGCTCGCGCGCCAGACGGATGTGGAGATCATCAAAAAGCAGGACTATATCCAGACGCCGAACTACAACGGCTACCGCTCGCTGCATCTCGATATCCGCGTGCCGGTCTACCTCTCCGACCGCACGGAGTACGTCATGGCGGAGATCCAGATCCGCACGATCGCAATGGACTTCTGGGCAAGCCTCGAGCATGACATCCGCTACAAGGCGGACAAGTCGAAGCTCCCCGCGGGCATCAACGAGGAGATGTTCACCTGCGCGGACAAGATCGCCGAGATCGACCGTCAGATGCAGGATATGTACCAGCGCATCAAAGCCGCCGAGTCGGCCTCGGCGGAGTAAGGTCTCCGCTTTCGCGCGGAAAATGCACATATCAGAATATGAGAAAGCGCGGCTTGCAGCCGCGCTTTTTTCTCTTCAGCGCAGTGTGCGGAAAAAATCCGACAGCACGGCGCTGCACTCTTCTTTCAAAATACCGCCCACGAGCGCGGGACGGAAGGGAAACTGCTCCATAAAAAGGTTCAGCACGCCGCCGCAGGCGCCCATCGCCTCGTCGCGCGCACCGTAGTAGACGCGCGGGATGCGCGCGTTGACGATGGCCCCCGCGCACATGGGGCATGGTTCGAGCGTCACATAAAGCGTGCAGCCGTCGAGCCGCCAGGACTTCAGCGCCTCGTTCGCCTGCGCGATGGCCTCCATCTCGGCGTGGGACGAGGTGCGCTGCAATTCCTCGCGCCGGTTGCGACCGCTGCCGATGATCTCGCCGTCCTTGACGACGACGCAGCCGACGGGGACTTCCCCCTCCGCCGCGGCCTCGCGCGCAAGGCGCAGCGCCTCGCGCATATATGCTTCATGCTCCATCATTTCCTCTTCCTCCCTGTTTGAAATGCGGAATAATTGCCCACAATCCCCATACACTGGAAGCATAACGGGACAAGGAGGGCAACAACATGCGAAAGGCCGATCTTTTCCGCCGCGAGATCGCGCGCGACGCGTCGATGCAGGAGCTGTTCAGCGAGCTGAGCGACACGCGCTTTGCGCTCTCGCAGGCCTATGCCCGCTTCAACGCGGTCTGCGAGCCGGAGCTGGTGGATTCCTGCGTGTATGAGATCAACGCGGTCCTCTCGCGCTACAACTACCTGCTGCGGCAGATCAAGGCGCGCGGCGGCACAGCCGAGCAGCGCACCTGCACAGAGGGGGCGGGCGCATGGAGATAGCGGAAAAGGCGCTGCTCGCGGCGTTCGCGCTCTTCGCGCTGCTTGCCGTGCTCAAGCTGTTCGCCTCCCCGCTGAAGCTTGCGGGAAGGCTGCTCGTCAATACGCTTTTGGGCTTTGCCCTCTTGGGACTGCTGAACGTGTTGGGCGTGCTTGCAAAGCTCTCGCTGGGCTTGAATCTCTTCAATGCGCTCATCATCGCCGTGCTCGGCGTGCCGGGCCTTGCGCTGCTCATTTTGCTGCGGATGATATTTATTTAGTACATAGCAGGTCTGTGCTGCCGGGACCGTCATTTGACGCTCTCGGCAGTTTCCGTATCCCAGCCGTAGAGCGGATAGCGCTGCATCGCGCCGAAAAGCTTCTGCTTGAGGTCGGGGTAGCGCTCCGAGAGCGACTCGATGAGCTCCTTGACCTCCTGCCGGCGCGTTTCGCCGTTGGCCGGGCAGGGGTTCTGGACGATGGGCAGCTCCAGCTTGGCGGCGACCTTGCGCACCTGCTGCTCTTTCACATAGAGCAGCGGGCGGATCTGGTAAACGTCCGTGCGGCTGAGGTAAGTGACGGGCTGGAAGCAGCCGATGCGCCCTTCGAAAAGGAGATTCATCAAGAGTGTTTCCACCGCGTCATCATAGTGGTGGCCGAGCGCGATCTTTTTGATGCCGTGCTCGTTCATCGCCGTCGAGAGCGCGCCGCGCCGCAGCTTTGCGCACAGCGAGCATGGATTTTTTTCCTTGCGCTCCAAAAAGACGACCTCGTAGATCGGCACGTCCACGCGGATGTACTCCACGCCGAGCGATTTGCAATACGCCGCGACGGCGTCGAAGTTCATGCCTGGTACGCCCGTTTCGACCGTGATGGCCGCGACATGGAAGGGCTTTTGATAAAACTGTGAGAGCCGCGCAAGCGCGGCGAGCGTAACGAGTGAGTCCTTGCCGCCGGAAACGCCGACGGCGACGGTCTCCCCCGCCTGGATCATGTCATAGTCCGTGACGCAGCGGCGCACGAGCCCTAAAATTTCCTGCATAAGCCTTGCTCCTTGGAAAAAATGAAAGAATTTGATTTTGCGTTTTCAGAAAACGAGAGAAAACGAGAGAAAACAAGAGTATTCACGAGCATTGTTTGCGCTAAATTAAAATGGTGTTGACATTCCCGCGCAGGAATGCTATAAATAGACTCGTTCCGATTTTACCAAGGGGCAATACAAATGTAAAGCACAAGCTTTCATTCATAGATCAATATGGAGGAAACACACCATGTCCACTTTTATGGCGAACAAGGGCAATATCGAGCGTAAGTGGTACGTCATCGATGCTGCCGGCAAGCCCATGGGCAAGACTGCCGTTGTTGCGGCTGACCTGCTCCGCGGCAAGCGCAAAGTCACCTACACCCCGCACGCCGACTGCGGCGACAACGTCATCATCATCAACGCTTCCAAGGCTGTCCTCACCGGCAACAAGATGGAGCAGAAGTACTATCGTACTCACTCCGGCTGGGTCGGCGGTCTGAAGGAGACCAAGTACCGCATCCTCATGCAGGAGAAGCCCGAGCTTGCAATGCGCGTGGCTGTGCGCGGCATGATGCCCCGCAACACCGTGACCAAGGACTCCCTGAAGCGCCTGCACGTTTACGCTGGTGACACCCACGAACAGCAGGCCCAGAAGCCCGAAGCTTACGAAGTCTAAGGAGGAAGAGAAGAATGTATCAGTCCAAGAAGCCTTATCTGTACGGCACCGGCCGTAGAAAGTCCTCCGTCGCCCGCGTTCACCTCTTCCAGAACGGCACCGGCTCCATCACCATCAACGGCCGCGATATCGACGAGTATTTCGGTCTCGAGACCCTGAAGATGGTCGTCCGTCAGCCCCTCGCCGCTACCGAAGAGCTCGGCAAGGTCGACATCGTTGCCACCGTTGAAGGCGGCGGCGTTTCCGGTCAGGCCGGCGCTCTGCGCCACGGCGTTGCCCGCGCTCTGCTGCTGGTCAACCCCGAGTACCGCACCGTCCTGAAGAAGGCCGGTTTCCTCACGCGCGATCCTCGTATGAAGGAGCGCAAGAAATACGGTCTCAAAGCAGCTCGTCGCGCTCCGCAGTTCAGCAAGCGATAAT
>URCK01000064.1 GCA_900546295.1 uncultured Eubacteriales bacterium | reverse complement strand
CGATGCGGAACTGGTTCTGCAGCAGCTCGCCCACGCAGCGCAGGCGGCGGTTGCCGAGGTGGTCGATATCATCCTTGAAGACGATGCCGTGCGCCAGAGCGTTCATGTAGTTGATGGAAGCGAGGATATCGTCGACCAGGATGTGCTTGGGCACAAGGCGGTCAGCGTTGTCGCGGATGGCTTCCTTGAGCTCTTCGCCGCTGTACTGCTCGAGCAGCTCCTTGAGCACGCTCTCGCGCACGCGCTCCTTGATGCCGCACTCGGCCACGGGATCAAAGTCGACAAAGCGGTCAAGATCGACCATGTGGTTGGAGAAGACGCGCATCGTGCGGCCGTCGACATCGATGGTCACGTCGTTGACGCCGATGGCGTCCATCTCGCGGGCCTCCTCGTCGGTGACGATGTGGCCTGCGTCGAAGAGAATCTCGCCCGTGCGCGGGTCGGCAACGGGGAAGGAAAGCTTCTGCCCGCGGATACGCGCCCACAGGGAGAGCTTCTTATTGTACTTGTAGCGGCCGACCATGGACAGGTCATAGCGGCGCGGATCGAAGAAGAGGTTGTTGATGAGCGTTTCGCAGGCCTCGACCGTGGGCGGCTCGCCCGGACGCAGCTTGCGGTAGATCTCGAGCATTGCTTCCTCATAGGTTTTGCAGGCGTCCTTTTCGAGCGTGACGGCCACGCGGTCATCGTCGCCGAAGAGCTCGAGGATCTCCGCGTCGGTCTTGAAGCCGATGGCGCGGATGAGCTGGGTGATGGGAAGCTTGCGGTTCTTATCGATGCGGACCCAGAAGACCTCGTTGGCGTCGGTCTCGTATTCGAGCCACGCGCCGCGGTAGGGGATGACGGTGGAGGTCAGCAGCGGGAGGTCGGTCTTGAGGTCGATCTCCTTGCCGTAGTAGATGCCGGGGGAACGAACGAGCTGGGAGACGACCACGCGCTCGGCGCCGTTGATGACGAAGGTGCCGGAGTCGGTCATCAGCGGGAAATCGCCCATGAAGATCTCCTGCTCCTTGATCTCGCCGGTCTCCTTGTTGTAGAGACGCACGCTCACCTTCAGGGGAGCGGCATATGTCACGTCGCGCGCCTTGCACTCGAGCACGTCGTACTTGGGCGCCTCATCCATCTTGTAGTCGATGAAGCTCAGCTCAAGGTTGCCGGCATAGTTGGAAATGGATGCGACGTCGGAAAAGACTTCGCGCAGGCCCGTGTCGAGGAACCACTGGTAGGACTTCTTCTGAAGCGCCAGCAGGTTCGGCATCTCCACGATCTCCTCGTGTCGGGCGAAATTCTTGCGAAGGGTCTTGCCATACATCTTGTCTTTGGCCATTTTGCTCTTCACGCCTTTCTTTTCTTCAGGCCCTGTCCGCCTGAAGGAATGTATTGAGGCGGCTCGATCAGCGCGACACGCCCGGCTTTGTTGATAGAATAGTCGAACGATATCTTGCTTTTTTTGCCGCAGTATGCTATTCTCTCGGTAATGGGTGGGGAATTGTCCTCACCTTTTCCCGTTTATAAGCGCTTTATTTTACCAAACAGAAACAAAAAAGTCAAGCCATTTTTTGTGAACATCTGCAATTTCAGCAGATGTTTTTTTGTATGCTTCGACGGTTTTTCCTTCGCATTGCAATGTTCCCGCCGCTGTGGTATGATGTTTTCATGAGATGCGCGCCCCCATCGGCGCGCCCGATGAAAGGAGTTTTCCGTTTATGAAACCTATCGCCATCGACGATTTTTGCGCGATCCGCTCGCTTGCGAACGTGACCTTCTCCCCCGAGGGGAGCAGCGCCTGCTTCACCGTAAGCCAGGCAAAGAAAGACAAGAACTGCTACGACTCCCGCCTCTACACGCTCAAAGACGGCGTCGTCCGCGCGCTGACCGGCGGCGGAAAGGAAGCATCCTTCTGCTATCTTGACGAGAACACCGTCCTCTTTGCGGCCGACCGCGAGGGGGAAAAAGAACCCTCGCTCCAGAGCCGCTATTATCGAATCGCGCTCGACGGCGGCGAGGCGGAGCTCGCCTTCACCTTCCCCATTCCCGTGTCCGCCGTCCATCCCCTGCCGGACGGTGACCTGCTCGTTATCGGCTCGACCTTTCCGGGCTTTGAAGAGCTCTACAAGGGCGACAAAAAGCTCGTCAAGGCCTACGAGGACACAAAAAAGGAAAACGAGGACTACGAGGTCATCGACCAGCTCCCCTGGTGGTGGAACGGCGGCACCTATACCCGCGGCGCATATGAGAGTCTTTTCTATTACGACGCGAAAAAGAGGTCCCTCACCCGTCTGACGGAGAAAGGCTTCAACGTGTCCGACGTGCAGCTCACGGAGGATAAGAAGACCGTCTACTACAGCCTGCTCGACGTGTCCTGCCCCCGTCCCGCGCACTTTGGCGGTGAAAACATTTACCGCATGACGCTTGCATCGCGCAGGCAGGAGAGCGTCGTGAAGAGCCGGAGCGACTTTGTCATCTCGACCTACGCCCTCGGCGCGTCGTTCCTGCTGCTTGCCGCCGCCGACGGCAAGTACGGCATGAACACGGACTGCGACTTCTACAAGCTCGACTATGAAACCCTCGCCGTCGCGCCCTACGCCGTTTATGGCGAGGCCATCGGCTCTTCTGTCGGCAGCGACGTCCGCCACGGCGGCGGCCGCGAGATGAAGATGGACGGCGATGTGCTGTACTTCATCTCAACGCGCTTTGACGGCGCGGGACTTTATCGGCTCGAAGACGGCGAGGTTTCCTCCGTTCTCGTACGCGACGGCTCGATCGACAGCTTTGACCGCTGCAAGGGCAAGATGCTGCTCTGCGCACTCTGGGACATGAGACCGCAGGAGCTTTATAATGAAGACGGCCGCCGCGTCACGCACTTCAACGACGCGGCGCTGCGCGGCAAGTATGTCGCCCGGCCCGAAAAGCTCTACTTCATGTGCGGCGAGCACGAGGTCCACGGCTTCATCCTCAAGCCGATGGACTTTGAAGCGGGCAAAAAGTATCCCGTCATTTTCGACATTCATGGCGGGCCGAAGACCGTCTACGGCCCCGTTTTCTACCATGAGATGCAGTACTGGGCCAGCCGCGGCTACTTTGTCATCTTCTGCAACCCCACCGGCAGCGACGGGCGCGGTGCGTTCATGGACATCCGCGGCAAGTACGGCACGGTGGACTTTGAAGACCTCATGGCCTTCTGCGACACGGCGCTTGAGCACTATCCTGAGATGGACCGCGACAATCTCTTTGAGACCGGCGGCTCCTACGGCGGCTTCATGACCAACTGGATCATCGGCCACACCGACCGTTTCCGCGCCTGCGCCAGCCAGCGCTCGATCTCGAACTGGACGAGCTTCTACGGCGTGTCCGATATCGGCCCCGACTTTTCCGAGGATCAGTGCGGCTCGACCATCTGGCCGGACGTCGAAAAATTCTGGTGGCACAGCCCCATGAAGTACGCCGATCAGGTCAAGACGCCGACGCTCTTCCTCCACTCCTTTGAGGACTATCGCTGCCCCGTCGATCAGGGCTATCAGATGTACTCCGCGCTCGTTGCGCACGGCGTGGAGAGCAGACTCGTCCTCTTCCGCGGCGAGAACCACGAGCTCTCGCGCAGCGGCAAGCCCAAGCACCGCATCCGCCGCTTAAACGAGATCACGACCTGGTTCGAAGCGCACCGAGGATAAGCCCCCTTACCGGAAAGGAACGGTCAAAACCGCATGGAAATTCGCAAAAGCACCAATCGCGACGCGGACGCCATCATGGACATCTTCGCCTCCGCCAAGCGCTACATGAAGGAAAACGGCAACGCCTCGCAGTGGGATGACAGCTATCCCGACCGTGCCACGCTGGAGCGGGACATTGCCGGCGGCAACAGCTATGTCTTTGTCGACGGCGGGAAGATCGTCGGCACGTTTACCTTCATCCTCGGCGAGGATGAGACTTACCGCGTGATCGAAAACGGCGCGTGGCATCTGGACGTGCCCTACGGCACCATCCACCGCCTTGCTTCCAACGGGCGTGCGCGCGGGCTTTCCAAGGCCTGCTTTGACTTCTGCACCACAAAAGTCGACTATCTGCGCGCCGATACGCACGCAGATAACCGCACGATGCAATCTCTTCTCGAAGCCTACGGCTTTCAAAGGTGCGGCACGATCCATTCCACCGACGGCCTTGCGCTCGTCGCGTTCGACTGCATCGCGCGCACCTGAGCGCCCCTCGCCTCTGCGCGCACTGAAAATGCATAAAATGACACAGGAAAGCGCCCGCTCACCAAAAGATGAGCGGGCGCTTTTGGATGCTATTTTAAAACTCGGGACCGTTGTAGTAATTGTAGTCATCATCACCGTCGATGAAGCGGTCGTCGCGCGCAAGGCGCTTGATCATGCGGTAAGCCGCGGCAAAGAGCAGCACAACAAAGCCGACGAAGATCCACGCATAGCCGTCGTATTCGTAGGTCGCGATATAGTCGTAGCAGCCGTGGAGCACCACCGGCACCGCGACGGCGAGGCGGCGGCAGCGACGGCTGCGGTATGCGTCGCCGAAATTGTCGTAGCGCTTGGCAAGGCCGTAAAAAGCGCCCATAAAAACGCCGAAGCAGGCGTGTCCCGGGATCGCCGTGACCGCGCGGACAAGGGCCGTGCCGAGGCCGTACATCACAACATAGCTGATGTTCTCCCACAGGGCAAATCCCAGCGAGACAAAGACCGCGTACACAACGCCGTCGAACTGGCAGTTGAACTCCTGCGACCACCAGGTGCGTTTTTTGAGCAGGAGGTACTTAAAGCCCTCCTCCGACAGCGCAACCACGACAAAATAGAGAATGGCGTTGTACGCCCGCGTGTAGGGCGGCACCAGCAGCGCAAGAACGCTCTCTCCGATCTGCTCGGCGATGAGTGCGCCGAAGGTCGCGAGGATGCCGAAAAGCACGAGCGAGAGGAGCATCCCCGGCGACTCTCTGTCGAGCCGGTCCTCCCGGTAGACAAAGCGCAGAAGAACGATGGCGGGGATGACCGCCGCGGCGATCAGAATGGGGTTTACATAAAAAAGAAACATGTGACCGCTTCCTCCCTATCATGGTGTCATTTACAGCATATCAGCCGCGGCGGGATTTGTCAACGCAGGCGGTATTTGGATATTTTCCCACTTGACCGGAAGGAAAAGCGCGAGTATGATGATTTTATTCGCAGTATTCACGGAAAGAGAGGTGGGCAGTATGGAGCGCCGAAGCCTGTGGATCGGGTATCTGTGCGTCATTCTGAGCGCGGTCCTCTTCGGCTGTATGCCGCTGGGGGCACGCTTTCTCTACGCGCAGGGTGTAACGCCGATGAGCCTTGTCCTGCTGCGCAATCTTCTCTCGCTTCCCATCCTCGCGCTGCTTGGCAGCCGCCAGGGCGGGCTGCGCATCAGCCGGGGCGCGCTGCTGGAGGCAAGCGCGGCGAGCTTTTTCGGCTGCTGGCTCGCGCCCATCCTGCTCTTTAGCTCCTATCGCTATCTTGCCTCGGGCATGGCGGCGGTATTCCACTTCATCTATCCCATCCTTGTGGTGCTCAGCGGCTATCTGCTGCGAGAGAAGGTGAAAAAGGGCGCGCTCGGGTGCGCGCTCCTGTGTTCTCTCGGCATTCTCCTGCTCTTCGACCCTCACGGCGCGATCGACCCCGTGGGCGTTGCCTTCGCGCTGACCTCGGGCGCGGCATACGCGGCCTACATCCTCGTTCTCGGCCACTTCCGCCACCGCGAGGTCTCAGGCTTCCGCCTGAGCTTCTATATGTCGTCCGTGTGCGCATTCTGCACGCTTCTCCTCTGCCTTGCTACCGGGCAGCTCGGTCTTCCCAAAACGATCGGCGGCTGGGGCGCGGCGTTTCTTTTCTCGCTCTCCCTCAGCGTGGGCGCGGCAGTGCTTTTTCAGGCGGGGACTTTCCGCTGCGGCGCACAGCGCGCGGCGATCCTGAGCACGTTTGAGCCACTCACGAGCATTTTAGTCGGTATTCTGTTTCTCGGCGAATCCCTCACGCCGCGCATTCTGCTCGGCTCTGCCCTCACACTGCTCGCAGGCGTACTCATCACCACAAGCGGCGGCAAAGAATCGAACGGCGCGGAATAACGCACCGCAGTTTCACTTTTTCCAAGGAGGTCCCCTTCCCATGCGCAGCAACTCACCCGCGGGCGCGGCGCTGAAGGCGGCGTTCCCGCACACCATTCCCATTTTAGCAGGCTTTTTGTTTCTCGGCATGACCTATGGCGTCTATATGCGCACGTCGGGCTTTAGCTTCTGGTATCCGATGATCATGAGCGTCGTCATCTTCGGCGGCAGCCTTGAATTTGTCGCGACGAGCATGCTGCTCGCGCCGTTTGCGCCGGTGCAGGTCTTCCTGACGGCGGTAATGATCCAGGCGCGCCACCTGTTTTACGGTATTTCGATGCTCGACAAGTACAAGGGCACGGGCTGGAAAAAGCCCTACCTCATCTACGCGATGTGCGACGAGACGTTCAGCGTCAACTATACGGCGGAGATTCCCGAGGGCGTGGACCGCGGCTGGTTCTACTTCTTCGTCTCGCTGCTCGATGAATTCTACTGGTTCCTGGGCGCGACGCTCGGCGGCATCCTCGGCGGGCTTCTGCGCTTCAACACCGAGGGGCTCGACTTCGTGATGACGGCGATGTTCGTCGTCATCTTCATGGACCAGTGGCTCAAGGAGAAGCACCATTTCAGCGCGTGGATCGGCCTTGCGGCGAGCGTCGCCTGCTTGCTCATCTTCGGCGCGGACAACTTCCTCATCCCAACGATGATCTGCATTCTTGTCGCGCTGACCGCGCTGAGAAAGCCCATTGAAGCGAAGACGCAGGAGGCGGCAAAATGACGATCTTACAACAGGCCATCACCATCATCCTCTGCGCGCTCGGCACGATGCTCACACGCTTCCTGCCGTTTCTGGTCTTCAACCCGAAAAAACCGACGCCCAAATACATCCAATACCTCGGCTCGGCGCTGCCTGGCGCGATCTTCGGCATGCTCGTCGTCTACTGCCTGCGCAATGTCGACGTACTGCACTTTGCTTACGGCCTGCCCGAGCTCATCGCCATCGCCGTGACGATTGGGCTCCACCTCTGGAAAAAGCAGATGCTGCTCTCCATCGCGTGCGGCACGGTGTGCTATATGCTGCTGGTGCAGTTTGTGTTCTGAACCCCTCAAAACCATATCTGAAAGGACGGTCTTTCCATGCGCGTCATTGATCTCACACACACCATTTCCGAAAATATGCCCGTCTACCCCGGCACGGAGCCGCCGATTCTCGCGGGTGCAAACACCTATGAAAAGGACGGCTTCAAGGAGACAAAGCTGACCATGTACACCCACACGGGCACGCACATGGACCCGCCCGCGCATCTATTTGCCGGCCGCACGACGCTTGACGCCTTCCCCGCCTCGCAGTTCATCGGCAAGGCGCTCGTCATCGAGTGCAGCGACTTAAAAGAGGGCGAGGCCATCCCACTTGAGCGCATCCTCGCCTACGGAAAGGACGCGGAAAACGCAGATTTCCTGCTCTTTCATCTCGGCTGGGACAAGCGCTGGGGGACGGATGCCTACTTTGGCGACTACCCCTGCCTTGACGACGCGGCGATGGACTACATCATCGCGGGCGACTTTAAGGGCATCGGCTTTGACGTGATCGGCCTTGACCCCATCGCGGACGAAAACCTGACGCGGCACAAAAAGCTTTTCGCGCACAAGGACATCGTCAATATTGAAAACCTCAAGGATCTCGACCTCTGCGGCAGCGGTCTCTTTTCCTTCAGCTGCTTCCCGCTGAGGCTTGAGAACTGCGACGGCTCGCCCATCCGCGCGGTCGCGTGGTTTGAGGACTGATACGACACGCCTTGACGCAGCAAATTGAATGCTCAGGAGGATACCATGGCAGAGAAACAGGCCTTGACCGCACTTTTTGAAAGATATATCCGGAAGCTGAGGATCACGCCCGCATGGGATGTCCGCCTTGAATTTGCGGAAGACCCCGCATGGCCGAAAGCCGGCGATATCAAGATCGACTGCGCCGACAGAAAAAGTCCTTCAACGATCTCTATGAGGGATTAAAGAGTATCGAGTGACAAAAGTTTCCCTGTGCGCCGCAAGATTCCATGATAGATTGCAAGCCCCCCTCCGCACGCACCGTGCGGAGGGGGGCTGGTTTACGCTCTTTTATTGCTCGATGAGCTTCTGGCCGCTGCCGTAGAGATAGTCGTAGTTTTCGCGCATGATGTTTTTCATAAAGGGAATGAAGAGGACTGTGTCCGCAGCGATCCATGCACAGGGGTCTGCCACGCACAGACCGTAGACCGCTGCCTGCGGCGCCTGCGCGCTTACTACGCCGCCCGCAAGCGCGGCGGGCAGCAGCAGACAGACCGCCACACGCGCGACAAGCTCAGCCGCGCCCGCGCCCAGCACGAACTGCGGCTTTCCGATGCCCTGCACACAGTTGCGCATGACAAAGATGAAGCCGAGGAAAACATAGAGGGAAAGATCGACATAAAGGTAAGAATTGCCAAAGCGCATCGTCTCGGCCGTGACCTTGTCCGCGCTGAGGAAGATATAGAGGTACGCGCCGTCGATCGTCAGCAGGAGGCCAACGAGAATGGAAAGGCCCGCCAGGATCAGCATGATGACGAGGGACTGGAGCGTTCCCTTTTTAATGCGTTTACTGTCCCCCGCGCCGAGATTCTGCGCAGTGAAGCTCGTCATCGCCGAGCCGAGGCCGTTGAGCGGCGTCATGAGGAGGTTATTGACCTTGTTGGCTGCACCGAAGCCATTCTGCGCGGCGCTCGAGACCATCGCGCCGTTGAGCATATCAAACTGGACGACGATGCTCTGCACCACGATGATGCCGATGGCGAGCACGGAGAACTGAAGTCCCAGCGGCACACCCTGAATGATGTGGCGCACAACATCATGGCGTGTGATCCGCCAGTCCTCGCGCTGCAAATGCAGCTCGGGATATTTCATGAACGCATAAACAAAGCAGCCAAGCGTACTGATGAGCTGCGCGCTTACCGTGGCAACGGCTGCGCCTGCCACGCCCCAGCGGAACGAAACGATGAACAGCAGGTCTAGGCCAACATTGAGGGCCGTGGAAAAAAGCAGGAACATCAGCGGCGTGACGGAGTCGCCCATGCTGCGCAGAAACGAGCAGATAAAGTTATAGAAGAGCTGCGCACCGATGCCGGCAAAAATGATGGCGCAATAGGTGTAAGCCGCGCGGTAGACCTCGGGACTCTCGGGCGTGACGTTGATCCACGCGAGCATCGGGTCGAGCAGTACAAGCGCCAGCGCGGTGAGCAGCACCGTCAGTGCAGCGGAAAGGACGATCTGCGTCGTCATCGAGCGGCGCACGCCCGCCGGATTGTGCGCGCCCACATTGCAGGACGTAACCACGCAGAAGCCGGCGCTGACGCCGAAGGCGAATTGCAGGAAAATGAAGATCAGTGAGGACGTGTCGTTGACGCCCGCGACCTCCTGCGCCGAGAGCGTCTGACCGACGATGGCCGCATCGCTGATCGTGTAGACCTGCTGGAGCAGATAGGAAATAACAATGGGGAATGAAAACGCGAGAATGGTCTTCCAGCACTCACCCTGCGTGAGCTCCACCGGACGAAACAGTGCGCGCATACTGTTTTTCTTCATAGATCTTTGATACCTTCTATTCTACTTTTTTGACTGGCAGATTATAATCTTCCCCATGATCGTTGTCAAGGCAAAAGTTGACCAAATCAGGCGTGATCTTAACAGGAAAAAGCGCGGAATGAGCGCAAAACTGTCAAAAAGCAAAAAAGAAGACGCTCATCTGAGTGTCTTCTTATCGTGTTGGCGCTACCTATCTTCCCAGGCCGTCTCCAGCCAAGTATTGTGGGCAGAAGCGAGCTTAACTTCCGTGTTCGGG
>URCK01000063.1 GCA_900546295.1 uncultured Eubacteriales bacterium | reverse complement strand
GCATGGAGCCGTTCGCGTCGGTGCTGAAGGTCACGCGCTCCTTCGGGCAGTGCTCCAGCGCCCAGAGCATCTGCTCGGCCGACTTGTCCGGGTCCGGCAGCGTTGTAAAATCGACCCAGCCGCCCATCGCCGCGAAGCGCCTCGCGTCCTCTCTCTGGTTTCCGAGGTGCGTGGGGTGGAAGACCGCGATGGGCAGGTCGCTTTGCTCGAGCGCATGGAAGATGGGAGAGAGCCCCGCCTTTCCGCTGCCGACGTGCAGATGCACGAACGCGCTGCGGCCCTTCAAAATACCGGCCTGCCAGGTGTCCGATGCAAGGCGGATCAGCTCTTCATCGCGCAGGCAGGGCGAGCGGTGGTCGGAGATGGCGATCTTCACGCCGATGCAGCCGGGCAGCAGGAGGATGTCCCGCTTGACGCTGCCGGTGGCGGTCGGCGAGGGGTAGTCATAGGAACCCGTCAGAAAGCGCGCGCTGAGGCCCTCTTCCTCGAGCGCCATCGCCTTGGCGCAGAGGCTTTCCACGCTGCGCACCGTGCCGTCCGTTCCCAGAAGGCCGACGACCGTCGTCACGCCCGCGCGCACCAGCGCCTCCACGCGGAGCGGCGCGACCGCGTTGGAAAAGCCGCCCTCTCCGCCGCCGCCCGTGATGTGCACGTGGCGGTCCACATAGCCCGGCAGGGCGTACATCCCCTGCCCGTCTATCACCTCGAGGCCGGGGATCGACAGCGTCAGCGCATCGTCCAGCAGAGCGATGGACGGCCCTGCGATCAGAAGATTCGTATCGCGCCACGCACCCGAGCGGTACGCTTTGATGTTTTTGAGTAATTTGAACACGGCCGTTCCTCTTTTCCTGTTTTTTATTCCGGATATGTATGTTCATTATACCGATTCGTTTGCACTTTGGCAAGGGATGCCGGCGCGGGCGATACTTGAAACGACCTTGCCTTTGCAATCGAAAGGTGATATATTTTATTCGATAATAATGGGACGGGATCCTGATTTCGCCCCCTTCGTTGTGCGCCCTCACGGAAATGCGGCATACGGCGGCGCGGCGGAAAAGAATAGCGGCGGATACGCTGCCCTAAAAACTTGGAGGAAACATCATGGGTGATATTCTGTTGACCGGCGGCGCGGGCTTCATCGGCTCGCATACGGCGGTGGAACTGCTTTCGTCCGGGGAAAACGTCATCGTGCTGGACGATCTGTCGAACAGCAAGGAAAGTGTTGTGGAGCGCATTGAGCGCATCGCGGGGAAGCGCGCTCGCTTTTATAAGGCGGATGCCGCCGACAAGGCTGCGATGACGCGCGTATTCGATGAAAACGAGATCAGCGCCGTGATCCACTTCGCGGGGCTGAAGGCGGTCGGCGAGTCGGTGCAGAAGCCGGTCGCATACTACCGCAACAACCTCGATACGACGCTGACGCTGCTCGAGGTCATGAAGGAGCACGGCGTGCACCGCCTGATCTTCAGCTCCTCGGCGACGGTTTACGGCACGAGCGAGGACGTGCCCTTCAAGGAGGGGGCGCCCACCGGCAGCTGCACCAACCCCTACGGCTGGACGAAGTACATGATCGAGCAGATCCTGCGCGATGCTGCGAAGGCAGATCCCGAGCTGTCGGTCGTGCTGCTGCGCTACTTTAACCCCATCGGCGCGCACGAGAGCGGCCTCATCGGCGAAGCCCCGAACGGTATCCCTAACAACCTCATGCCCTATATCATGCAGGTTGCGGCGGGCGTCCTGCCGCAGCTGTCCGTCTTTGGCGACGACTACCCGACGCCGGACGGCACCGGCGTGCGCGACTATATCCACGTGGTCGACCTTGCCAAGGGTCATGTTGCGGCGCTGCATTACGCATTGTAGCACAAGGGGATCGAGGCGGTGAACCTCGGCACCGGCAGAGGCTACAGCGTGCTGGACATTGTCCGCGCGTTTGAACGTGTGAACGGCGTCAAGGTTCCGTACCGGATCGCGCCGCGCCGTCCCGGCGATCTCGCCACCTGCTACGCGGCGACGGAGAAGGCGAAGGAGCTTCTCGGCTGGCAGGCTGAGAAGGACATCGATGATATGTGCCGCGACGCCTGGAGATGGCAGCAGAAACTGCACGAAGGAAGAGAAGTAAAAGCCGCTCTGCGTGCTGCCGATGCCCACTGAGGGTTATATCATCCGCTCCTGCTTTGCCATCTAAATAAGAAAAAGCCCAGCGTTCGCCGGGCTTTTCTGCAGCCTGAGCTGACACCGGAGTTTTACCGGTGCCAGCTTCTCTCTTTCATGGAGAGGCGCATGCGCCGATGACATTGTCAAAGGTGCAGTCGGAGAATCGGACGGGGCGGCGAGACGCATCGACTGACCGGCAGGATTTCTTCCATATTACAATTATTTGCTAATTATACTGTTGTGAAGACGATCCAAATGCTGTACAATACAGATGTAAATATTGCCTTTGGAGGAAGTATATGCAGATCGTTTATGAGCAGCAGCAGAATTTTAAGGTGGAAGCCGTGGCGGTGCTGGAACGATACTTTTCCCCAACACAGGACGGTGAGTGCGGCACTGCGGAAAGCGAAGCAAAGCGCATCTGCCAGACCTACTCCATTCCGGAGCAGGAGCTTTTGCCAAAGGTCAATTTCCTCGCTGAAACTGAAGAATTCCTGATAGAGTACTTTAAAGACGATCTGGAAACGATGCGCTTTCTCTTCACGCCGTTAAGCTGCGGAAAGTGTCTTGCATGGGCGCTGGCATGGAATTACATCAGTGACAGCGGCGATATATACCCGTATGCGGCACATACAGAGGCGCAGATCTTCAATGATGTTGCCTGCCTGGCTGCGCAATATCAGGATATCGCTTCGAACCCCGCTGACCTTCCGGACACGCTCGAAGGACTGATCGTTTATCTGAATCAGAACTGTACAGATCTTAGCGACAAGTGGAGCTATACGACACTCTCGACCCGGCTGGATGCGTATCAGCGTATGACTTATGAGATCGTCAAAAGAGCGGCAGACCTGCTGTCATCCAGATGTCAGGATCCGGAAGCGGCAGTTCAGATTCAGGACTGCATGGAGTTGACCAAAGAGCGCGCGCCTCAGCTGTTGGGACTCATCTCCCCAAAGCAGGAGGCGCTTTGGCGCATTACCTTCCTTCCGAGCACGACGGCATTCAATTCGATTCGTTTCTTCACAAGCGAATCCGAGATCATGGTGGTGGTCGGAAGCCTTTACTGGACGATCCTGCACCTGACGGAAAAGTATTCCGCCTCGGATGAGCAGCTGCTTCAGTATTTCAAGACGCTGGGTGACAAAAGCCGTCTTGATATTGTTCGCCTTCTAAAGGATCGAACCTACAGCGGTCAGGAGCTGTCAAGAGAGCTTGGGATATCGCAAGGAACGGTGTCCCACCATCTGAATATCCTCATCAGGGATGAACTGATCTCCATTCTCAAGGATGGAAATCGGATTCGATGCACATTGAATACCGGCACAGTGGAGCACATGATCAATTCCATTCGTCAGCTGCTCTTGACATAGTCGGCTTTCCACAACGAAACGGAGGACACCGGACGGTTGCAACCGTCCGGTGTCCTCCGTTTTATCGTTTTAGGGAAATTGCTGCGTTTCGGTGCAGTCCGGGATAGACGTCCCGGGCGTTACTTCATCGCGCGGTACAGGAAAGTGACAATCTGCCCACGAGTGCAGTTGTCTTCGGGGCTGAAGGTCGTGGCGGACGTACCGGTAGTAACGCCCTTTTCAACCGCCCAGAGCACCGCGTCGGCATAGTAGGCGCCCGCCGCCACATCGGCAAAGGGATTCGCCGCGCCGGCCGCAGGAGACTTCTGGCTGCGCCAGAGGAAGGTCACGATCTGAGCGCGCGAGCAGGTCGCGTCAGGGCTGAACGTGGTCGCGCTGGTGCCGTTGGTGATCCCGTTCTCGACGGCCCACAGCACCGCGTCGCAGTAGTAGCTGCCGGGCTTCACGTCGGTGAACGTCATGCCCTCAGACTTCGGCGCGGGAGAGCCTGCGGCGCGCCACAGGAACGTAACGGCCTGCGCGCGGGTGCAGCTTGCATAGGGGGCAAAGTGCGTCGCGTCAACGCCGGTCGTCACGCCGTTGGCGACTGCCCATTCGACCGCATCATAGAAGAAGTCGTTCTTGCCGACATCGGCAAATCCGCTCTCCGGAGTGGTGGGCGTGGTGGGCGTTGCGGGCTTCTGGCTGCCGGTTCCCGGCTGCGGGACAACAGGCTGGCTGATGTTGACAACAAGGGTCTCCCGGACGGCCGCTGCTGCATCGTTCAGCTCCTTCTGCTCGATGGTAAAGGAAGAGCCGTTCGCATTCTTGCCGTCAAGTCTGGTAAAGGTCAGCGTTGCGGCCGCGTTATTGGCCGCCACACCGCTCAGGTCCACATAGCCGAACAGCACCTTGCCGTTTTCGTTCTTGTAGGAGGAATACTGCGCGTTGGCGCTCACGCTGCTCAGCTGCCAGACGGAAGGATCGTAGCTCACGCTCATCAGACCGTTGGTCGTCGGCGCATTCTTTGCTGCCTTCAGGCGCAGCGTCGCGGCGGCGCCGTCCGCCGAGACCTCCAGTTCGGAAGCCGGCACGCTCTCAGCGCTCGCGGTGGGGCGCGTCTGCGCTGTCGTTTCACCCGACACCGCATTCAGACCGCCGAAGGGGAGGGCCTGAGCTATATTGCTGCCGGAGAGCATCTCCGCTGTTACGCTCTGTGCCTGCACCGTGTGAGAGCCGGTGGGGAGCGCTTCCGCAGCGGCAGCCAGCGCACCCTGCGCCTCGTCATGAGAGTGGATGGAGAGAATCGTAGCGGGAGCAACGCCCTCGCCGAAGCTCGCCAGCTTCTCCGCCGTCCAGAAGTTCTTCTCGGCGTCGTAGATCAGGCGGTAGAGGTCGTTTGCCTTGCCGGTATAGTAGGACAGGTACAGCGCGAGCTGCCCGTTCACCGTGGTGGGAACCATCGAGCAGAGCGGCGTGCCCTCGTTGTTGCCCATGAAGTACAGCTTGAAGGCGCTGGTCAGATTCGACTTGGCAATCTCGTACTTGGCATACTTGTAGCCCTCTGCATCCTGATAGATCTGGAAGGTTCAGAGGTTGCCTCTGTTGTCGAGGAAGAGGTCGAGCTCGGCGTCCGTTTCATTCGTGCCGTCGCCGTCGAGGTCGATCTTCGTTTGACCAAGGGAGGTCATGGCCGTGTAGTTGTTGGCGCCGTTTCCGTAGAGGAAGAAGTCCGTCAACATCATAAAGCCATTGCTGGAAACGCTGTCGAGCGCGGCCGGCTGCAGGATCAGGAAGCTATAGATGCTCGTGACAACAGGCATATCCGTCGTCGTGAAGAGGCTGCTGTACGCAAGGTCGTAGAGCGGCAGGTTGAACTGTCCGCCAAACACTGCGGGATAGTCCGCAAGCACCTCGCCGGTCGTCATATCGACCTGATGGATCGCCTTGTCGCCGCCGTCGACCACGATGGCATTGTTCCGAACCGGATCGTAGGCGGTGGAGGTCAGCCCATCGGTCTGAATGACGGCACCCGGCGTCCAAGTCGTGTCGTTTTCCATATCCCAGGTGTAGAACTGAGAAACACCGGTGCTGTCCGTCAGTGCGCCGGTCAGCGTTACCTTCAGCACTTCAACGGAGACCTCGCAGCTGGCACTCTTTTCCGGATCCCTCACAGAGGTCGCCGTGATGACGGCAACACCCTCGTTGATACCGGTGACAAGACCGTTCTCATCCACCGTGGCAACATCCTCGCGGTCGCTGCTCCAGGTCACGGTGTCAGGCTGCACGCCGAACGGAGTGACCTCCGCGCTCAGCGCTGCGCTGCCGCCCTTGAAGAGGTGCAGGGAGTTGGCGCTCAGCGTAACGCCGACCGGCGCGTTCAGCTCGCTCTGGTTGAGGTTGATCTTGTAGGTGCTGCAATTGTTGGCGTAGTCGTACACCTGCAGCAGCAGATGCTCGGCGGCTGCATCTGCGGGGATCGCGAGGGAAGCGGTCGTCTCTTCGCCGCGCGCAGCGCCTTCGGGCGAGCCGCCCGCCTTGGCAAGGATCTTGCCGCTGTCATAATCATAGAGGATGGCGGCAGCCACATAGCGGTTGTCCGCGGCGGTGACAGTCAGGCTGGACTCGCCGTTCGTCAGGTCGTTGATCATGGAAACGTTGTGCAGCTCGGGGGCGGTCTTGTCGATGTACATGGTGTAGACCTGACTTGCACCGTCGCCCATCGCGTCCCAATCCGTGATCATCGTGTCGCCGTCATACGTCACATAGTATTCCGGCGCCAGCGTCAGCTGAACGGTCAGACGATCGCCCTCGGCGGCGGCCTTCGGCTCGCAGTTGACAGAGAGACTGCTCTGCGCGTTCGACCAGGCGCGCTGGGACGAGTGATAGTAAGCCCCGATCATCGGAGACTGCGTCTCCTTATCGAGATACACCGTGCCATCGCTGCCGGTGACGGTAACTCTGGCATTGGCGGCGTTGCGGATCAGGGAGAAGTAGAAATCAGAGATGGTGGCCGTTTCCGGGTTGATGGAATAGCGGTCTTCATCGCAGAAGTTTTCGTCTACATACAGGTTTGCACCGAACGCATAGGACTCCTTCATGCCCTTATAGCGCACGGTCAGCGCCTGCAGCTGGGCGGCATCCTTAAAGGCCGCGAGCATGTAGGGCGCTCTGGTCTCAAGGCCGTAATAGTACTGCGTAAGGCTTCCGATATCGAACATGGAGGCGTCGGTCCAGTTGCCGTAATAGCCCAGCACGGGGATGGAATGGCTCACGCCCTCCAGGCCTTCGCTGCTGCTGACCTCGTTGGCAAAGACATAGCCTTCCACATACGCGCCCGCGCCGCCGTTATCGGCGTCATAGCGGTCAAGACCAAGCACGTTTGCGCGGACCGTGATATGCACATTGCCGTTTGCCGGTACGGCGACAACGCCGCCGGAGATCTGGCGATAGAAGAGGTACGCATCATAGGTGGTGATGTCGCCGTTCTTATCAAGATCGGCGCGGTTCTCGTGGCTGATGTCCGAACGAACGCCAACCACATAATCGAGCAGCGCCTGTCCGTCGGCACTCGTGACCTTACCGTCGCCGTTGAAGTCGCAGCCATTCAGATCCGTGGGGATCTCCTGCTTCAGCACGGTCCCGTCCACCGTCCAGGTGACATTCGCTGCCAGCGGTGCGGTGCTGGTATCCGTAAAGTTCAGGACCTCGCCGTCGTTATCCACGCGGATCGTCCCCTGCGTGAAGAAATCAGCGTCCAGCGTAAAGCTGGTGTCCTTGTCCTCCATGTTGTAGAGCGTAAAGCCGAAGGTATATTCGCCGGTGCGCTGCGGGTCATCCCCAAGCTCGACCTTGATCTTGCCGTCGGCATAGGAGTCGGTCGCATCCGGATCCATCAGAAGGTAGCTGCCGCTGCTGACCGCAGCGCCCGCGTTGGCAAGGCCTGCGCCCTGCTGCAGCACGGAGTAATAGCCCTCCTGCGTGTTGCCCTGCGCGTCGGCGCCCTGATTCTCCACAACGGGACGCGCCGTGGACATCAGCAGGCTCTGCGACAGCGTGCGCACGCTCAGGCCGGTTTTCTGCGCCAGACCGTTTTCCTTAATGTACTGTGCCACAAGCGCGGCAATACCGGCAACCTGCGGCGAGGCCATGGACGTACCGGACATGTTCTGGTATTCGCCGCCGTCCTTCAGAGAATAGATGCTTCCGCCGGGGGCGGTGATCTCAGGCTTCATCTCCAGCGAGCCGGGAACGCCCCAGCTGGAGAAGCTGCTCATCGTGTAGTAATCGCTTCCAAGGTCCACAGACGCCGCCTCGGCGCTGACGAACAGCTCGCCGGTATAGTAAAGAATGTTGCCGTCGCTGTCCTTTACCGCCGTGCCGTTTTCCTTGAGGTATGCGCCATCGACTTGGGAAATGGAGACGCACGGCGCGGTCTTGGTGTAGCTGCTCAGATCCATATTGCTGGAACCGGGCTGATTGTTCGCAACGATCGTTGCGATCGCACCGTTTTCCACGGCCGCCTCGGCCTTCTCAGAGAACGCGATGTCGCCGCGGTTGCAGACCGCGATCTTACCGGCCAGCACGTCCTTCACCGCTGCAAATTCCTCCGCAGAGCCGGCCTTGTCCAGATAGACGAATTCGTGCTGGCCGCCGATGGTACGCATCGGTGCGTTTTCATAGCTGGTTTCCGTGTAGATGATCTTGTGATCGCCCATTTGCAGGTAGTTGCCCGTAAAACCGGCGTTATCCACCGAAGCTACGCACAGAGAGTTGGTGTAGGAGCCCGGCGCGCCATTGGTTGCCCAGCCCACGCTGCCTGCATAGGGGAAACCGTAGACGGTCTCAGAAAACCAGCTGCCGCTGTTGCCGGCGGAGATGGCCACGACCATACCGCTGCCGACCACATGATCCAGGATCTCGCGGTACTTTTCTTCCGTATGTCTGGTATAGCCGGGTGCAGCGCTGCCGAGGGAGAGGTTTGCCGAATCCGCGCCAAGCACCATGGCATCCTCAATGGCTACCATATAGTCAGAATCGTAAGCGCCGCCATTTTTGCCGAACACCTTCATGGTCAGGATCTGCGCATCCGGCGCCACGCCCTGCGTCATCACCGTATCCAGTGCGGATGCATAAGCGCCGTCCGCGTTCTTCACGAAGCGGTTTGCCGCCGCAATGCCGGCAACGTGAGAGCCGTGGTCGCCCTGCTCGTCGTTGTCATGGGTGATGTCGGTGTCGGTATCCACATAGTTGAAGCCGAAGGGGATCTTCGCGTTGACATAAAGATCCGCCGCGGTAAGAGAAGGAATGCGCTTGACAGCGTTCAGCTGCGCCAGCACCTCGCTTGAGAGGTCATCGGCCGTCATGATCGTTGCATTGCTGTCCTGCTGCAGGGCGTATGCGAACGCATCCGGATCCATGGAGGGATGGTCCACATCCGTACCGGTATCAATGATCGCCACGCGGCTGCCTGCGCCGGTGTAACCGGCGGTCCAGGCTGCGCTGGAGCCGATCATCTTATCAGAGGTCGCCATGTTGGGGTTGGCGGTCTCCTGCTGATCCAGAACGCAGGGCAGATACTGGTTTTCGATCAGGACCGCTTCCACGCCGGGGACCTTTTCAATTTGAGCGATCTGTCCGTATTCAACGTTTGCAGAAATGATATTTGCCGCCAGGGTCATGTTCCAGACGACATCGAGCTTTGAACCGTCCAGTGCTCTTCTGGAAATGGTTGCCGCCATCGTCTCCTGACTGTTCTCCAGCTTTTGACGATATCGCATCGCCGAGCGGTTTGCCGTGGCGATATCCGTCGAAGTGAAGCCCTTCTCCAGCGTAGATTTCTCTTTTAGGACGATCGATACGCGAACCGTATCCGTATCATCATACAACACGGTTTCGTAATCCGCGACCGGGGCATCGCGAAACGGATTTTCCACCTCTACGGTATTGTTGTCGATCTTTTCCCAAGTAAGGCCGCCGCCCTGTGGTTCAGCATCGATACTGAACGCCAATGACGGTACGGCCATGCCGGATGCCAGCACAAAAGCCAGCAGTGCTGACAGCACACGGTTTCGGAACTTTGCGTGCTTCATGATAGTTACACTCACTTTCTTTGGTATGAATCAGTCAAGCAACGTGAACTTCTTGGCGGGGAGAGGCTCTCTGCGGCAATCCTAATTCTAATCATATAATAACAGATTTTGATGAATATAAAATAAAAATTACATATATCAAATAACCAAAGTTTAGCAGTAAAATGGACAAAACCTTTGTCTATAAACGTGCATCGGCAATTTTTCTTGCAAAAGCATGGTAAAAATGCAAGATACTTGCCATTTTTCTGCTGAAGAGAGGGGGAAAACAGGCGATGGGTTGGCTTTTCGAGCGGCGATGGCGATTTAATAACGGACGTCGCAATATGAATAAAATAGAAGAGGACTGCGAGAGATGGCAGCCTGTCAGCGCATGGTCGCAGAACTGATCGACCATATTGAGGTGTACCACGCCGAAAAGCAGGACGGCGTTACCAATCAGCGTGTCGTGATCTACTACAACTGCATCG
>URCK01000062.1 GCA_900546295.1 uncultured Eubacteriales bacterium | reverse complement strand
ACGCGCAGGTCAAAATCCGGCGAAAAGTCGGTGAATAATTCAAAAAATGGAATCTTTTGTGCCATAGCCACAACCTTATCTCGAAGTGTTCTCTTTCGCGCTCAGAGCTTGTCGATCTCCTCCATCAGCGCGTCCACAAGCTTTTCCTGCGGCACTTTGTAAAGGATTTCTCCTTTTCGGAAGATCAGCCCCTCGCCCTTGCCGCCGGCCACGCCGATATCGGCGGCGGATGCCTCGCCCGGGCCGTTGACGACGCAGCCCATCACGGCAACGGTGATGTTCTTCTTGCAGTCCGCCAGCCGGCGCTCCAGCTCCTCGGCAATGGGGATCATGTTGTACGCCGTGCGGCCGCAGGTCGGGCAGGAAACGAGATTCACGCCGCTGCGGCGGATGCCGCAGGCCTGCAAGATGCGCTTGGCGGCGTAGACCTCCTCCACGGGGTCCGCCGTGAGGGAGACACGCATCGTGTCGCCAATGCCCTCGCAGAGAAGACCGCCGATGCCGATGGCGGACTTCAAAAGTCCCATCGAGGGCGTTCCCGCCTCGGTCACACCGAGGTGGAGCGGATAGTCGACCTTCTCGTGCAGCAGGCGGTAAGCCGCCATGTTGAGCGGCACATCAGAGCTTTTGACCGAGATGCAGATATCGGTAAAGTCAAATTTTTCGAGCAGGCGCACATGGCCAAGCGCGCTCTCTACGAGCGCCTCCGGCGTCACGCGGCCGTATTTTTCGAGCAGTTCCTTTTCAAGCGAGCCGCCGTTCACGCCGATGCGGATGGGGACCTTGTGCGCCCGGCAGGCGTCCACGACCGCCTTGACGCGGTCCTCTCCCCCGATGTTGCCGGGGTTGATGCGAATTTTGTCCGCGCCGCGCGCCGCCGCTTCCACGGCAAGGCGATAGTCGAAGTGGATGTCCGCGACAAGCGGGATCGTGATATTCTCCCTGATCTCGCTCAGCGCGCGCGCGGCCTCCATGGTAGGCACCGTGACGCGCACGATCTCGCAGCCTGCCGTCTCGAGCGCATGGATCTGCGCGATGGTGGCTTTTGCGTCCTCGGTGTGCGTGTTGCACATCGACTGGATGGTGACCGGTGCGCCGCCGCCGATGGCGACGCCGCCCGCGATAATCTGCTTGCTCATAATCTCTCCTCCTTACAGGAGCTTGATGATATCATGGAACGTGACGAACAGCATCAGCGCCATTAAGAGCGCAAAGCCGATGGCATTGATGACGTTCAGGTACTTGGACGGAATTTCCTTTTTGAACAGCACCACGGCGATGCCGTTGACGAGCAGGAACAGCACGTGTCCGCCGTCGAGTGCGGGCAGCGGCAGCAGGTTCATCACGGCGAGGTTCACCGCGAACATCGCGGCGAAGTAGAGAATGCTCTCGAGTGCCGCGCCGAAGCCCGCCTCGGCCTCGGTCTCCTTGCCGACCTCCGTGATGGTCGACACGATGCCGACCGGGCCGCTCAGATCATCCACGCCCGCAGCGCCGGAGAGCAGCATTTGCAGGCTCAGGCGCACGAGACGGACATAGTCGATCGTCTGGTACCAGCTGTACTGGAGCTTATTGAAGAACGTCGCCTCGACGATACCGCCGTAGGTGAAGCCGTAGGCCTCGTACTCCTTGCCGTTTTCGTCGGTGTAGACTTGCTTTGTGAGCGTGCGCTCGAGCTTTTTTCCGTCGCGCAGCACCGTCATTTCGAGCGTGCCGCTGTCGCCGCGCAGGCTCATGATGAGCGACACGTCGCTCTTGAGGTACACGCGCTCGCCGTTGATGGCGTAGATCGTGTCGCCGGGCATCAGGCCGTCCTCTCCCTGCTGCGGGAAATCGGGGTTCAGCTCGACGATCTCCGTCGTGTAGAATGCCTGCGCACCCGCATAAAGGCAGACGATAATGAGAAGGCCCGTCAGAAAATTCATGAACGCGCCCGCGACAAAGATGATGAGCTTCTTCCACCAGACCTGGCGGCCCAGCGCGCGGTCGTCGTCCGAATCCTCGTCCTCGCCCTCCATGGCGCAGTAGCCTCCAATGGGCAGGAGCCGCAGGGAGTATTCGGTGTCTCCCTTCGTCTTATGGAACAGCTGCGGGCCCATGCCGATGGAAAATTCATTGACGCGCACGCCGCAGGCCTTGGCCGCCAAAAAGTGGCCAAACTCATGCACGGCGATGAGCACGCCGAAAATCAGGATCGCAATGAGAATATAAACCATGGTCTCTCCTAAATTTGGTCAGTTGAGCTTTTCGCGCACGACCTCGCGCGCGAGCCGGTCTGCTTCCAGAATATCCGAAAGCTGCGGCTGATATACCGTCTGTGCGCGCTCGAGCGCCGCTTCGATGAGGTCGGGGATCTTGCAAATGCCGATCTCATCACGCAGGAAGGCCGCGACGGCCTCTTCGTTCGCGCCGTTCATCGCCGCGCAGTAGATGTTGCCGGCGGCAGCGCATTGGCGCGCGATCTTCAGGCAGCGAAAGACCTCCTCGTCGGGCTCGGCAAAGGTCAAAGGCGGGCATTTGAGAAGGTCAAGCGGCTCCGCGGGCGAAACGGCCCTGTTGGGGTACGTCATCGCGTAGCGGATGGGCAGCTTCATATCGGGCGTGCCAAGCTGGGCGAGCATCGCCCCGTCGTGAAACTCGACGAGCGAGTGCACGATACTCTGGCGATGGATGACCGCGTCGACCTGACGCAGCGGCAGGCGGTAGAGCCGCATGGCCTCGATGATCTCAAGGCCCTTGTTCATGAGCGTCGCGGAGTCGATGGTGATCTTCGCACCCATTGTCCAGTTCGGGTGCTTGAGCGCGTCGGCCTTCGTCTTCGCTGCAAGCTCCTGCGCGCTCATGCCGTAGAAGGGGCCTCCCGAGCAGGTCAGGATCAAGCGCTTGATCTCGCCGCGGTCACGGCAGCCTTGCAGGCACTGAAAAATTGCGCTATGCTCGCTGTCGACGGGGACGATCTCCGCGCCGTATTTTTCCGCCGCGTCCACCACAAGCTCGCCCGCGCAGACGAGCGTTTCCTTGTTGGCAAGCGCGATGCGCTTTTTCTTCTCGATTGCCGCGAGCGTCGGCTGGAGGCCGATCATGCCCATCACGGCGGTGACGACCGTGTCAGCGTCGTCCGCCGTGGCGGCGGCCAGAAGGCCCTCCATACCGGAGAGCACTTGGGTGTTTGTGTCGGAGAGCCGCGCGCGCAGCTCGCGCGCCGCATCCTCGTCATAAAGCACGGCAAGACGCGGGCAAAATTCCCGCGCCTGCTGTTCGATGAGGTCAACGCTTTTATTCGCCGTCAGCGCAGCGACGGAAAGCCCCAGCTCGCGCGCCACCTCAAGCGTCTGGCGGCCGATGGAGCCGGTAGAACCGAGTAAAGCAATACTCCTTGTCATAATAGGCCTCCACAGACCGCAGCCCACACGACCGGCGCGATGAAGAGCGTGGAGTCAAAGCGGTCGAGCATGCCGCCGTGCGTCAGGAAGAGGTGGCTGTAGTCCTTGATACCCGCCTCGCGCTTGATGAGCGACATCGAAAGGTCGCCGAGCTGACCGAAGACATTGGCCACCACGCCGACGAGAATCAGCATGAGGTAGTTCGGCGCATAGCCGAGCCATGCCTTGCCGACAACGCCGAGCAGCACCAGCGCAAGCGCGCTGCCGATGGGCCCGCCGATCGCGCCTGCCCAAGTCTTGTGCGGGCTGACGTGCGGCGCCATCTTGCGCTTGCCGAACCACATGCCGAAATACATCGACAGCGCATCGCCCACAAAGGCGACGCAGAACGGCGCAAGCACATAGAGCTTGCCGAAGTTTTCGTCCATGCGCAGCAGGAAAATGCAGCTGTACATCGCCGGGAATACGATGCCGCCGACGATGGATACCGCCACGTCATGGAACGTAAAGGGTTTTTCCTTTCCGTAAGAGACGACCGCAAAGAGGAACGCCATCATCACAAGGATCCAGCGGAAGAGCGTAACAGTCGAAATCGGGAGAGCGTGTACACCGCTCGCCCTTTCCCAAAAGAGCCATATCTCCTGCATGACGACCGTTGTGACAAGTCCCCAGTAGAAATTCGCCGGGACGTTCTCGCCTGCCGTGTGCAGCAGCTCATACGCCGCGATGCCCGCGATGCCGCAGACGACGAGCATCGTCGCCCATGCGGGGCAGGCAAGCAGCACGGCGAGCAGCGCCGGCAATCCAACGATCACCACCAACCATCTTTGTTTCATTTCTGTTTCTCCTGTTTCAGCCCGCCAAAGCGCCGCTCGCGCTGCTGATAGGCGATGAGCGCCTTGTCGAACTCTTTTTCGTCAAAATCGGGCCAGAGCGTGTCGCAGAAGTAGAACTCGCTGTACGCGCACTGCCACAAAAGGTAATTGCTGATGCGCTTCTCCCCGCCGGGACGGATGAGAAGGTCGGGATCGGGCAGGCCGTCTGAATAGAGGTAGTGCGAAAGCCCCTCCTCCGTCAGGCTGTCAACGTCCCGCTTCCCCGCCGCGCAGTCGCGCGCGAAGGCGCGGGCGGCGTGCAGGATCTCGTCGCGCCCGCCATAGTTGAGGCAGACGTTGGCCTGAAAGCCCTCGATGCGGGAGGAGATCTCGTTCGTCTCGTCGATGAGCGCTCTCAGCTCCGGCGTCAGCACGCTGAGGTCGCCCAAAAAGCGCAGACGGTTGCCGTCCTTCTCCATCGTGTCGATGCACTCGTGCAGGTACTGCTCGAGAAGCTTCATGATGCCGTCGACCTCGTCCTTCGGCCGCTTCCAGTTCTCGGTCGAAAAGGCGTAGACCGTCAGATAGTCGATGCCGAGATTCTTGCAGTAGGTGCCGAGGCGGCGGAAGGTCTCCGCACCGGCCTTGTGGCCCGCCGAGCGAGGCAGGGCGCGTTTCTGCGCCCAGCGGCCGTTGCCGTCCATAATGACGGCAACATGACAAGGCAGGTTGTTCAAGTCAACCTGCCTCACCCTGCTTTCTTTGGAAAAGAGGCCCATTAGACCGCCATGAGCTCCTTCTCTTTCTTTTCGAGAAGGGCGTCGACCTCTTTGCACATATCGTCGGTCAGCTTCTGCAGGTCCTTTTCGGCGACCTTCAGATCATCCTCGGTGATCTCGCTGGCCTTCTGCTTTTTCTTGAATGCCTCCATCGCGTCGCGGCGGATGTTGCGGATGGCGACCTTGCCCGTCTCGGAGTACTTGTGGATCTGCTTGACGAGCTCCTTACGGCGCTCCTCCGTGAGCTGCGGGAAGTTCAGGCGGATGGACTTGCCGTCGTTCTGCGGGTTGATGCCGAGGTCAGACTCCTGAATGGCGCGCTCGATGGGCTTGAGGGCCGTGCCGTCCCAAGGGGTGATGACGAGCTGGCGCGGGTCGGGAGAGGCGATGGCCGCGATCTGCTGGATGGGCGTGGGAGAGCCGTAGTAGTCGACGCTGATGCGGTCGAGCACGGCGGCGTTGGCGCGGCCTGCGCGCACGGAACCGAAGTCCGCGCTCACAGCGTCGATGCTCTTTCTCATTTTGTCGGAATAGACCTTGTAATCTTCTTTATTCATGGGGAAACCTCCTCAAAAATTTTGATATACTGCCGCGGATGCGGTTTTACGCTCAGTTTTCGCCGACGATGGTGCCGATCTTCTCGCCCTGCACTGCGCGGATGATGTTCTCGGGGTCCTTGAGCGCGAAGACGAGAACAGGAATGTGGTTGTCCATCGAGAGGGACGTGGCCGTGGAATCCATGACGGCAAGATGCTGGGCAAGAACCTCTTCGTAGGTGATGGCATCGTACTTGACGGCGCTTGCATCCTTGGCGGGGTCGGCGCTGTAGACGCCGTCGATGTTCTTGGCAAGCAGGATCACATCGGCGTTGATCTCCGCCGCGCGGAGCACCGCCGCCGTGTCGGTCGAGAAGAAGGGCGAGCCGATGCCGCAGCCGAAGAGCACCACGCGGCCCTTTTCAAGGTGGCGGATGGCACGGGCGCGGATGTAAGGCTCGGCGACCTCGCGGATCTCAAGCGCGGTCTGCACGCGCACGTCGACGCCCTTCTGCTCCAGAACGTCCGCCACCGCCATGCAGTTCATCGCTGTTGCCAGCATGCCCATATGGTCGGCACGGGTGCGCTCGATGTAGCCCTCGCCGTTTTTCACGCCGCGCCAGAAGTTGCCGCCGCCGATGACAACGCCCATCTCGACACCCATCTCATTGCAGCGCTTGATTACGTCGCAAACCTTCGACACCACGTCGAAATCGAATCCAAAGTGCTTGTCGCCCGCCAGCGCCTCACCGCTGATCTTGAGCAGCACGCGTTTGTACTTCAGTTGAGCCATGCTCATCCATCTCCCCTTTCAGGAAATCGTTCTCAGAATTTCACAAACTATATTTTAGCGTATTTTTCGCCTTTTGTATAGGGGGAGAGGCGTAAACTTTTTTCATAAATTCCACTCCTCCTTTTTGGGCAAGTTGGACCCTAAGCGCAAGGCAGAAAAAAGCAGCCGCAGTTGCGGCTGCTTTTCGCTTGCTGTATCTTTTACGAAATGCCCTTGATGCGGATAAGTTCCTTCAACAGCTCGACCGTTCCATCAATGCCGAGCAGGCTCGAATCGATGCAGATGTTGTAGCTCTTCGCGTCGCCCCATTCCTTGGCGGAGTAATAGTTATAGTAGGACGCGCGGGACTTGTCGGTCTTCTTGATGCGGTCCTTCGCCTCGTTCTCGCTGACGTTGTTGCGCGCGGCAACACGCTTGATACGGCTCTCGAGCGGCGCGGTGATGAAAACGTTGATCACATCGTCGCGATCCTTGAGCGCATAGTCCGCGCAGCGGCCGATGAGGACGCAGGGACCCTTGTCGGCAAGCTTTTTGATCGTATCGTAGGTCGCAAGGTAGACCTGCTGCTCAATGGAGCCCTTGGGCGTCACATGATTCATCGAGAAGGAATACGGGTCCATCGCGATGGAGTAGAGAAAGCTCTTGGGGCGTTCGTCAAAGGAGCGGAACAGCTCCTCGCAAAGCCCGCTTTCCTCCGCCGCTTCCTTGAGCAGCATATCGTCGTAATAGGCAATGCCGAGCTGCTGGGCCAGCATCGTGCCGATCTCGCGGCCGCCGCTGCCGTACTGTCTTCCAACTGTAATGACCATAATGATTCCTCCTTTTCGCGCCAATGAAACAAAAGTGGTGCTACTGATATTATAGCACCACTTTTTGCATCAGGCAATCTTTTTTGTTGTTAGAATCACGTAAAAGGATGGATCAGAAGTCGATCTCCCGCCCGAGACGGCGATACATCGTCTTTTTCACGGCGCGGAAAATGTTCTCATAGCCTGTGCAGCGGCAGAGATGGCCGGAGAGAAGCTTGCGCAGCTCATCGTCCGAATAGAGCTTGCCGCTCTCTAAGATCTCAACTGCAGTCATGATGAAGCCCGGCGTGCAGAAGCCGCACTGCACGGCCGTTTCCTCAAGAAAGGCCTGCTGAATGTCGCTCAGCTCGCCGTCCTCCCCCATCAGGCTCTCGAGCGTGCGGATGTGTTTTCCCTCCGCCCAGACGGCGAGATAGATGCAGGAGTTGAAGGCCTCGCCGTCGATGAGGACATTGCAAGCGCCGCACTCGCCGACCTCGCAGCCTTTTTTTACGGAGGTCATGTGGTAGTCGTTGCGCAGCATATCAGTGAGTGATGCGCGCACGTCGACCATTTTTTCAACGTCCTTGCCGTTTAAGTTGAATCGCACCAGCTTGTACTGACTCATTCGATGACACCTCCCGCCCGTTTGATGGATTCGATCAGGCAGCGCTTGGCCATTTCCACGGCGATGTGCTCGCGGAAGGCCTTGGAGGCGCGCCAGCTGTCGCGCGCGTGGATGTCCTTCAGCACGGCGAGCGAAAACTCTTCCGCCGTCTCAAGTGTCAAGGGTTTATCCTTGGCAGCTTCTTCCGCGCTTGGGCAGCGCATCGGCACGGGGCCAGCCACGCCGTAGGCAATGCGGGCGCGCGCGATGGTCTTCTTGTCGGGTGACAATTGCACGTTCACGCTGCACCCGAGCGTTGCAATGTCCATGGCGTTGCGCATGGCGTACTTAATGTAGTGGCCATAACAGTTTTCGTAGCTCGCCTTCGGGATGAGGATGGCGGTCTGGATCTCGCCGTCCTCCGCGCGGATGTCGACCTGCCCCGCTTTGATGTAAAAGTCCTTGATGGGCAGGCGGCGGATGCCGCTTCTTCCCGTCAGTTCAACGATGGCCTCCCACGCGTGCAGCGTGGAGGCGGAGTCCGCGCTCGTCACGCCGTTGCAGGTGTTGCCGCCGATGGTACCGATGTTTCGGATCTGAGGGCCGCCGACCTGATCGACCGCCTCGCCGAGGACACCCATGTACTTTTGAATGATGGGGTCGCGCGTGATGTGAGAAAAGCTCGTGAGCGAGCCGATGCGGATGTTTTCCTCCTCGTCGATCGTCACGCCGCGCAGCTCGTCAAGGCCGTAGATGGAGATCAGCTCCTTCCCGGCGCGCTTGCCCTCGCGCATCTGCACGAGCACGTCGCTGCCGCCGGCGATGATCTGCGCCTCGGGATGCTCCAGGCGGAGGGCGATGGCGTTTTCAACGCTTTCCGCCTCGTAGAGCGCTTTCATATCATACATGGCTCACTTTTCCTCCTTCCAGCTGTCGCGGATGAGTCCCGCACGGCTGAACTCGGCGTACAGGACGTGGGGCGTAATGGGAATGGTGTCGATGGCAACGCCGGTGGCGTTGTAGATGGCGTTGCGGATGGCGGGCGCGCCCGAACAGGCGGGCGGTTCACCGAGTGCCTTCGTGCCGAACGGCGAGGTCGGCTCCGGATTTTCGACAAACTGCGCCTCGAGGTGCGGATGATCCATCACGGTCGAGAGCTTGTAGTCAAGCAGGTTGTTGTTGAGGGGCTTACCCGTCTTTTCGTCGAAAAGGAGCTGCTCGCTCAGACCGAAGCCGATGGCCATGGACATGCCGCCGTGCACCTGTGCTTCCGCAAGGGCGGGGTTGATGAGATTTCCGCAGTCGTGGACGTTGATGATATCCTTGAGCGTGACCTTGCACATCGGGATATCGACCTCGACTTCGGCAAAGGTACAGCCGAAGGAATAGGCATTGTTGCGGATGGTGTAGGTCGACTCGGCGGTGATGTGCTCGGAGTCCGCGGCGTTGTACTGTGCCGTCATCGCAAGTTCCTTGAGCGACATGAGCACCGCGCCGTCGCCGATGCGGATGATGTTTCCGTCGACAATGTCCATATTCGAAACTGCCTGACGGGTGAGCTTTGCCGCGTAAGCTAAAATCTTCCCGCGCAGGAGCGCCGCCGTCTGGCGGATGGAAAAGCCCGCAACATAGGTCTGGCGGCTTGCGTAAGCGCCGAGGCCCGTGGGCGTAATGTCCGTATCCTGACAGGAGACAACGCGCACGTCGCGGTAGCTCGCAAGGCCGATGGCCTCGGCGGTCATCTGCGCATAGGCCGTGTCCGCGCCCTGTCCGATCTCCGTCTCGCCGCACTGCATCGTCACCGTTCCGTCAAGGTTCAGCAGCATCCGGTTGGAGGAGGTCTCCAGCGAAATGGGATAGACCGCCGTATTATACCAGAAGGCCGCAACGCCGATGCCGCGGCGGATGGGGCCGGTGTCGCTTGCAAATTCCTTCACCTTGCGGTCGTAATCTATGTAGGCCTTACCCTTTTCAAGGCAGTCGCGGAAGGAATCGTAGTAGTTCGTATTGCCCGAGAAGCCGTCGTGGAAGCCCTTGGGCATGATGTACTTCATGCGGTATTCGAGCGGTTCGATGCCGACGGCCTTCGCGCACTCGTCGATATTTGCATCGTCCGCGAACGAGGCCTGCGGCATACCGTAGCCGCGCATCGCGCCCGCGGCGGGACGGTTGGTGTAAACGGTGTAGGCGTCGCCCTCAAAGTTCTCGCAGGGGTAGATCTGCGGGAACGAGCCCATGGCCTTGGCAACGATCGAATGGCCGTGCGAGGCGTAAGCGCCCTGATTGGAGAAGCACTCGACCTTTCGCGCGGCGATGGAGCCGTCCTTTCTGAGCCACGTGATGATATGGAAGCGGATGGCATGGCGCACGCGGTTAGAGACGAAGGTCTCCTCGCGCGAGCAGTCGATGCGCACGCAGCGCCCTGCGACCTGCGTGGAACACCATGCGCACAGCGGCTCGTAGAGCGCGTCCTGCTTGTTGCCAAAGCCGCCGCCGATGTAGGGCTTGATGATGCGCACGTCCGCCCACGGACGCCCAAGCGCCTGACCGACGATGCGGCGGATGATGTGAGGGATCTGCGTGGAGGAAACGACGACGATGCGCCCGTTTTCCTCGTAGGCATAGCAGCCGTGGTTTTCAATGTGGCTGTGCTGCACGGTGGGGGTATCGTACCAGCCCTCGACCTTGATGAG
>URCK01000061.1 GCA_900546295.1 uncultured Eubacteriales bacterium | reverse complement strand
TGCTGCCGGTGATCGTGGGCGTGATGTTCACGCTGCTGCACGCGCTCATTCAGGCCTATGTGCTCACGATGCTCGTCTCCACCTTCTACGGGGAGTCGACCGAGCGGCACGAGAAAAAGCCCAAGGCAAAGAAAACAAAAACCAGCCGCAGCAAAAGCGCTGCGTAACCGCCCATAACGAGTGTAAGAAAGAGGGAATCTACATGAAGACCATGAAGAAATTTGCGGCGATTGCCGCACTGCTGATCGCGCTGTTCGTCCTGAGCGTGCCCGCGCTGGCCGCGGCGGACAGCAACGCTGCCGCCCCTGCCGAGACCGAGCAGACCGTGGAGGAGGGCAGCAACGAAAACGACGTTACCTCCGCCAAGGCCATGGGCGCGGGACTGATGATCGGCATCGCCTGCCTCGGCGGCGCGCTCGCCATGGGCATTGCCGTGGGCAAGTCGAGCGAAGCCATCGCCCGCCAGCCCGAGGCGAACGGCCAGATCCGCACGACGATGATGATGGGCCTTGTCTTCATCGAAACGGTCATCATTTACGCGCTGATCGTCGCGATCCTCATCATCTTCGTGCTATGATGCGCCACGCTTCGGAAAAAGGGGGAAGCTGAATGCCGCTTAATATCAATTTGCAGCAGATCTTACTGCACGCGCTGAATTTTGTCATCCTGTTCGGCGCGCTGTATTTCCTGCTCTACCGGCCGGTGAAGACCTATATGGACGGCCGCAGGGCGCACTATGCCAAGCTGGACGAGGACGCGAAGAGCGCGCTGGCCGCGGCCGAGCAGACGAAGGAGACCTATGCCGCGCAGCTCAAGGCTGCGGACGAGGAGATCGCCCGCGTGCGCGCGCAGGCCGACGAGGAGCTGCACAAGGAGGCCGACGAGCGCCGCGCGCAGGCCCAGCAGCAGGCGGATGAGATCGTCAAAAAGGCGCACGCCGCCGCTGCGTTCGAGCGCGAGCGTGTGATGGAACAGGCGCGCAGCGAGGTTTCCGAGCTGATGAGCGCCGCGGCGGAAAAGCTGGTGCTCTCGAGCACCTCGGACGCTTACGATCAGTTTTTGAACACGGCGGAGGAGCGCAAGGACCATGAGTGAGCGCAATGACCGTCCGGCGGCAAAGCTCCTTTCCGCCGTCCGTCCGAGCGCGGAGCAGGAAAAGCGCTTTCTCGCCTTTCTGGAAGCACAATACGGCCCCGGCACGACCCTCATCTGGCAGCAGAGCGACGCCTACCCCAACGGCTTTCGCCTCGAGGTGGGCGCGGAGGTATACGACTGGAGCGTGGAGGGGCGGCTCGATCAGTTCAAGAGCGCGCTGGAAAAGCTCGCCGCCGCGCAGCAGGGTGACATTATCCCCCTGCTCAAAGAGAGCGTCCTGTCCTGGACGCCGCAGCCCCTTGCCCAGGAGATCGGCACGGTACTGACCGTGGGCGACGGCATCGCCCGCGTGGACGGGCTTTCCGGCGCGGCCTACGGCGAGGTGCTGCTCTTCGACGGCGGCGTGCGCGGCATGGTGCAGGACTTATCGGAAGAGAGCGTGGGGTGCATCCTCTTTGACGACGACGCGAGCGTCTGCGCAGGCAGCACCGTGCGCCGCACCGGGCGCACGGCGGGCGTTCCCGTGGGCGAAGGCTTTCTCGGACGCGTGGTGAACGCGCTCGGCGTTCCCGTGGACGGCGCCGGCGAGATCCGCGCCGACGGCTACCGCAGCGTGGAGAGTCCCGCCCCCGGCATCATCGACCGCCAGAGCGTCGATACGCCGATGGAAACGGGCATCCTCTGCATCGACTCGATGTTCCCCATCGGGCGCGGGCAGCGCGAGCTCATCATCGGCGACCGCCAGACGGGAAAGACGGCCATCGCGCTCGATACCATCGTCAACCAGCGCGGCAGGAACGTCATCTGTATCTATGTCGCCATCGGACAGAAGGCAAGCTCCGTCGCCCAGCTCAAGCGCACGCTGGAGGACCACGGCGCGATGGATTACACCATCATCGTCAACGCCCCTGCGAGCGATACGCCGCCGATGCAGTACATCGCGCCCTACGCGGGCTGCGCCATGGGCGAATACTTTATGCACAAGGGGCGCGACGTGCTCATCGTCTACGACGATCTTTCCAAGCACGCCATCGCCTACCGTGCGATGAGCCTCCTGCTCGAGCGCTCGCCCGGGCGTGAGGCCTATCCCGGCGACGTTTTCTATCTCCACTCCCGCCTGCTCGAGCGCGCGGCGCACCTGAGCGCGGAAAAGGGCGGCGGCAGCATCACGGCGCTGCCCATCATCGAAACACAGGGCGGAGACGTTTCCGCCTATATCCCGACGAACGTCATCTCCATCACCGACGGCCAGCTCATTCTGGAGTCCAAGCTCTTCTTTGCCGGCCAGCGGCCCGCGGTGAACATCGGCCTCTCCGTTTCCCGCGTGGGCGGCGACGCGCAGACCAAGGCGATGAAAAAGGCGGCCAAGACCATCCGCCTCGACCTTTCGCAGTACCGCGAGATGGAGACCTTTACCCAGTTTGCAAGCGATCTGGACGAATCGACCGCGCAGCTGCTTGCCTACGGGCAGGGGCTGATGCGGCTGCTGCGCCAGAAGCAGTACCATCCCTACGAGCAGTATGAGCAGGTCATCCTGCTGGTCGCGGGCCTCGGCCACGCCTTTGACGGCGTTGCGACGGAGGAGATCGACGACTTGATTCCCGCGCTGCTGCGCCGCTTCCGCGAAACGCAGGGCGCGCTCTGCCGCGCCATCCAGCAGTCCGGGCGGCTGAGCGACGAGCAGCAGGCGCTCATTTTGGAGCAGGCGAAGGCCTTCGTGCGGGAAAACCGCGGCGCAGGGCAAAAGAAGTGAGGTGAAGCCGCTTTATGTCAGGCATGAAGGAGATCCGCGAGCATATCGAGAGTGTCAGGAGCACGCAGAAGGTGACGAATGCGATGTATCTCATCGCCTCGACCAAAATGCGGCGGGCGAAGGAGGACCTTGACAAGGCCCGTCCCTTTTTCGATACCCTCGCAGACGAGATCGGCAGCATCTTCCGGCACGCGGGCGAGATCGACAGCCCCTACCTCTGCGCGGACGGCGAGAGCGACGACGCGCCGGGGACCTACGCCTATCTTGTTATCACAGCGGACCGCGGCCTTGCGGGCGCTTACAACCAGAATATCATTCAGGAGACGCTCCGGCGGCTTGAGCGGCACCCCGACAGCCGCCTTTTCGTTGTGGGCGGCAACGGCCGCCACTTTTTCAAGGCCCACGGCGTGAGCGTGGAGGAAAGCTTCCATTACAGCGCGCAGAGCCCGACCCTACAGCGCGCGCGGGAGATCACGGCAAGGCTGCTGCATCTTTTCGACCGCGGGGAGATCACGAAAATCTTCATGGTCTACACGGACTGCCGCGGCGTGGAGACGCAGGTGCGCACCGCGCGGCTGCTGCCGCTCGAGAGCGGGCAGTTTACCGCGGCGGGGCATGGCGACGGCATCAGGCTCCGCTATGAGCCGTCGCCGGAGGAGGTTCTGGCGAAGATCGTGCCCGCGTACCTCACGGGCTTTCTCTATGCGGCGATGGTCGACAGCTTCTGCGCCGAGCAGAACGCCCGCGCCGCGGCGATGGACGCCGCCAACCAGAACGAGGAGGAGCTGCTCCATTCGCTCCAATTCGAATACAACCACGAACGGCAGAGCGCCATCACCGGCGAGATCACCGAAGTCTCCGCCGGCGCGCGGAGCAGAAAACAACATGCGGGAAAGGGGGCGCAGCATCATGCGCAGGGGTGAGATCATTCAGGTAGCCGGCAGCGTGGTAGACGTGCGCTTTCCCTGCGGCAGCCTGCCGCGCATCCGCGAGGCGCTGCGAGTCGACCTTGGCGGCAAGCAGCGCGTGATGGAGGTCGCGCAGCACCTGAGCGCGGAGACCGTGCGCTGCATCATGCTCACCGGGAGCGAGGGCCTTGCGCGCGGCATGGTCGTTACGGGCGAGGGCAGCGGACTGCGCGTGCCCGTGGGCAAATGTACGCTTGGGCGGCTGTTCAACGTCTTCGGCGATACGATCGACGGCGGCGAGGCCATCGGCGCGGACGAGCCGCGCCGCGGCATCCACAGAAAGCCCCCCGCCTTCGACGAGCAGGACCCGAGCGTTGACATTCTTGAAACGGGCATCAAGGTCATCGACCTTTTGGAGCCCTATCCGCGCGGCGGCAAGATCGGCCTCTTCGGCGGCGCGGGCGTCGGCAAGACGGTGCTCATTCAGGAGCTTATCCACAACATCGCCGTGGAGCACGGCGGCTATTCGATCTTTACGGGCGTGGGCGAGCGCAGCCGCGAGGGAAACGACCTCTGGCGCGAGATGCACGAGAGCGGCGTCATTGACAAGACGGCCCTCGTCTTTGGCCAGATGAACGAAGCGCCGGGCGTTCGTATGCGCGTGGCGCTCACGGGCCTTACGATGGCGGAATACTTCCGCGACGAGGAAAAGCGCAACGTGCTGCTCTTTATCGACAATATCTTCCGCTTTGTACAGGCGGGCAGCGAGGTTTCGACGCTGCTCGGGCGTATGCCCTCCGCCGTCGGCTATCAGCCGACGCTCGCCAACGAAATGGGCGAGCTGCAAGAGCGCATCACCTCCACCAAGAGCGGCTCGATCACGTCCGTGCAGGCGGTCTACGTCCCGGCGGACGATCTGACCGACCCCGCCCCGGCCACGACCTTCTCCCACCTCGACGCGACGACGGTCCTGAGCCGCAAGATCGCCGAGCAGGGACTCTATCCCGCCGTCGATCCGCTGGAATCGACCTCGCGCATCCTCGAAGAGGACATCGTGGGCGAGCGGCACTACCGCATTGCCCGCAGCGTGCAGGCCACGCTGCAAAAATACCGCGAGCTGCAGGATATCATCGCCATCCTTGGCATGGATGAGCTGAGCGACGCGGATAAGCTGACGGTCAACCGCGCGCGAAAGCTCCAGCGCTTTCTCGCCCAGCCGACCTTCGTGGCGGAAAAGTTCACGGGTCTTCCGGGCGTCTACGTCCCGCTCGAGGAAACGCTGCGCGGATTCGAGGCCATCCTCTCCGGCGAGATGGACGGCTACCCCGAAATGGCATTCTACAACGTCGGCACGATCGACGACGCGCTCGCCAAGGCGAAGAAAATGAAGGGCGGGGAAGAAAGATGAGAACCTTCCACCTGCGCATTCTTGCCGCCGAGCGGACGTTTTACGACGGGGCGTGCGCATCGCTCAGCGTGCCGACCATCGACGGGAGCTACGGTCTCATGGCTTTGCACGAGAACGTCGTCATCGCTATCGTGCCCGGCGAGCTGACGCTGCACACCGCCGATGGGGAGGAGCAGATCGCGGCCGTGTCCGAGGGGATGCTCAAGATGGTGAACAACGAGGCGCTCGTTCTCGTGGACACGATCGAGCGGCCCGAGGAGATCGATCTGCGCCGTGCCGAGCGCAACGCCGCAGAGTCGGAGGCCGCGCTGCACGAAAAGCAGGGCGAGCAGGAGCGCGCCCTTGTCATGGCGCGCATGGCGCGCGCCATGAGCCGCGTGCAGGTCAAGCGCCACGGCAAATAAACAGGAAGAAAGATCGCACCCGTGTGGAAAACCGGGTGCGATTTTTTTGCGCGCTCGACCGGATTCGCCGCGCTTTGCACAGCAAAGCGTGTAAAATGGGGAAAAAGGAGGGGAAATCCATGGAAATGTCCGAGAAAAAGCCGCTGCTGACGCGCCGTGTGCTCTATTTGTCCACCGATGCGCTGCGCCCCAACCCCCACCAGCCCCGGCGGGACTTTGACGAGAATTCTCTGCGTGAGCTGAGCGAGAGCATCCGCCGCTACGGCATCTTGCAGCCGCTGACCGTGCGCAGTACGGCGGAGGGCTATGAGCTGATCGCGGGGGAGCGGCGGCTGCGCGCGGCAAAGATGGCGGGGCTGCGCGAGGTGCCGTGCCTGCTCGCCCGCTCGAGCGAGGAGGAGAGCGCGCTGCTCGCGCTCATCGAAAACCTCCAGCGCCGCGACCTGCACTATCTTGAGGAGGCTGAGGCCATCGCGCAGCTCATTGCACTCTGCGGCCTTTCGCAGGAGCAGGCGGCGGAAAAGCTGGGGAAGTCTCAGTCCGCCGTCGCCAACAAGCTGCGCTTGCTGCGTCTCTCTCCGCCGTGCGCACACTTGCTGCGGGAGAACGGTCTCTCCGAGCGCCATGCCCGCGCGCTGCTGCGCCTTGCGGACGAGGAGGACCGCCTCCGCGCGCTCGAGGTGATCGCCGCGCGCGGCTACAACGTCGCGCAGAGCGAGAGCTACATTGAAAAGCTCTTGGCCGCCAGGCAGAAGACCCCGCCGCCGCGCCTGCCGACCTACGTCATCAAGGATGTGCGTATTTTCCTCAACACCATCCGCCGCTCGATCGACGTGATGCAGCGCGCGGGCGTGCAGGCCGACGTGCAGCGCCAGGACAGCGAGGAGGACATCCTTTTGACCATCCGCATCCCGAAACGTGCAAAAGAAGCCGGATAATCCTGTGAATTTGTTACTAATTTGTTATCCTTTTTTCCTCCGAACTATGATATACTGAGTGCACCGGTAGGGTAAAGCCCACCGGGAAGACAGGAAAAACAGGAGGAGCCAGAGATGGAAGACAACGTCGGCGCCTTTGCGGAAAAGAAGAGGAAAAAGGGCGGCAAGCGCCTGATGAAGCCCCAAAAAGGGCGCAGAGTGTCCGAGTGTGCGGGTGAAGCGCGCGTTCCACGTGAAACATCGGGGAAGGCGGGCAAGGCCGTCGCCATCGTCGCCGCCGTGCTGGTGAGTGCGTACCTGGGCTTTGGCGCGTGGGTCTCGGCGAGCCATTGTATTTATCCCAACGTGATGCTCGGCAGCGTGAACTACGGCGGTATGAGCGAGCAGCAGGCGGCGCAGCAGCTTAAGGAGAGCGCTGCGCGGGCAAAGAGCGCCAGCGTTGACTTTGTCCTGCCAGACGGCACGGAGGTCGCGCGCGTGGCGCTCGACGAGATGCCGGAGTACGCCGATTTTGACGGCCTCGCCAAGCACATCTACAATGTCTACGGCTGCAACGACAGCTTTCTGACGGCGGGGGCGAAGTATCTGCGCGCGCTCGTGAAGCCGCAGGACGCCGCTGCGGCGGTGGGGCTGTACTATTCGCCCGATCGACTTGACGGTCTGGTCGACACGCTCTGCGAGGACATTGCCTGCGAGCCTGTGGAATTTGCCATCCATGTGACCGAGGACGGCAGGGTCAGCGTCACGAAGCCGCGGGACGGCCGCGCCGCGACCGACACCGCGCGCGAGCAGCTCGCCATGTATCTCGGCGGCGCATACCTCAGCGGCGGCGAGCCTTCTGAGATCGTGCTGAGGAGCGCCGAGGAGGGCGGCATTTACGATGTGCTCCCCGCGCAGGAGGTCGACCTTGCCGCGCAGCGCGAGGCGGTCATCGGGCAGAAGGTCAACGCGTCCTACGATAAGCAGAGCGGCACGGTCGTGCCCGGCCACGCGGGCGTGGACTTTGGCTTTTCCGATTTGCAGGCCGCTTACAACGCGGCCGCGCCGGGGGAGACGGTCGATGTGCCGAATGCCACGGTCGAGGTGCCGGATGTGACGACCGAGCAGCTTGAAAAGGTCCTCTTCCGTGATGAGCTCAGCTCTTACACCACGAAGGTCGGCGGCGCGGCCGGACGGCGCGCCAACGTCAAGCTCACCGCCTCGCGCATCGACGGCTACATTATGAATGCCGGGGAGACGATGAAGTACGGCCCGCTCGTCACGCCCTTCACCGCGGCCAACGGCTACAGCCCCGCGCCGGGCTACTTGCAGGGCAAGACTGTTGACATGGTCGGCGGCGGCGCGTGCCAGGCAAGCTCCACGCTCTATGCCGCCGCGCTCTATGCAAACCTTGAGATCGTGCAGCGCACGAACCACGGCTTCGCCTCCGACTACATCGGCCTTGGTCTCGACGCAACGGTTGCCGAGGGCGGCCCCGAGTTCGAGTTCCGCAACAATACGGACTATCCCATCAAGGTCTGCGCCGCGTATACGACGAGCGGCAGCAAGAACTACCTCAAGATCACCATCCTCGGCACGAAGGTGGACGACAGCTATGTGAAGATCAAGACAGAGGTGCTCGAGACGATCCCGTTTACGGAGGAGATCGTTGAGACGGACGAGCTGGCCCCCGGCGAGCGCAAGGTGGAACAGACCGCCTACACCGGCTACAAGGTCAAGACCTATCGCAACGTCTACTCCGGCGACGGCAAGCTCATCTCCTCGACCTTTGAAGCGAGCAGCAACTACAAGGCCCGCAACCGCATCGTGCTCGTCGGCAAGTCCACGGCCACAACACCGACCGACCCCGGCACGACGGTGCCGACAGACCCCGGTACGGTCACGCCGACCGACCCCGGCACGACGGCGCCGACCGACCCCGGCGCGGCTGAACCGGCGCCGCCGTCCGAGCCGCCTGTAGAAATGGAACGTCCCGGCTGGCTGGATACGGGCAAGGAAGGCGAGGGCTGAGGCCGGACGGCCCCGTCCCGCGCGGAAGATCGTGAAAAAAATGAAAAAAGCGGGGCAGTTCTCTAAAGAGAACTGCCCCGCTTTGCTGCGCTTAGAGGGATAATCACTGCTTTTTGCGGATGAGGATGAAGGGCGTGCACTGGTCATCCTGCCCGGCGGGATTGTCGCGGATGATCTCGCAGAGCTGCTCGTCGGTGAGCGTCACGCAGTCGGCCTTGCCGAGAATGTCGCGCGTGAGGTCGTTGGCATCGACGATCATCGCGCGCACGCCGGTCTTCTCGAAGATCTCGTTGCACACGCCCGAGGGATTCTCGGGGATGCGGATGCCGTAGTCACCGTAGACGGGGAACACGTCGGGGTAGAAGCCATCGAGTCCCGTGACCTCCATGCCGACCATATCGTAGAAGATGCCGTGCTTGCCCACGAGCTTGCCGAAGCCTGCGCAGATGGCGGCCCAGAGGACCTTCCACGCGCCGCACTCATTGATGGCGAACTGCATCTTGCACACCTCGCCCACGCCGATGCCGGCGCTGTTGTGCTGGATGGCAAAGCGGCTGAGGAACTTTGCAAGCCAGGAAATTTTCATATCCTTGCGGTAGACCACGCGCTTCTGGCACAGCGCGATGATCTTTTCGCTGATGCTCAGAAGGTCGCCCTCTTCGTAGAGGGGCTTGACGTAGCGGTTGACCAGCTCAATGTAATCCTCGCCGATCTCGACAAAGTGCGTCTGGATGGCATGGCGCAGGTAAACGCCCGTGGACGTCTCGATCTCCACATGCTTGGAGCCGTTTGCAACAAAATCCATGAAAAAAGCCTCTTTCGTGCAAAATTAAGATTCGTCAATAGAACCGATGGTATTGTACCACAAAATCCGCAAAATGCTACTGTAAATTGCAAAAAAATCAAAAAGACATGAAAACCGCCCGCTGCGCGTTTCCGGCGCAGCGGGCGGTTTTCAGATCAAAGAGAAAAAGAGGGCAAAACGGCCGGTCCCGGCCGGGAAAAGGTCATTTTTCGGTGATGACCTTGAGCACCTTTTCGTAGCTTTCCTGTGCCACTGGAATGGCGTGTGTAAGCAGCGCCTCGCCCTTTTTGCAGCACTCATCGGCAAAGGCCTTGTCCTTCAGGGAGGAAAGGTTGATGAGAACGTTCAGCCACGCGCTCTGCATGGCGGTCTTGAGCGTGAGCGCGGCAATGCCGAGATCGCTGACGACGTTGGGGTTCGTCGTACCGATCAGGCTCGCGCACAGGTCGATCGCCTCAGCGCAGATCTCCATCATCGTCAGCGGGACCTGCGTGCAGCTGCGGAAGCTCGCCTGCACCGCGCCGCGGCGGATGGCCTTGTGCGCATCGTCATCCTTGGGGAGGGCAAGCGAATCGATCAGAACGTCGAAGACCTCGCTGTCGCGGTTCATGACGTCGATAAAGCGCTCCTTGAGCTCATTGCCCTTGGCAATGGCGTCCAGAAGGCGGTCACGGTCATTTTCAAAGCCCTTCTTGTCCAGCGTCAGGCCGTTGACCATCATCGTCAGCGCAACGCCGACACCGCCGGCAAGACCGGCTACGGCGCCGCCGCCGGGCGCGGGAGTGCCGGAACCAACTTCATTGATGAGGTCGGTAACTTTCATATCTGCGATCTTCATAGCGTTCCTCCCGGATAATTTAAAGTCAGAAAAAGCATGTCAGGAAGAGGCGGATCACTCCGCCTCTTCCTTGGGGTTCAGAAGGGGTAAGATCTGCGAGGCGGACGCTTCTTAGAACAGGCCGGTGATCTTGCCGTTGGCATCGATGTCGATGCGCTCGGAAGCGGGGACCTTGGGCAGACCCGGCATGGTCATGATGTTGCCGGTCTTGGCAACCAGGAAGCCTGCGCCGGCGTTGACCTTGATCTCGCGGACGGTGATCTTGAAGCCGCGGGGAGCGCCCAGCTTGCTCTGATCGTCGGAGAAGGAGAACTGGGTCTTGGCCACGCAGATGGGCATCTTGTCGAAGCCGAGCTCAGCGAGCTGCTTGGCCTGCTTCTTGGCGTCGCCGGTGAGCACCACGCCGTCAGCGCGGTAGACCTTGGTGGCGATCTTGTTCAGCTTCTCCTCGATGGAATCCTCCAGATCGTAGACGAACTGGAAGTGATCGTTGGTGGTGTCCTCAGCGAGGCGGATGACTTCCTCAGCCAGAGCCTTGCCGCCCTCGCCGCCCTTGGCCCAGACCTCGGACAGACGGACGTTGACGCCCTGCTCCTTGCACTTGGCCTCAACGAGGTCGAGCTCGGCCTTGGTGTCGGTCGGGAAGGCGTTGATGGCGACGACGC
>URCK01000060.1 GCA_900546295.1 uncultured Eubacteriales bacterium | reverse complement strand
GAATTCACGGCGAACGTGTCGCACGAGCTCAAAACGCCGCTGCAAGGCATCATCGGCAGCGCGGAGCTGCTCGAAAACGGCATGGTGCAGCCGGACGACGTGCCGCGCTTTGTCGGTCACATCCGCAAGGAGGCGCAGCGCCTTGTCACGCTCATCGGCGATATCATCCGCCTCTCCCAGCTCGACGAGGGCGACGAAATGCCGCGCGAGACGGTCGATCTGCTGACGCTCTCGCAGGAGGCGGCGGACGATCTCACGGCTGCGGCAGAGCAGAAGAACGTGACGATCTCCGTCACGGGCGAGAGCACCTGTGTGAGCGGCGTGCGCCGGCTTTTGTATGAGGTGATCTATAACCTCTGCGACAATGGCGTAAAGTACAATGTCGAGGGCGGCAGCGTTTCGGTGCGCGTCGGAACGGAGGACGGCAAGGCGGTCGTCTCCGTCGCCGATACGGGCATCGGCATTGCACCCGAGCACAGAGAACGCATCTTCGAGCGCTTCTACCGCGTGGATAAGAGCCACTCGAAAGCAAGCGGCGGCACGGGCCTCGGCCTTTCCATCGTCAAGCACGCCGTGCAGTATCACCACGGCACGGTCGAGCTTCAAAGCGAGGAAGGCAAGGGCACGACCATCCGCATCCTTCTCCCGAAGGAGTAAGAAAACAGAAAAGGACGCCGCAGGGGCTTATCCTGCGGCGTCCTTTGCATCGCTTGGCGTTCTTTCCGTTTTTCGGAGAATATCATACCACCTTGCAATTTGCAATCAAGAACTGCGCCGTGCGCGCATACCCTTTATGGAAAAGGGGGAATGAGATGGAACGAACGATGGCATTTTTGGGCGGCGATCAGCGGATGCGCCTGCTCGCGCAGATGATGGCGGCGGAGGGACACAAGGTCTGCTCGTGGGAGCTTTCCGGCGCGCCGAACCCACAGGCGCTGTGCGATGCGCTGCGGGCGGAGTGTATCGTCCTGCCGCTGCCGATGGAGAAAAACGGATACTTAAGCGGCACGGAGATGACGACCGAGCGCCTTTTTCGCGCGCTGCGGCCGGAGCATCGGATCTTTGCCGGAAACGTGAGCGGGGAGGCGATGGCGCTCGCGGATGCGCTGGGGCTGCACATCACGGACTATTTTGCCGCAGAGGAGCTGAGCGTGCGCAACGCCGTCCCGACGGCGGAGGGCGCGATCGAAACGGCAATGAAGCATACAAGCATTACCCTGCACGGCACGCCCTGTCTTGTTATGGGCTTTGGCCGCATCGGAAAGCTCCTTGCCCACGACCTGCACGCGCTGGGAGCGAAGGTGAGCGTCAGCGCGCGCAAGCTCTCGGACCTTGCGTGGATCGATGCCTTCGGCTACACGCCGCTGCATACGAACCGGCTTTCCGGCACGCTGGGGGAATTCCGTGTGGTCTTCAACACCGTGCCGCATCCGGTGCTGGACGAAGCGCTGCTCTCAGAGCTTCCGCGCGACTGCCTGCTCATCGAGCTTGCGGGCGCGAGCGGCTTTGACATGAACGCAGTGGAAAGGCTGCGCCTTTCCTATCTGCGCGCACCGGGACTGCCGGGCATCGTCGCGCCGGAGACGGCGGCGCACGCCATCAAAAAAACCTTATGTCGACTCATGGAGGAGGACGCATGAAGATCGGATTTGCCTTTTGCGGCTCGTTCTGCAACCATCCCGAGTTGCTGAAAATTTACGAGGACATTGCGCGCGAGCACGAGCTCGTGCCGATTTTGTCAGAAAACGCGGCGAAGTATTCGACGCGCTTCGGCTCGGCGGAGGACTTTGTGACGCGTGTGGAGGGCATTGCGGGACGCTGTGCCGTGCGGAATATCGTGGAGGCTGAGCCCCTCGGCCCGCAGGGGGCGATGGAGGTACTCGTCATCGCCCCCTGCACGGGCAATACGCTTGCAAAGCTCGCCCACGGCATCACGGACGGGCCGGTGACGATGGCGGCGAAGGGACACCTTCGAAACGGCAAACCCGTCGTGCTCGCGCTGGCAACGAACGACGGCCTTTCCGCGAGCGCCGCGAACATCGCCGCGCTCCTGAACCGAAAAAACTACTACTTTGTCCCCTTCGGGCAGGACAATGCCGAGGCGAAGCCCACGTCGCTCATTGCGGATTTCCGAAAGATCATGCCGACAGTCGAGGCGGCGATGGAGGGCTGCCAAATTCAGCCAATTTTGCTCTGAAACGGAAAAAGGCAGGGAATTCCTGCCTTTTTTGCGACGTAACAATAAACTTGCGCACATCTTTTCCCGATGCTCGCTGAACGTGCTTGAAAAAACCCGTGCGCTCCCCTATACTCTGCATAGAGAAAAGAGGGGAGTGGACGCAAATGGACGAGAGACTGCACGAGCTGAGCCGCCGGGCGGCGGAGGAAACTGCCTGTACGAACGATGCAGCAAACACGCCGGATGGGGAAACGGAAGCAAAGACCAAGAGTATTCGCTTCAAGGTCAGCGCCTACGATCCGCGCGGCATCGAGCAGTGGCTTTCCGAGCGCGCGGCGGAGGGTAAACTGCTCCTGCGCGGAGACGATTTTGTGATCGGCGGGCCGTGCGAGTGCCGCTATCACCTCGAGCCTGCGCTGGACGATGACGACCCCAACGAGCGGACGCGCGAAACGCGCGCGCAGATGGGCTGGGAGTACGTCTGCCGGACGAAGGACGGCATCTTCTACATCTGGCGCGGTGACAGGACTGCGCACGTCCCCACGCCGAAGGACTGTACGGACTCCTATGGCTACCGAAGACTGTGTAAAAAGTTGCGCCGCAGCTATTTCCTGCCGATGATCTTCCTGGTGGTGGACATCTGGCTCGTCTATTTCCTTTTTAGTGCTTTGAGTCTCCCAGTGATGTCGTTCCTCACGATGGAAAAGAGCGATGTCATTCAGTTTGTGTCCATTATCTTAGGCAGTATCCTCGGTATCCTGAGCGAGGCAAAGGAGAGAAACGAGATGCGAACGCTCAAGCGCGCGATGGAGGCGTGCGAGCGCGTGGAGAAGATGCCGCGCAACCGCTGGGCGAAAGCGGACCGCGCGCTTACGATCATTGCCGGTGTATTGGCGCTCGCGCTGATTTTCTGGCGAGTGAACGATACGGCCTACGGCGACAGCTATGACGAGCCGCCGCTGCCGTATATCGGGACCGAGATGCTCGGCGGCGAAAGGGGATCGGACTGGTATGGTGTGCGCGATCTCTCGACGCTGCTCGGCGGGCACGTGTACTCTGTCGGCGAAACGCCGTATGCGGGAACGATCGACACTTGGATGCAGTACAGCACGGAGCTTGACTTCTACGCCCCTCGCATTTCCGCGCTGGCCGTTCCGCTGACGCATGAGCTGCGCGACTATTTCATGGAAAGCGGTGCGCAGACGCTTTCGCTCGACGGCTTTGACGAGGCGTACTACGCAGAATTTATCAAACCAAATACCCGGCTTCCAAATGAACCGGACGAAGTCCGACAGTTTTTCATCCTGCGCCGCGGAGGAGAGGTGCTCTACTTTCGCACCGAGGCACCAGACGATCTGCGGGACCGTCTGGACGAATTTGCGGCAATTTTCGATCAGTACAGCGAATTATCATAAAAAGGAGTGCGTTTCCGTCGGAAACGCACTCCTTTTGCGCTTTTTGTTACTGCTCAAACTTTTTAAGCTCGTCGAGCTGGCCTTCCAGCGTGGTGAACGCGCCGGGCAGGCGCGACACGGCTTCGTCCGCATGGCGCAGCGCGGTCGAAACGCTTTCGCAGGTATTGCCGAGCGTTGCAAGTACCTGTGCGCACTGGCTCGTGCAGGAAGCAATGTACGCTTGCAGCTTGGCGCGCGTGGCGGCGTCGAGCGCGTCGGCCCGCTCGCGGGCGGAAAGCTCAATGTCGGCAATATGCGCCTTTACGCGGCCGTATTCCTCAGTCTGCGCGCGAAGTTCCGCAAGCTCAGAGAGCACTTTCTGCATCTCGCGCTCATGTTCGGCCTTTTGCGCCTCGCGCAGGCGCTCGTGCTCCTTCTGCGCGTGATCTGCCTTCCGCGTGGTTTCCTCCAGCTTTGCGCGCAGTTCGGCGATCGTTTCCTGCGCGGCGGTCAGCCCTTTTTTGAGCGCGTCCTGCGCGCTGGACGCGGTCGAATAGGACTCGTTCAGATGGTCACGCTCGCGCTCGGCCTCGGCAAGCTTTGCGCGAAGGTCCGCATTCTCGCGGCAGAGGCCGTCGCTCTCCTGCTCGAGCGCTTCAATCTGCTGCTTGCTCTCAAGCGCGGTTCTTTCAATATAACGGATGACGTCGTCGCGGTTGAAGCCGCCGAAGACGGAACTCTTGAAGGTATTTTCCATGATGCTCCCACCTTTTTCTTTTTCAAGCATATCGTAACACAAAAGGCGGGGGATGACAAGGAAAAAAGCGCGGCGCCGGTCAGGGCACCGCGCGTTCGCGCTATTTAACGGGTGGTGAAGGAAAAGCCTTTGCCGTCCTTTGCGAAGCGGACGCTGTCGGCGTTCACATCGCCGACGACGGTACTGCAATGCACGCTGTCGCTTGCGCGGACATTGCCCTGCACATCGCCGCAGCGCACGCTGTCGCTTGCCTGCACATCGCCGCCGACGCTGCCGCAGCTGACGCTGTCGCCCGCGCGGACATTGCCCTTGACGTCGCCGGAGCAGGTCACGCCGTCGCCCGCCTGCACGTCGCCGCCGACACTGCCGCATTTGACGCCGTCGCCCGCCTGCACATTGCCGCCGACATCGCCGCAGGTCACGCCGTCGCCGGCTCTGACGCTGCCGTGGATCGTCGAATTTGTGCAGCAGACGGAGAAGTCGCTGTAAATATCCTGCGCCGTGCCGGAAAAGTGCAGCTCGACGCTCTTGCGGATTTCGTCGTATCTGTCGCGGCGGAAGAGGCTGCCCTCCTTCGGCTGGAGCAGCCGGTGGCCCTGAAAAAGCACGGCGTGGATGCTCTCGTCATCCGCCCACGGCAGCTCCGCCGCCACGGGCAGGATCTGGTCGTTTGCGATGGCTGCCTTGCACGCGCGGCCGAAGAGCTCGTCGAGCGTCATCTCCAGCGCGTCGACCAGCTGCGGCAGCAGCGCAATGTCGGGGCAGCACACGTCGCTCTCCCATTTGGAAACGGCCTGATTGCTCACGCCGAGCAGCTTTGCCAGCGCCTCCTGCGTCAGTCCCTTATTTCTGCGGCGCTCTGAGATGCGCGCGCCCATTGTCAGTTCTTCCAATTGTCTAACCTCTCTTTCGTATGCTTGGTGTTTCTAGCCCTGTGCGTTTGGCCGCGGCCTTTTTTCATCACCGGTATGGGCTCAGTATAGGGGCGGGAGGCCGGTTTGACAATGGCGCGGTGGTTGAATCGACTTGCTTTTCGTCCAACCTGTGGTTGGAAAACGCGGCGAAAGGGAAAATTTACCTGCCCGGAGGCAAGATCAACGCCTGACGTTGATCTCGCCGATGCCGCGCGTGTAGTCGACCACGTGCTGCAAAAAGAGCTGCGTGATGGTCGAGGGCAGAAAGCCCTTTTTCACCGTGATGCAGATCTCGCGCGACTGCTTGACATTCAACGGCTTACTGACGACGTGGTAGCGCGAGGGCTGGAGCAGCAGGCTGTGCACGATGCTCACGCCCAGACCCGCCTCGACCATCGAGAGGAGGGCAAAGTCGCTCGTCGTGTCGTAGGTGATCTCGGGGTGGATGTTGTACTGGTCGAGCAGGCGCGTGAATTCATAATCCTCGATCTCCATCAGGCGCACGAACGTCTCGTGCGGCAGCTGCTCAAGTGGGAAGAAAGGCGCGTTTTCCATGGAGTGGCCATTGGGGAGGATGGCGACCATCGTGTCGTGCAGGATGGGTGTGGACTCAAAATCGTTCGAAACGGGCGTGACGAGAAAACCGCAGTCGATCGCGCCGCGGCGCAGCCACTCGGAGATCTCGTAGTATTCGCCCGTGAGAAGCTGGATCTGGATGTTCGGGTAGCGCTGATGAAAGTCCTTGAGGATTTCCGGCAGGAGGCTGATGGCAAGGCTCGTAAAGCAGCCAAGGCGCAGTGTGCCCGACTGCACGCCGTGCAGCTCGGAAACGGCGAAATTCAGGTCCTCATAATCCTTAACGATCTCGCGTATCGTGGGAAGGAGCACCATGCCGTCGGACGAGATCTCGATGCCGGAGTGGTTGCGCGTGAGGAGTTTGACCTGCCAGTCCTGCTCAAGGTCCGAGATCATCTTGCTCACGGCGGACTGCGTGTAGCCCAGCTCATTGGCCGCCTGTGTGATGCTGCCGGTCTCCACGGTGCGGAGATATGCAATATATTTACGAATGCTCATGTTGAAAAACCTCAATGCTTTCTTGCGGATTCCATTTTGGAATGTTGAGATAAAAATATATTCGCTTTTCAAAAGCGCATAAAGATTATACAATGTGGCCAAAGAAAATTCAATGCCTCTATACGGAATTTTCGAAGTAGTACAAAAATATGTGAAAATAATGAGGAGGAAACAGTCATGGTCCATTATTCCTGCATCGGTGCTACCGGTTATGTTTGCGGCGAAGTGCTCCGCATGATGGTCAATCACCCCGAGGGCGAACTCGTCAACGTGCTCGATACCTACGGTGCCGGTGACGCGATCTCTTCGCATCACCCCGCCCTGCGCGGCTTCTATGATCAGGTCATCATGGATCTCACCGAGGAGAACGTCCGCGAGACCGCCAAGAAGAGCGACGTCGTGATGATCCAGGTCCCCTCCGGCGATGTGCCCAAGTGGGCGGAGATCGTCCTTGCCGAGGACTGCGCCATCATCGACATCGGCGCTGACATCCGCTTCCGCGACGTTGACGTGTGGGAAAAGTGGTATGGCCAGAAGCATCCTGACGCCAAGATGACCCACGAGGCCGTTTATTGCATCCCTGAGGTCATGCGCGATCTTGCCAAGGGCAAGAAGCTCATCGCCAACCCCGGCTGCTATCCCACTGCCTCCACCCTCGGCCTGCAGCCCATGCTCAAGAGCGGTCACGTTGTGGAAAACACCATCGTCATCGACGCAAAGAGCGGCTACACCGGCGCCGGCCGCCGTCCCGCCCTCAACAAGCTCCTCACCGAGGCAGAGAACAACTTCTGCGCTTACGCTCTCGGCGGCGGCCATCGCCACACGCCCGAGATCGAGCAGAACATTGCCTACATCACCGGCAAGGATCTGATGAAGCCCGACACCTGGCAGTACATCAACTTCCAGCCGCACCTCCTGCCCCAGGTCCGCGGCATCGAGGTCACCATCTATGCCACCTGCGACAAGGACTACACCAACGAAGAAGTCTACGAGATGTACAAGGAATTCTACAAGGATGAGCCCTTCGTCAAGGTCTTCCCGGCGAGCATGCCCGTCCAGACCAAGTGGGTCTACGGCACCAACTTCTGCGAGATGACCCCGACCTTCGACGCGCGTACCCACCGCCTGATCGTCTCCTCCGTGATCGACAACATCGGCAAGGGCGCTGCCGGCCAGGCCATCCAGAACATGAACCTCATCATGGGCCTGCCCGAGACCACCGGCCTCATGATGCCCCCGATGTATCCGTAATCATCGCTTCGACGAAGTTCGACCCGATCCCGTCCAGAAAAGCTGATATACTTATCTTAAGAGAGGAGATCCCCCCACTATGTCCAATCTGAAAAAGATCGATGGCGGCGTGACCACGCCGCAGGGCTTCACCGCGGGTGCTACCTACACCGCCATCAAAAAGCGCGAGAACAAGAAGCCCGATGTCGCCGTTCTCTACTCTGACCTGCCCTGCTCCTGCGCGGCTTGCTTCACCACGAACAAGTTCTGCGCCGCTCCGGTCATCCTCGACCGCGAGATCCTGAAAAAGGGCAAGGCCCGCGCCGTCGTCATCAACTCCGGCAACGCCAACGCCGCCACCGGCACGCAGGGCATCGAGGATGCCCGCACCGTCGAGCGCGAGGCGGAAAAGCTCCTCGGCCTCGGTGAAGACGAAGTCTTCGTCTGCTCCACCGGCGTCATCGGCCAGAGACTGCCGGTCGATAAGGTGCTCCAGGGCATTCGCGAGATCATCCCTGGCAAGCTTGCCAAGGAGAACGGCTCCGAGGCGGCCTACGCCATCATGACCACCGATACCGTCCGCAAGGAGTGCGCCTATGAGCTGGAGCTCTCCACCGGCACGGTGAAGATCGGCGCGATGGCCAAGGGCTCGGGCATGATCCACCCCAACATGGCCACGATGCTCGTCTACGTGACGACCGACGCCAAGGCGGATCCCGCCGACCTGCAGAAGATGCTCTCCGCAGCGGTCGACAAGAGCTTCAACATGTGCACTGTCGACGGCGACACCTCCACCAACGACTCCATCTTCCTGCTTGCCAACGGCGCTTCCGGCGTTGAGATCAAGACCGAGGAAGACAAGAAGGCGATGGCTGACCTCGTTCTCGCCATCTGCACCGACATGGCCCGCCGCGTCGCTTCCGACGGCGAGGGCGCGACCCACCTCATCGAGGTCGAGGCCTATGGCCTTCCCACCGAGCACGACGCGCGCCTGGTCGCCAAGTCCATCGCGGGTTCCATGCTCTTCAAGGCTGCCGTCTTCGGCCGCGACGCCAACTGGGGCCGCATCATGGCCGCTGCCGGCTACTCGGGCGCAGACGTTGACCCGACCCGTGCCGACTGCATCATCAAGAGCGCTGCCGGCGAGGTGCAGGTCATGAAGGACGGCTTCGGCGCAGAGTTCAGCGAAGAGCTTGCCAAGAAGGTCCTCACCGAGCACGACATCACCGTTATCGTCCGTTTCTATCAGGGCGACGGCGAGGCCAAGGCCTGGGGCTGCGACCTCACTTACGATTACGTCAAGATCAACGGCGACTACCGCACCTAATTTTCGAAGGAGGGTCCACCCATGAGCGATATCGCAAACAAGGTCGAAACTCTGATGGAGGCGATGCCTTACCTTCAGAAGTATCAGGGCAAGATCATCGTCATCAAGTACGGCGGCAACGCCATGATCAACGAAGAGCTCAAGGACGCCGTCATGCACGACGTGGTGCTGCTCAAACTTCTCGGCATGAAGCCGGTGCTGAGCCACGGCGGCGGCCCGGGCATCAACAAGATGCTCGAAAAGCTCGACATCCCCGTTGAATTCATCGACGGCCTGCGCTACACCTCCGCCGACATCATGCGTGTTGTCGAGATGGTGCTCGTCGGTCAGGTGAACACTGAGCTCGTCGGCTTTATCAACAAGCTCGGCGGCAAGGCGGTCGGTCTTTCCGGCGTCAGCGGCGACATTTACCACTGCCACCAGCGTGACGAGGTGCACGGCTTCGTCGGCGACGTGGATTACGTCGACCCCAAGCCCATCTTCGCCATGCTCGACGCGGGTTACATCCCCGTCATCGCCCCCGTCGGAACCGACGGTCAGGGCCACACCTTCAACATCAACGGCGACACCGCCGCGGGCAAGCTTGCTTCCGCGCTCGGCGCTGAGAAGCTCGTGATCCTCACGGATATCGAAGGACTGTGCAACGACATCAAGATCCGCGACGTCATCAGCTATCTGAACATTCAGGACGTCAAGGCGCTCAAGGACAAGGGCACGATCGCCGGCGGCATGATCCCGAAGGTCGACTGCTGCGTGCAGGCCATCGAAGAGGGCGTGACGAGCGTTAACATCATCGACGGCCGCAAGCCCCACTCCGTGCTCTATGAAGCCTTCACCGATGAAGGCACCGGCACCACGATCGGCACTGCACAGCCGAGCGTCGGCATCAAATGGTGATCCACACATAACATTTTATAGGAGGACAATATAATGATCGAAAAGTTCAAGACCAACGCCGAAGTCATCGAGAATGGCGACAAGTACCTCTATGGCAACCACGTCCGTATGCCTCTTTCCATCGAGCGCGGCGAAGGCGCATACGTCTTCGATAAGGACGGCAACAAGTACCTCGACTTCATCGGCGGTATCGCCGTCAACGGTCTGGGCCACTGCCATCCCGCGATCGTGAAGTGCCTCGAAGAGCGCGCCCACACGATCCTGCACTGCTCCAACTACTTCTACAATGAGCCCGCCGTCCAGACCGCGAAGCTCATCGTCGAGAACAGCTGCTTCGACAAGGTGCTGTTCGCCAACTCCGGTGCTGAGGCCAACGAAGGCCAGATCAAGCTCGCCCGTAAGTATGCCAAGGATCACGGCCATCCCGAGCGCTTCGTCGTCATCACGATGAAGAACTCCTTCCACGGCCGCACCCTCGCGACCTGCACGGCCACCGGCCAGTATGCGGTCCATCGCTATTTCGAGCCCCTGCCCTCTGGCTTCCGCTATGCCGAGTTCAATAACCTCCAGTCCGTCAAGGACATCATGGATGAGTATGTCTGCGCCATTCTGACCGAGCCTGTTCAGGGCGAGGGCGGCGTGCGTCCCGCTTCTCAGGAGTTCCTGCAGGGCCTGCGTGACCTGTGCGACGAGAAGGGCATCCTCCTCATGTTCGACGAGGTCCAGGTCGGTTCCGGCCGTACCGGCAAGCTTTTCGCACACCAGAACTACGGCGTTGAGCCCGATACCTGCTCCATGGCCAAGGCGCTCGGCTCCGGCGTGCCCATCGGCGCTGTCTGCGCCCGCGGCGAGGCTGCCCAGACCCTCACGCCCGGTACCCACGGTTCCACCTTCGCCGGCGGTCCTCTCGCCTGCGCGCTCGCTGCCACCACGCTCGACGTGATGATCAACGACGGCGTCATCGAGAACTCCCGCAAGATGGGCGAGTACTTCCGTGACCAGATGCACAAGGTCATCGAGAAGAACCATCCCGATGCGGTCAACGAGATCCGCGGCCTCGGCCTGATCGACGGTATCCAGCTCAACCATCCCTCCGGCCAGCCCGTCGTCGACCTGTGCTTCAAGGACAGCAACGTCCTCATCAACAACACCAACGGCAACGTGCTGCGCTTTGTCCCGCCGCTGATCGTCA
>URCK01000059.1 GCA_900546295.1 uncultured Eubacteriales bacterium | reverse complement strand
CACGCTGTTCAAGTTTGACTTTGCGGGCTTTGTGAACATCGGCTGGTTCACCGCCGTCACGCTCGTCATCACCTTCTGCATGATCGACATGTTCGATACCATCGGTACCCTCGTCGGCACGGCCTCCCGCGCCGGCATGGTCGATGAAGAGGGCAACATGCCCAACATGAAGGAAGCCCTGCTCTCCGACGCCATCGGCACGGTCGCGGGCGCCTGCACCGGCACCTCCACCGTCACGACCTTCATCGAGTCCGCCTCCGGCGTGGAAGCGGGCGGCCGCACGGGACTGACCTCGCTCACTGCGGCGGTGCTGTTCCTCGCCTGCATGTTCCTCGCGCCCATCGCCGCCATCATCCCCGGCGCTGCGACCTCCGCCGCGCTCATCTATGTCGGCGTTCTGATGCTCCAGGGCCTCAAGAATGTGGACTTCGGCGATATGGATCAGATGCTGCCCGTGGCGATCATGCTCATCGGTATGCCGGTCTCCGGCTCCATCGGCCACGCCATCGGCCTCGGCCTCATCTCCTACACCTTCGTCAAGGTGCTCTCCGGCAAGGCCAAGGACGTGAGCGCGCTGACGTATGTGATCTCCGCGCTGTTCCTCGTCAAGTTCTTCGTCGTGGTGTAAGCGAAAATCAAGCTTCAAAAGAGCGTTCCTTCGGGAACGCTCTTTTTTGCGCTGCAATGTTCGAAGAAATTTATGAATTACGCTCTTGACAACCAAGAAATGACTGATATTATTTTGATATCATATGGATGCTTGAAACGGCTGTAAGAAAAGGGGGAAAACCTTATGCTCTACATTGACCACCTGACCAAAACCTTCGGCGAGAAGAAGGCTGTGGACGATCTGACGCTTCACATCGCGCCGGGCGAGATCTACGGCTTCATCGGCCACAACGGCGCGGGCAAGACCACAACGCTCAAGTCCGTCGTCGGTATCCAGCAGTTCGACGCGGGGACGATCACCGTCGGCGGATATTCCATTCAGGAGGATCCCATCGCCTGCAAGAAGATGCTGGCCTACATCCCGGATAACCCCGACCTTTACGAGTTTATGACGGGCATCCAGTACCTCAATTTTATCGCCGACATCTTCGGCGTGGACGCGGAAACGAGGCAGGCGCGCATCCGCAAGTATGCCGAGCTTTTCGCGCTGACGGACGACCTTGCCCAGCCCATCGCCGCCTATTCGCACGGCATGAAGCAGAAGCTTGCCATCATTTCCGCCTGGCTGCACGAGCCGAAGCTCATTTTGATGGATGAGCCGTTCGTCGGCCTCGACCCGAAGGCTTCACATATCTTGAAGGGCATGATGCGCGAGGTGTGCGACGCGGGCGGCGCGATCTTCTTTTCGACCCATGTGCTCGAAGTCGCCGAAAAGCTCTGTGACAAGGTCGCCATCATCAAGGGCGGAAAGCTCATCCGCTCCGGCACGATGGAGGAGGTCAAGGGCGACGATTCGCTTGAGGAGGTCTTCCTTGAGCTGGAGGGCGAATCATGCTGAAAACGCTCGTCAAAAAGCAGCTGATGGAAATTTTCCGCAGCTACTTTTATAATGCCAAAACCAATAAAAAACGTTCGACGGCGGGGATTATCGCTTATATCCTGCTCTTTGCCGTGTTGATGATCGTCGTCATCGGCGGGATGTTCTTCGGGATGAGCTTTGCGCTCTGCGCGCCGCTCGCGCAGGCGGGGATGGGCTGGCTCTATTTTGCACTCATGTCGCTGCTCGCCATCTTCCTCGGCGCATTCGGCAGTGTGTTCAACACCTACGCGGGACTGTATGCCGCAAAGGACAACGACCTGCTGCTCTCGCTCCCCATTCCGGTGCGGACGCTCATGGCTTCGCGCCTGCTCGGGGTCTACCTCATGGGCCTGATGTACTCCGCGGTCGTCATCGTGCCGGCGGTCATCGTCTACTGGGTCAGGGTCTCGGCGGCGCCGATGGCGCTCCTCGGCGGCGTGCTGCTGACGGTGCTCATCTCAATCTTCGTGCTCACGCTCTCGTGCGCGCTGGGCTGGGTCGTGGCGAAGGTGAGCCGTAAGCTCAAGCACAAGAGCTTCATCACGGTCATCGTCTCGCTCGCGGGGCTTGCCATCTACTATTTCTTCGTCTTCAAGGCGCAGACTGCCATGGAAGCGCTCGTCGCCAACGCCGCGCTCTACGGCGAGAAGGTCAAGGGCGCGGCGCATCCGCTCTATCTCGTTGGCTGCGTCGGAACGGGCGATGGGCGCGCGATGCTGCTCGTCTCGCTCATCGTCGCGGCGCTGTTCGCGCTGATGTGGGCGCTGCTCGCGCACAGCTTTTTGAAGCTTTCGACCGCGACGGGCGCGTCGGGCCGCGCTGTCTACCGCGAACGGGCGCTCAAGCGCCAGAGCGCGGACGCGGCGCTTTTCAAAAAGGAGCTTGCGCGCTTTACGGCCAGCCCGAACTATATGCTCAACTGCGGGCTTGGCATTCTGCTGCTGCCGGTCGCGGGCGTGGCGCTGCTGATTAAGGGCGGGGAGTTCCTGCCGCTTTTGCAGATGGCCTTCGGCGATCGCGGCGGCTGCGTGGAGGTGCTGCTGTGCACGGGCGTGTGCACCGTCGCGGCGATGAACGACATGGCGACGCCCTCTGTTTCGCTCGAGGGGAAAAACCTCTGGCTTGCGCAGTCGCTGCCGCTTACGCCGTGGCAGGTATTGCGCGCGAAGCTCAAGGTGCAGCTTGCGCTCACGGCGATCCCGGCGCTCGTGCCGCTTGTGTGCATGGCTTTCGTCCTGCCGCTCACGCCCGCGCTGCCGCTTATTTTCGTCACGGCGCTTTCGTACATCGCCTTTTCCGCCTGCCTTGGGCTGACGCTCGGCGTGATGCGGGCGAACCTCACATGGACGAACGAGCTTGCGCCCATCAAGCAGAGCCTTGCGGTGACGATCGCCATGTTCGGCGGCTGGGCCTACGCGCTACTGCTCGCGGGGCTTTATCTGCTGCTCGGCTGGCGCATCGGCGCGGCGGTGTACCTCGCGCTGTTCTCGGCTGCAACGATCGCGGCGGCGCTCGCGCTTCTCAAGTGGCTCAAGACGAAGGGGGCGCAGCGTTTAGCCGCGCTGTAGCGAAGAATAAAGTGAAAAGGAGACGGTTTCAAGTTGAACCGTCTCCTTTTTTTCACCTCAGCACTCCATGTGCTTGCCGAGAAAGCCCGCAATGGCCTGGGCGAGCTTGTATTCCGTCTCGTTTGCGCCGCTTTCCCCCTCGGTGCCGACGAAGAGCACGAGTCCCAGCGCGTCACCCTCGGAAATGATGGGCGCGGCGATGAGTGCGCAGTAGCGGTCGAGCGACTCGGTGACATAGACGCTGCGCTCGCTCGGCGCGGCGCGGTAGATGCCACGGTCGTCCATGATCTGCTCAAGCTGGGGACTGATGCGCTTGCCGATGAGGTCGCGGCGCGCGCTGCCTGCCGCGGCGATGACACTGTCGCGGTCGGTGACGGCGACCGTCGTGCCGGTCGACTTGCTCAGCGTTTCGCAAAGCTGCGCGGCGAACTCATCCACGCCGCCCATGAGCGAGTACTTTTTGAAAATGACCTCCCCGTCCTTGCTCGTGTAGATCTCCAACGGGTCACCCTCGCGGATACGCATGGTGCGGCGGATCTCTTTGGGGATGACGACTCTGCCGAGGTCGTCGATCCGCCTGACGATTCCTGTTGCTTTCATCGATCAAAACTCCTTTTATCGCTTGCTGAACGATGCTTAGTCTTTGGAAAAGCCGCCAATTTATCCAAAGCCGCCGCTGGAAGATTTTTCAGCGCACTTTGCCGGAAACATTAACGGGGACGGGCGCACTTTTGCAAACGATCAAAAATCAGAGGCCGGGCTTTTGGAAAGTCCGGCCTCTGACAGAAATGGGGGGCATTATTTGCTTTCGTGGCCGGGGCAGCCGCTGCAGCCGTGGCTGCAAGACCACAGGCGGTCCGCCGTGGGCTTCCAGAGCTCTGCTTTCTCTCTGCACTTTTCAGAGAGAGAACGGACGTCCTCGGGCATCTGCATATCCGTGGAGTGTGCGCCCGACTTTTCGACCATGGCGGTCAGCGCGCCGGGATTATCCAGCAGCGGGCAGGGGCGCAGCAGATTGTCGCTGAAGGGCTGGCCGTCGCGGTAGGCCATGAAGAGCGGAGACTGGAAGGCCTCCACGAGCGTCTTTTCCTTGATGTTGGAATCGGAATAGTGGATGAAGGCGCAGGGCTCGATGTCGCCGTTGGCGTTGATGTGCAGGTAGTTGCGGCCCGCGGCAATGCAGCCGCCGACATACTCGCCGTCGTTCCAGAAGTCCATCGTGAAGAGGGGCTTGGTCTTGCGGAACGCGCGCACCTGACGGTACATGAACTCGCGCTGCTCGGCGGTGGCCATGAGGTCGGTGGGCGCACCGCAGCCGACGGGCATGTAGGTGAAGAACCAGCAGAACTTGGCGCCCATCTCCACCATCCAGTCGAAGTACTCCTCACTGCCGATCATCTCGTAATTCTGCGAGGTGTAGCAGCAGGAAACGCCGAAGGGCAGCTTCTTTCTGTGCAGCAGCTCCATGGCGGTCTTCACGCGGGCGAAGGTGCCCTCGCCGCGGCGGAAATCGGTGCCCGCCTCAAAGCCTTCAACGGAGATGGCGGGGACGAAGTTGCCCACGCGCAGCATCTCGTCGGCAAAGGCCTCGTCGATGAGCGTGCCGTTGGTGAAGGAGAGGAACACACAGTCGTTGTGGCGCTCGCAGAGCGTGATGATGTCCTTTTTGCGCATCAGCGGCTCACCGCCGGAGTAGATGAACATGCGGATGCCGAGTTCCTTGGCCTGCACGATGATGGAATCCAGCGTGTCAAGGTCCATGTTGAGCTTGTTGCCGTACTCGGCTGCCCAGCAGCCGGTGCAATGGAGGTTGCAGGCGCTGGTGGGGTCCATCAGGATGGCCCAGGGCACGTTGCAGTTGTGCTGCTCCATGGCGGCTCTGCGGCGCGGCGCCCAGAGGAAGTTCGCATTGATGACAAAGTTTTCAAACAGCTTCTTGCGCACGTTGTCGTCCACGTCGTCCCAGAGGCTGCGGACCAGACGGTACCAGTTGTTGCCGGGGTTGGAGATCGCCCGGCGGATCGCGTCGCGCTGGGCGGCAAAGGCGTTGGCAGTGTCCATCTTGTCTGCCAGTTCCATCAGCTTGGGGAGGTTGGTATCGGGGTCTTTGTCCAGGTAAGCGTACGCCTGCTTGATCGCTGCGACCTGAAGGTTCTCTTTGATAGCCATGATCTATATTCCTTTCTTTTTGAAGATTGTGCAATCAATCTGTTGATCTCTATTTTCAGTATAGGGAGCGTTCCGGCGGGATTCCATGGACGAAAAAATGGGGATGACTGAATTTATGACATCTTAACGCTTATAGTCAAAATTTGGGCACTTCCTGTAAAATGCGAGAATCATGAGCGGCCGCCGTCCTCCAGCGCGGGCGGCGTGTCTGATGGAGTGCGGAAAACGCCCCGCAGCCTTCCTGAAAAGACTGCGGGGCGTCGCTTCTATGGACTTTTTACAGCAGCGGAGCGATGACGCGCATACACGCGCCGGAGAGCTTTCGCATCGGCGGATCGTTTCGCAGCAGCTCGCGGCTGGCACGCACGCATTTCTGCCGCGTCTCGCGGAAGTCGTGCTCGATGTCGCGGATCTCGGGCGTGTCGTAGAGATAGGCGGCGCATTCGAAGTGGTGGTACAGGCTGCGGTAGTCCAGGTTGATCGTGCCGACGACGGCCTTGCAGTCGTCGCTGACGAAGACCTTGGCGTGGACGAAGCCCGGCTCATACTCGTAGACCTGCACGCCGCTGTCAAGGAGGCGGCGATAATAGGTGTGCGCCAGCGAAAAGGCGATCTCCTTGTCGGGGATGTGGGGCAGGATGAGCTGCACCTCCACGCCGCGCCGTGCGGCGTAGGTCAGCGCCGTGAGCATCTCGTTGTCGATGATGAGATACGGCGTCATGATGTGCACATAGCGGTTGGCGCGGTTGATGATGTCCATATACACCATTTCGCCGACGAGGTCGCGGTCGAGCGGGCTGTCGCCGTAGGGGATGACATAGCCCTTCGTTTTGCGCAGGGGCTGGGCGATGTCGAGATACTTGCGGAACTCCGTGGAATCGCAGCACAGCTCGCCGCTGCTCCACATTTGCAGGAACATCAGCGTCAGACTGCGCACGGCGTCGCCGCGCAGGGCGATGGCCGTGTCCTTCCAGTGACCGTAGCGCTGCACGCGGTTGATGTACTCATCGGACAGGTTGATGCCGCCCGTGAAGCCGACCTTACCGTCGATGACCATGATCTTGCGGTGGTCGCGGTAGTTGTAGTGCGTGGAGACGAAGGGGCGCAGCGGCGCGAACATCCGGCAGGCGATGCCGAGCTTTTCGAGCTTTTTCGGGTAGCCGTAGGGCAGGAGCGCGACCGCGCAGGTCCCGTCGTACATGAGGCGGACCTCCACGCCCTTGCGCACCTTCTCTGTGAGGATCTCAAGGATGCGGCCCCACATATAGCCCTCGCTCACGATGAAATACTCGAGAAAAATGAAATGCTCGGCGCGCTTGAGCTCTTGCAGCATGACCTCGAAGGCGTCGTCGCCGAGGGGGAAGTATTCCGCCTCGGTGTTCTGATAGCAGGGGAAGCCGCGGCGCTCAAGATAGGCGGCGAGGCCCTGCGTTTCCGGCGGCAGGTCCTTCGTCTTGCAGGCGGCGGGCGAGGCGATCAGATCCTCTGTCTGCGCCTGAATGTCGTTGTAGCGGCGGATCATCAGCCGATGGCCGAGGTCGGTGCGGATGAAGAGATATAAAATGAGTCCGAAGACCGGCAGCACCGACAGGATGAAAAACCATGTGAGCTTGATGGTCGGATTTTCGTCGTTTCCAAAGAGCGACAGTACGACCGCGGCCGAGAGCAGCGTATTACCGCCCCAGAAATAGGGCATTGCGTCTTCGAGCTTATAGAAGGCAGCAAAAAGGAACAGTATTTGCAGGACCAGCGAGACGATGATGACGCCCGTGCGGCCGAATACGATTTGCAAGAGGCCTCGCTTTCCCTTTTCAAGAAGCAGGATGCCGTTATCTTCGTCTTTCATAAAACCCTCTTTCCCGTGTGTGTCTGGATGCCTGCGCGGCCGCAATGGCCGGCACGCGAAGCGTGATTTCTTTTTCTTATTCTTATTCTACCATGCGCCGGGGGAAAAAGATAGTGCGAGAATGGCGGCAAACGAAGGAAAAACGCTTCGTGCCGCTGGAAAAGCGCGGCGGGATATGGTATCATCCAAGAAAGAGGAGGGGAGAGAATGGAAAAGAACAGTCAGGTACACAACATCCCACCGCTGTACGATGTGCATTCGCGCGTGCTGATCCTCGGCTCGTTCCCGTCGGTCAAATCGCGCGAGGCGGCGTTTTTCTACGCCCACCCGCAAAACCGCTTCTGGCCGACGCTCGCGGCGCTCTTTGGCGAGGAAACGCCGAAAACGGTCGAAGAAAAGCGCTCGCTTGCTTTACGCCACGGCATCGCCCTGTGGGACACCATCGGCTCGTGCGAGATCGCGGGCTCATCGGATGCGAGCATCACGAACGTTGTGCCGAATGATCTGCGCGTCATTCTGGACGCGGCGGACATCCGCGCCGTCTTCTGCAATGGCGGGACCTCATATGATAGCTACAACCGCTGCTGCCGCGCGCTGGCGGGGCGCGAGGCGGTCAAGCTGCCCTCCACCTCACCCGCAAACGCCCGCTGGATGCAGGAAAAACTCTTGGAGGCGTGGCGGGAAGCGTTGGGGCCTTACCTGTCAATTGTTTGACAAAGTTGACAAAGCGGGGGCAAAGGCTTATGATACAGCCCGCGAAACAAAAAAGGAGAACGATCCATGGCAGATAAAGCAGTTTCCCTCTGCGGGGAGAAGAATGTAATGTTTACAAACCGTCAGCTCGTCGCGCTGATGTGGCCGCTGCTGCTCGAGCAGATGCTGGCTATCACCGTCGGCCTTGCCGACTCGCTGATGGTCGCGACCGTCGGCGATGCGGCCATCAGCGCCGTTTCACTGGTCGACTCGATCAGCAATTTGATGATCTACGTCTTCTCGGCGATGGCGACGGGCGGCGCGGCGGTCGCGGGACAGTATATCGGACAAAAGCACAAGGAGGATGCCTGCAACGCAGGTCAGCAGCTCATCGCGCTGCTTGCGGCAGTGTCGCTCTTCTTTGTGGCGCTGCTCTACCTCTTCCGTCCACAGATCCTCACGACGATGTTCGGCCACATCGAGCCGGATGTCATGGCGGCGACGAATACATATTATATATATGTGATGGCGTCCATCCCCGGCATCGCGCTCTACAACGGCGGCGCGGCGCTCTTCCGCACAATGGGGCGGAGCGATGTATCGCTCAAGGTCTCGCTCCTCATGAACAGCATCAACGTCGCGGGCAACGCCATCCTCATCTTTGGCCTTGGCATGGACGTTGCGGGCGTTGCGATCCCAACGCTCGTTTCCCGCACGGTGGCGGCGGCCGTCATCCTTGGCTTGCTTTTTGATAATAAGCTGATGCTGCACCTCTCGAATGTGCGCGGCTTTCGCCTCAATATGCGTCTGATGAAGAATATCTTCTACATCGGTGTGCCGAGCGGCGTGGAAAACGGTATGTTCCAGTTGGGCCGTCTCGTGCTCTTCAGCCTCATTTCGACCTTTGGCACGGCATCGATGGTGGCCAACGCCATCGGCAACACGCTTGGCAATTTCAACTGCTTTGCAGGACAGGCAATCAACCTGGGGCTTGCGGCGGTCGTGAGCCAGTGCGTCGGCGCGGGCGAGTTCGATCAGGCGCGCGCCTACATGAAAAAGATCGTCAAATGGACCTACGCCATCATGGCGGCGGTCAACCTGACGATCATGGCGCTGCTGCCGCTCATCATGCGCATTTACAACGTCTCTCCCGAGGCGGAAAGGCTCGCGGTCACGGTTTCGCTCATTCACGGCATTTCCTCGATCTTCCTCTGGATCCCCGCCTTCTCCATCCCGTCGTTCCTTCGCGCGGCAGGCGACGCGAAGTTCACGATGCTTGCCAGCATGACGACGATGTGGCTCGTGCGCGTGCTGCTGGCCTACGTCCTTGGCAAGTATATGGGCTATGGCGTGATCGGCGTGTGGTTCGCTCACGCGGTCGTCGACTGGACAGTGCGCGGTGCTATCTTCTACCGCCGCTACCGCAGCGGCAAGTGGCAGGCGATGGGCATCAAAACATAAGAGCTTTGAGCGGCTGCGAAAAAAGCGGCTCCACCCTTTGGTGGAGCTGCTTTTCGTTCCGTTTTACATTTCGACCGTGATGTTGTCGGTGCCGTGCTGTTCAAATTCGCCCAGGTAGGTGTCCATGCGCTCGCGCAGCTCGTCGACATTGTCGGGCGTGGGCGCGTCCGTTTCCATGTCGCGCAGGGCGAGCTCCTGAGCGAGGATCTCGAAAAACATCGTGTCCTCGTAGGCCATGATCGCCTCGTGGATGCCGCCCTCGGCAAACGCGCGCGAGGGGATGAGCTCGCCCTGATAGGCCTCGACCAAGGGCACCATGCCATGGGAGAGGCAGTGGGCGAAGACGGCGCTCTCCACATCGTCGTATTCGAGGATGCGGTCGTCGCCGCGGGTGGAGTTCATCACCCAGTTGCCGACATAGACCAGATCGAGCAGACGGCGGAACTGCTTTTCCGTCAATTCAATATTCATTGTGATGCCCCCCTTTGCCGGAAAAAGATCTGCATAGCAGAGATTATAGCACGCCCTCTTTTCTTTTGCTATAGCAAAAACAGGGAAAAGCGAAAAAAAGCGGCGGGTGCTTGTTTCTTTTGCCGCATCGTAGTATGATGGCAAAAACGATCGAAAACAGGAGAGACTATGAAAAGAAACGTATGGTTCACCGTGCACGGCGAGCAGCAATATGAAGGAATGACGCCGGACAGCGCCGAGCAGCACCTGCCGGGTACGATCGAGGAAACGGCGGAGGGGCTTCGCCTGCGCTACGAAGAGCCGGGAGCGGACGGCGCGGCCACGACCGTCACGCGCCTTGATCTTTCGGAAGACGGCACGGTGCTCACGCGTCTTGGCGCGGTGACGAGCGAGATGATCTTCCGCCCGGGCGAGACCCACACCACATACTATGCAACACCCTACGGGACCTTTCCGCTCACGGTGGAAACGGAATCGGTGCACTGGAAGTTTGACGAGCGCGGCGGAATGCTCTCGCTGCGCTACCGCATCGACCTTGGCGGGCAGAAGGGGAAGTGCGCGCTGCGCATCCGCGCAAAGGCAAAGGAATGATAAAGGAAAGGGGCTGCCGACCGGCAGTCCCTTTTTACGCGCCCATCAGCAGGGTGACCGCCTTGGCGGAGACGAGAAACATCACCGCGTCGGCGCAGAGGGCGGCGGGGATGGTGTAGCGCGTCTTCGTGATCCCGGCGGCGCCGTAATAGACGGCGACGGTGTAAAATGTCGTCTCGCTCGAGCCGAGCATCACGGCTGCCACGCGCCCGATGTAGGAATCGACGCCGTGAAAGCGCATGATCTCCGAGCCGACGGCGAGCGCGCCGCTGCCGGAGATGGGGCGGATGAAGAGGAGCGGTGCGGTCTCGGCGGGGATGCCGAGCTGCGCGAGCGCGGGCGTGAAAAGTGCGCCGAGCGTCTCCATCGCGCCTGACGCGCGGAACATATAGACGGCGGAAAGCAGCGCGACGAGCGAGGGAAGGATGTGCAGCAGCACGGTGAGCCCTTCCTCCGCGCCGTGGGCGAGCGCGGCGTAGACGTCGACTTTCCGCCGCGCGGCATAGCAGGCGACGAAGGCGAGAAGCAGCGGAACGGCGAGCGAAGAGAGCGTCATCTCAGTCCCTCCAGAAGCGCGCAAGGAGCTTGGCGGCGAAAAGCCCCGCCGCGACGGAAAGAAACGACGCGAGCCACACGCAGGGCAGAATGTCGAAGGGGTCGGCGGCGCCGAGCGAGGCGCGGACACCGGCGAGCGTGGTCGGCAGAAGCTGGAGCGAGGCGGTATTGAGCACGACGAGCAGGCACAGCTCATCCGAGGCCCTGCCGCCGCAGCCGCGGCTCATGCGCCGCGCCGCGCGGATGCCGAGCGGCGTT
>URCK01000058.1 GCA_900546295.1 uncultured Eubacteriales bacterium | reverse complement strand
TGGAACAAGGTTTTCGGCAATCTCACGCTCAACGGCAAGAAGGGCGGCGGCGGCATGAGCTCGTTCCAGGCGCTCGCCACCGCCATCGCCGCGCAGGTCGGCACGGGCATCATCGTCGGCGTTGCCGGTGCCATCCTCACCGGCGGCCCGGGTGCGGTATTCTGGATGTGGGTCATCTCGTTTTTCGGCATGGCGACCATCTACGCCGAGGCGACGCTCGCGCAGGAGACGCGCATCGTCGATGAGGACGGCTCCATCCGCGGCGGCCCGGTCTACTATATCACCACCGCCTTCAAGGGCCGCTTCGGCAAGTTCCTCGCGGGCTTCTTCGCCACCGCCATCATCCTCGCCCTCGGCTTCATGGGCTGCATGGTGCAGTCCAACTCCATCGGCGCGACGATGGAGACTGCCTTCGGCGTCCGCTCGTGGGCCGTCGGCCTCATCCTTGTCGCCATCTGCTCGTTCATCTTCCTCGGCGGCGTGCAGCGTCTCGCCTCCGTCACAGAAAAGGTCGTGCCCATCATGGCGGCGGTCTTTCTCGCCGGCGGCCTCATCGTGCTCGCCGTCCGCATCAAATACGTCCCTGAAACCTTCGGTTTGATCTTCAAGTATGCCTTTGAACCGCAGGCCATCATCGGCGGCGGCTTCGGCTACGCCATCAAGACCGCCATCTCGCAGGGCGCAAAGCGCGGCCTCTTCTCCAATGAGGCCGGCATGGGCTCCACGCCCCACGCCCACGCGCTCGCCAACGTCAAGAACCCCCACGAGCAGGGCGTTGTCGCCATCATCGGCGTGTTTATCGATATGTTCATCATCCTCACGCTCAACGCGCTCGTCATCATCTCCACGCTCTACGCGGGTGACGGCCCGCTCGCCGGTTGCGGCGCGGCGGCGGCCAGCACCGTTTTCAACAAAACAAACCTCGCCCAGAGCGCCTTCGGCACGGTCTTCGGCGAGACCGCGGGCAATATGTTCGTCGCGGTGTGTCTCTTCTTCTTTGCCTTCTCCACGATCCTCAGCTGGAACCTCTTCGGCAAGATCAACATGATCTACCTCTTTGGCGAAAAGAGCCGCGGCATCTACACCTGCCTTGCACTCGTCTTCATCTACCTCGGCACCGCCATGTCCAACGACCTTGTCTGGGAGCTGAGCGACCTGTTCAACCAGCTCATGGTCATCCCCAACGTCATCGCCCTCTTCGCCCTCACGAGCCACGTCGTCAGGCACTCCCACAGCTCCGACAAGCTCTCCGAGCGATAAAAACGCACGATTTTGCATCGGGCGGCCGCAAATTTTTTCGGCCGCCCTTTTCTTATGCATGTATTTTGCAGCTTTTCCTTCATTTTTTGTTTTTCCCTTTCGTAATCATTAAATAAGCAAAAGTTCATCATCAATTTGCATAATATTCGTTCCTAATCTTTGGTGCTTTTGGAGTTGCCGCCTCTCTTGACTTCTTCTTTGCAGCGTGTTAACCTTTTTACGCTGAAACAAACGAATATCTACCAATGACGCTTTCGGGATCTCGCAAACCGGAGGCCGAGGAAGCTCTGGAGAACTCATTCAATTGGGTGCCGAAGGTGCAAGGCCGTGATGGTCGAATCTCTCAGGCAAAGGGACAGAGGAGCGAAGGACGTTTTCGTCACGCGCCGTTTGTTCCCGCACTTAATCGAATGTCTCTTCCGGAGTTGCTGATTTTCGTATCGGCAACTTCTTTGTTTTTTTAGGAGAGAGAGTTATGATTGAATCCATCGAAGCCGTACTGTTCCCAATTGTATGCAAGATCAATGAATATCTGAGCAACTACATCCTTGTGTTCCTGCTGCTCGGCATTGGTTTCTGGTACTCCATCAAGACCCGCTTCGTCCAGATCCGCTGCTTCAAGGAGGGCTGGAACAGCGTGTTCGGCAACCTGTCGCTGCGCGGCAAGAAGCATGACAGCGGCATGAGCTCCTTCCAGGCGCTTGCCACCGCCATTGCCGCTCAGGTCGGCACGGGCAACATCGTCGGCGCTTCCGGCGCCATCCTCACCGGTGGCCCCGGCGCCATCTTCTGGATGTGGCTGATCGCCTTCTTCGGCATGGCCACCATTTACGCCGAAGCGACCCTCGCGCAGGAAACGCGCATCGTCGAGGAAGACGGCAACATCAAGGGCGGCCCCGTCTATTACATCACCACGGCCTTCAAGGGCGGCCTCGGCAAGTTCCTCGCCGGCTTCTTTGCCATCGCCATCACGCTGGCGCTCGGCTTCTTCGGCTGCATGGTGCAGTCCAACTCCATCGGCTCGACGATGCAGACCGCCTTCGGTGTCCCGTCCTGGATCGTCGGTCTCGTGCTCGTCGCCATCTGCGGCTTCATCTTCATCGGCGGCGTGCAGCGCCTCGCCTCCGTCACTGAGAAGGTCGTTCCCATCATGGCCGCGATCTTCCTGCTCGGCGGTCTCATCGTTCTCATCGCGCGCATCAAGTATGTCCCCGCGACCTTCGGCATGATCTTCAAGTACGCCTTCGCTCCGCAGGCCATCATCGGCGGCGGCTTCGGCTATGCCATCAAGACCGCCATTTCTCAGGGTGCAAAGCGCGGCCTGTTCTCCAATGAGGCCGGTATGGGTTCTACCCCCCACGCCCACGCGCTCGCGAACGTCAAGTGCCCGCACGATCAGGGCGTTGTCGCCATGATCGGTGTGTTCATCGATACCTTCGTCGTCCTGACCCTCAACGCGCTCGTCATCATCTCCACCCTCTACACTGAGGGCGGTCCCCTCCACGAATGCGGTGCTGCCGCCGCGTCCACCACGCTCGGCAAGGCCAACCTCGCTCAGACCGCGTTTGGCGTTGTCTTCGGTGAGACCGCGGGCAACATGTTCGTTGCGGTGTGCCTGTTCTTCTTTGCCTTCTCCACCATCCTCGGCTGGAATCTCTTCGGCAAGATCAACGTCGCCTACCTCTTCGGCAAGAAGAGCGTCATCGTCTACACCATCCTCGCGCTCATCTTCATCTTCCTCGGCACGATGATGGCCAACGACCTCGTCTGGGAGCTGAGCGATATGTTCAACAACCTCATGGTCATCCCCAACGTCATCGCCCTCTTCGCCCTGACGAACCTTGTGGTCAAGCACGCCAACGACCCGAGCCGCGACATCAAGAAGTAAACCCCTTCCGTCAAATAGAGAAGGACCGTTTCCGATGGAAACGGTCCTTCTCTATGTTCTTTTCAGAAGTGCTCGCGCGCGTATTTCATCAGCTCCTCGCGGAAATCCGGGTGTGCGATGGAGGCCATCGCCTCCGCGCGCTCGCGCAGGCTCTTTCCCATCAAGCGCACCACGCCGTATTCCGTCGCCACGCAGTCGATCATCGTGCGCGGGGCGGAAACGGTGCTGCCGCTCGGGATCGCCGCAACGATGTTGCTCTTGCGCTCGCCGTCCTTCGTCACGCGCGAGGAATTGATGCAGATAAAGCCCTTGCCGCCCTTGGAGCGGAACGCGCCCTCAAGGAAATCCATCTGCCCTCCGACGCCCGAAAGCTGGCGCGTTCCGGCGCTCTCGGCGTTCTCCTGCCCCATGAGGTCGAGCTGCACGCCGCCGTTGATGCTGATGACGTTGCTGAGGCGTCCGATGCGCTCGACGGAGTGGATGTAGTCAAGGTCGCCCGGGTGAAAGAGGTTTGGCTCTTCGTCGAGCCAGTCGTAAAGCTCCTGCGAGCCCATCGCAAGGTTCCAGCTTGCAAGGCCCGTGTCGAGCTCCTTGCGCGCACCCGTCAGCTTGCCCGCGCGGTAGAGCGCAAGGAAGGCGTCCGAGATCGTGCCCGTGTGGCAGCCGAGGTCGCGCCTGTCGGACGCTGCGAGCATCTTCGCCACCGTATACGGCACGCCGCCCACGCCGAGCGAAAGCGTCGCCCCGTCGGGGATCTCGTCCACCACGAGCTTTGCAATGGCGATATCCGTCTCGCTTGGCGCGCGGTAAGAGCGCAGGGGCAGCGGCTCGTGCGTGCCCTCAACAACGTAGTCCGCCTCGCTCAGGTGCACGCGGTGCGAGCCGTCCACGCCCTGCAAGCGCGGATAGCGCTCGTTGATCTCAAAGATGACCGTGCGGGCGCTCTCAAAGATCGTCCGCCACGCGAAGTTTGAAATGCCAAGGCCGCAGTAGCCGTCCTCATCGGGCCGCGACACCGGCACGAACGCCACGTCGCAGCGGATGTGCCCGTCGCGGTAGAGATAGGGAAGATACCTGAGCGCCACGGGAAGGAAGCGCACAAGGCCGCGCGACTGGAGCTTTCTCTCATAGTCGCCGATGTGCCAGCTATAGTAGGTGAAGCTCTCCTGCTCGGGATCTGACTCCACGATCTCGATGCGCGGCCGGATGACAAGTCCGCCGCGCACCTTCACGTCCTTCACCCTTCCCCGGCGCGCGGCAAGCGCGCGGTCCAGCAGCTCGGGGAAGCCCGCACCGAAGCCGTAATCTACCCAGTCGCCATCGCGGACGGCCAGAACCGCCTCCTCCGGCGTGACAAATTTCCCTTTGATCTTCTCCATCGATCGTGTTTCCTTTCTCTTTTTCAGCAAAGCTCTTTGAATGCCCCCGGCAGTCCCCGCTCGATGAGCGCGAGCGGGCTTGCGCAGTAGGCTGTCATCTCTTCTTCCAGCAGCTCGCCCGCGCGGCCGTGCAGCCACACACCGAGCGCCGCGGCCTCCGCCGCGCCCGCCCCCTGGCAGAGGAGCGAGGCGATCAGCCCCGTCAGCACATCGCCGCTGCCGCCCTTTGAGAGCGCCGAAGTGCCGCTCGTGTTGCGGTACAGCGTCCCGTCCGGCAGCGCGATGAGCGTCCGGTGCCCCTTGAGCACCACAATGCTGCCGTGCGCCTGCGCAAAGCCGCAGGCGTAAGCCGCGCGGTCCTTCGAGGAAAGCTCCTTGAGCGTCCGCCCGCTCAAGCGGGCAAATTCGCCGTCGTGCGGCGTGAGGATCGTCACGCGGCCGCGCCGCTCGCAGAGTCTCTCCGCGCAGCCCGCAAGGGCGTTCAGACCGTCCGCGTCCAGCACCAGCGGCCCCTTTATCTGCCGCAGCAGCGCGTGGACAAGCCGCTCGGTCTCCCTCCCGCGCCCGAGGCCGGGGCCGAGCGCGACCACATCACAGGCATTTAATTTATCCTGCATCGCGTCGAGCGACGTGATGCACAGCTTCCCGTCCGCCTCCGGCAGAGGAAAGGGCATTGTCCCCGCGCATTTTGCAGCCTCGATCGCCCAGATGCTCTCCGGCACGCCGAGATAGGTCAGGCCGCAGCCGGAATGTTCCGCCGCGCTCGCCGCGAGATACGGCGCGCCCGTGTAGCCCACGCAGCCGCCGAGGACCAGGAGCTTTCCAAAGTTTCCCTTGTGACCGTCCGCCTTGCGCGGCGGCAGGATGCTCTTCGCATATGCGCGGTCAATGATCGTTTCTTTCATCGTGACCCCCCTCCGCAAGCTTCAGTTTTTCCGCGCGCGGCAGCTTTTTGATGGCAGCCTCCCGCCGCAGCGCCGCGCCCTTGTCGCCGCACGCCTCGCGGTAGACGACCGCAAGCGGCGGATGCGAGCGCGTATATTTTGCCCCGCGAGCGCTTCTGTGTGCTTCAAATCGCCGCTCCACGTCCGTTGCGCTGCCCGTATAGAGCGAGCCGTCCGCGCACAGGAGCATATAAACGTACCACATCTCAGTATTTGAGAACACCCGTCGTGCGCAGGGCGTTGTAGAGCGCTGCCGCCGCCTGCTCGCGCAGGATCGGCGCCTTCGGCTCGATGCGCGCAAGGTCGGTGCAGTACATCGTCACCGCGTTTCCGTCTTCATCCGTCACGGAGGATGTCAAAAGGTCGACGCAGCGGATCGCCCAGGGTGAAAAGCCCTTATACTGCGCGAGCGGCTGCAAAATGGCCAGCGGGTGCTCGTCGAGATAGGCGCGCGCGTCCAGATTCAAAAACTCGACCAGACGGCCCAGCACCGTGATGAATTCCTCCTGCGTCATCGTCGCGTTCGGCGCAAAGCGTCCGCCTCCCACGCCGGAGATAAGTCCCAGCGACGCCATCGCGTTCACGGAGGGGGCATACCAGCTGTCCTTCGCAACGTCGGTAAAATAGCCCTCGCCCCGCGCGTACACATCCAGCGCCTGCGCCAGCAGCGCGCAGACCTCCGCGCGCGTCATCGTGTCCTCCGGGCGGAAGGCGCCCTTGTCGCCAAAGACGATGCGGTACGCCGCAAGCGCGTTGATCTCGCCGGCATAGGCGCTGCGGTCAACGTCGCTAAAATCAAGGCTTGCCTGCGGCGCGCCGAGCTTTTCGCGCGCCTGCGCGCTCGTCACGCTCTCCTCCGCGCCGTTTTCTCCCCAGTAGAGCGCCGTATCCGGCGCGAGCGCGCGCAGCAGGGCTTCCGTCGCCCCGGTCTGCTCTTTCGCCTCGGCCGCGTCCACATAGAAGTCAAGCCCCGCGAGCACAAGGTGCAGATACGCCCCGTCCGCGCGCTTTTCGCCCGCGAGAAGCTGCGCCACCGCCGTCGTCCGGCCCTGCGGGATGTAGAGCGTCGGGACAACGCCCACGCGGTCGCTCGTGTTGCCGCCCGCGCAGTAGAAGCGGTACGCCGTCAGCTTGACGGCGTCATCCGTCAGATACGGGCAGTTTGTTCCGTCGTATACGATCTGCGCCACGCCCTTGCCGTAGCTGCGCTCGCCGATGACGATGCCCGAGCCCGTGCCGAGGATGCCGCCGGCAAAGATCTCCGACGCGCTCGCGCTGCCCGCGTTCATCAGAACGATCACGGGCTTGTCCGTCAGATCCGCGCCATCGTAGCGCTCGGGGATGGCGTTGCCGCCGCGGTCGACAAAGTAGGCAAGCTCTCCCTTGCCCGCAAAGGTCCCCAGCGCCGTCACCGCCGCGGAGGTAAGGCCGCCGCCGTTGCCGCGAAGATCCACGATCCACGCGCGCACGGCGCTGTCGTTTTTGCGCACGCCATCCTGAAAGTATGTCCCCGTCTGCGAGCCGAAGCTGCCGCAGTCGATATAGCCAACGCCGCCCTCCGCGCTGACAGTCGTATTCGTCTGCACGACGAGCGCGCGCGTCACGGTAATATCCTTTTTGCTGCCGTCCGCGCGCAGGACCGTCACGCGCACCTGCGTGCCCGCCTCGCCGAGCAGCTTTTCGCGCGCCTCGTCCGTTCCCGGCACGCAGCCCTCGCCGTCGATGGCAACGATCACGTCGCCCGCGAGCAGTCCCGCCTTCTCCGCGCCGCCGTCTTTGAGCGTCGAGACGATCTCAATACCGTTTTCGCCGTATAAGATCTCCGCGCCGATGCCGACAAAGCTCTCCTCGCCCTCAACGCCCGCGAGGAAGGCCTTGTATTCCTCTCCTGTCATGTAGTAGGTGTAGTCGTCCGTGTAGGAAAAGAGCTCGTCGAGCGAGCTTGCGTCCTGCGCCGCGCGCGGCAGGCGGTCAACGTAGCTGCGCTGCAAAATTTCGCGCGCTTCCTCCACACTCAGCGCCTGCGTGCCGGTTGCAAGGAGCAGCGCCGCAGCGCAGGAAAACGCGCCGAGGCGCAGACCCTTATCTTTCATGGTGTTTCTCCTTTTTTCTCAGTGTGCCTTCATTATATCGCGGCGGGCGCAAAAAGCAAATGAAAATCCCCGCCGCTCCCGCCTTGCAAGGCGCGGCAAAATAGGCTATACTGCATTTATAATGAGAAATAATCTGCTTTTGGAGGATCTTATGGACGAACAGAAGACCACAGGAACCCTTTATATCGTCGCAACGCCCATCGGCAACTCGCGCGATATGTCCGAGCGCGGGCGCGAGATCTTGTCGAGCGCCGACATCATCGCCGCCGAGGACACCCGCCGCAGCGTGGTGCTGCTCAACAAGCTCGGCATCCGCGGCAACAGCCTGAGCGCCAACCACAAGTTCAACGAATACGGCAAGGCCAAGTGGTTCATCGAGCAGCTTGCCTCCGGCAAGGATATCGCCGTCATCACCGACGCGGGCACGCCCTGCATCTCCGACCCCGGCAACGAGCTCATCCGCGCTGCGGTCGAAAACGGCATCCGCGTTGTCGGCATACCCGGCTGCTGCGCGGCGGTCAACGCGCTCTCGATCTCGGGCTTTGACCTCTCGAGCTTCCTCTTCTACGGCTTTTTCCCGCGCGAGACGGCCGACCGCCGCCGCGTTCTCATGATGATGCGCAAGGGCGACACCGCGACCTACGCCTTTTACGAGTCCCCCAAGCGCATCATGAGCGTCATCGACTTCTTCATTGAGGAGGGCGCGCAGCTTCGCCTCTGCCTCTGCAACGACATGACGAAGCTCCACGAGATGACCTTCCGCGGCACGCCCGAGGAGGTCAAGGCGCAGCTCATCGCCAAGGAGACCTACGAAAAGGGCGAGTACGCCCTCATCGTCGAGGTCTGCGACGATTACCGCCTGCGCGAGGTGGAGCACATCACCTCCCCCGAGGCGCTGCTCGTGGACTGCATGGTGCAGCACGACTGCACGGCCAAGGACGCGATCAAGCTGCTTTTGAAGGATGAGAACAACACCTACAGCAAAAACGAGCTGTACGCCGCGCACCTTGCGCTCAAAGAGAGGTTCGGCGCATGAGCATCGTTCTAAGCGACCTTGCCGAGCGCCTCGGCACGCTCACCAAGCTCGTCCTCGCCGAGCCGGTCGCGCGCATCGGTCACTCGCGCGTCACCGTGCGCCCGCTCACCCTGCGCGGCAAGGCCTTCTTCCAGCTTGAATACCAGCAGGGGCAGAAGGTCTCGCACCGCAATGTCGCACGCGGCGCGCTGCTCGAGACCTTCGAGCAGGAGCTCGACGGCCTCTTCCGCTCCGTCAACGCTCTGCACCGAGAGCGAAACGCGCCAGTATGTCCGCAAGGCGAACGGCGCGTACAAATGCACGGCGAAGTCCGGCGCGTCCCGCGCCGCCGCGGCCTCGCACAACCGCAAGAAGGAATACATTTTGCAGGAGGGCGAGAACATCCCCGCCCTCGTCGATCTCGGCGTCTTCACGCCCGAGCTCAAGATCGTCAAGGCAAAGTACGACAAATATAAGCAGATCAACCGCTTCATTGAGCTGGTGGACGACGCCTTCCGCTCCTACGGGCGCGACGAGATCACCATTCTCGACTTTGGCTGCGGCAAATCGTACCTCACGTTCGTGCTCTACTACTATTTCGCCGTCAAGCGCGGCGTGCGCGCGAAGATCATCGGCTACGACTTAAAAGAGGATGTGGTCGAGCACTGCAATGAGGTCGCCGCGCGCTACGGCTACGATGGTCTGCGCTTTGTCGTCGCCGACGTGACGCGCGATGTGCTTTACGATGAGCACATCGACATGCTCGTCACCCTCCACGCCTGCGACACCGCGACCGACTATGCCCTGCACTACGCCATCTCGCGCGGCGTGGAGCACATCTTCTCCGTCCCCTGCTGCCAGCACGAGGTCAACAAGACCATCCGCAAGGGCGGCGACTTTGACCTTCTCCTCTCCCACGGGCTTTTTCAGGAGCGCTTTTCGGCGCTGCTGACCGACGCCATCCGTGCCGCCGTTCTGGAGGACGAGGGCTACGATGTGGACGTCATCGAGTTCATCGACTTTGCCCACTCGCCGAAAAACCTGATGCTGCGCTGCCGCCGCACGGGAAAGCGCGGCACAAAAAAGCGCGCCGAAGCCCGCCGCCTGCGCGAGCAGTACGGCTTCGAGCAGGCCCTCCTCTCGCTCGTCGAAAAGGATGAGACATAAGAATTTCACGCCCGCAGGCGTGAAATGATCTTGATGCGTAAATCGCCGCGGCGTGTACGTGGCGATTTACTCTTTGCGCGGAGTGCGTGTCGAGCCTCGCGAGGCACGAAACGCAGCGAATCCTACTCAAAAAAGAGGAACGCAGCCTTTAGCTGCGTTCCTCTTTTTTGAAGTTATTTTTACTGCGCGGTACGGACGCTGCGCAGCGAGCGGTCGAGCATACTCACGACCGGAGGCGCCACGAAGGACATGACCAGCGCCGTTGCAACGCCGGCAACCACGCGGGTGATCACGCCGCCGAACACATAGGCATAGTTGTAATAGCCGTTGATGACACTGTCGAGATACATCGCGCCCGTGTTGAGCGCGGTAACAACAACGGCCGTTACGCACAGAATGCCGACGATCTTCGCGCGGGAAAGCTCAAAATGGCACTTTTGGGCGTAAGCGCCGATCATCAGGCCGCGCGCGGCGGCGGGAATGACCCACAGCACAGTCGTCACCGTGAGTCCATAGGTGATAAGCTGATTCATCAGGCTCCCGAGAAGGCCGACGAGCAGGCCGCCGACCGGCCCGTAGAGCAGCGCGCCAAGGATAATGGGCAAAGAATCCACGCTGATGCGGATCCACCAGAGGTTCAGCGTGCCGACCAGGCTCAGCACGACATAAACGGCGGTGAGCATGGCGACGGTGACCAGCTTGCGTGTAGAAAGGGCGGATGCGCGGCAGGTCAGCACGACCGCCACGATGAGCGCGGCGGCTGCGGCGAGCAGAATTCCCCATACGGTGGGGGACAGGTGCGCGATATCAGGAAACATTGTGAGGACCTCCTTTTTTCATTTCGAAATCTTCCTGCGGCGGCAGTGCCGCGCGGAACAGCTTGATCCGGTGAAAAAAGAAAAGTTCTCTTCCCCCGGATGGCAGGAACCACGCGGAGGAGAGGCCTCACAACAAAACTCTCTTCTGAGTGGCAAGCGGATGCGGAAGCCATACTGCAAACCATGGGTTTTTCGTCCGCGGGCAACTTCCCATCCCTGCGGCACTATTCGCTCTTCGCGTAAACACATGGCTTCCTACTCTGCCGGTGCAGCGGCCTCGCTGCACGCTCAACATAGCACCCCCCTCCCCCGCTTGTCAATCGTTTCACCCTGCTTTTTGCCCTTTTTTGTCTTTTTAAGGCGATTCATCATTTTTTCTAAATAAAACCATATCCCGCATTGGTCAGTTATCCTTGACGCACCTTATCTTTTTTGTTATTCTAAAGGTTGAGAGCACCGCGCGGAGCCTGACACGCAGGCTCGCCACCGGTAGATACATCTAACAATACTTAGGAGGATACCGTACCATGATCAAAGAAACCATGGAATTCCTGTCTCAGTATGACCCCGAAGTCGGCG
>URCK01000057.1 GCA_900546295.1 uncultured Eubacteriales bacterium | reverse complement strand
CCATCACCGGTAACTCCACCAACCCGACCCGCTTCCAGCACCCCGTCGCCGGCACTTATAAGAAAGAGTGCATCGAGCAGGGCAAGAAGTACTTCTCCGTCGCCTCCGGCGGCGGCACGGGCCGTACCTTGCACCCGGACAACATGGCCGCCGGCCCCGCCTCCTACGGTATGACCGACACCATGGGCCGCATGCACTCCGACGCCCAGTTCGCCGGTTCCTCCTCCGTGCCCGCGCACGTTGAGATGATGGGCTTCCTCGGCATGGGCAACAACCCCATGGTCGGCGCCACCGTCGCCGTGGCCGTCGCCGTCGCGGAGAGCCTCAAGTAAGAAAAACTCCAATACACTAGCAAAAAAGCAACAATTGCGCAAAGAGAAATGCGCCTGCTTCCTCATGGAAGCAGGCGCATTTGACATTTAAATAGCGTGGCTGATCGCGCGCTCAGTTCGGCTCCTGCTGATGCCGTCCTGCAATGCGCAGCAGGAAGCTTCGCATGTAGAGTGCATCGCCCGTGCAGTGGAAGTCGAAGGTCAGGCCATCGCCGGAGTCGGTCGACACGCCGATCTCCGCCTGCTTGACGATGTGGTAGTGCGAACGGATGCCGCTTTTGAAATAATCGCGGGTGTAATTGCGCGGCCCGTTCAGCGGGTACAGCTCCCGGAGCTTTTCCAGCGAGCGGCTGTCGGGGTCAAAGTAGAAATAAGTACCGATCACGGAGGCAGAAGGCTTGAGATACTGCCGCATCCGATCGAGATAGATGTCGTCGGCGTAGATGCCGTATTCATTCGTGCTGCAATAGTCGATCAGCAGGTCGACGCAGCCCTTTCGCAGCGGGAAGGTGGTGTTGTCCGCTGCCGCAATGTAAAGGATCTCCGACTTTTCGGGCAGACGGTCGATATAGCCCTTATAAAGCTCGATGATCGCGGGAAACTTGTCCTGCACAACGTAGATATTGCTTACGTCAAGGTGCGCCATCTGCTTATAGAGGGCGAAGAACGCGTTGAGATGTGCCTCCAGCACGACGCTGCCGTGCGGCAGAGACAGCTCATCGTAGCGCGCCCATCCAGTTGTACGACTTCTGGATCAGCGACACCAGCTCGCTCGGCGCGCTGCGGTACAGCTCGCGGTCAATGTCCGGCTCGTCGAAGGGATGTTCAACCTCGGCATGCATTGTATATCTTCTTTGCCATTTGATATGCAAGCATCTCTCTAAAAGTCACACAGGGGAACGAAAAGCGGGCACTTTTCACTCCCCTGTGTGTTTTTGTGTGCTTGTGGTGTCATATACAGCACCCGATAGCAGTGTTTACAGATTAGATGACACAAAGCTGTGCCATACACGCACCACAGCGTGTCAATAATGGCAACAAAATGAATGCTTTTTAATCTACCCTGTCTAGAAGGCAGGGTGAATCGACGAAAAAATGAAAAAATTCCCGTGCAAAACGAATATACTTTGCAAGGTGATTTTGACGTTCTGCGACAAAGTTTCCACTTTTCCGACGGAAAATAAAAAGTTGGCCCGCGTCTTGCTTATATATTTGCGAAGTACAGCGCGCTACTGAGATAAAGCGGCGCGGCGAGGAGAGGAGTGTGCCATGGCCTGAACGTCTTCCTTTCGCGTATTGGCGGAATGCCGCCGACCTTGCCGTGATTGCGGCAAACCGCATGAACGATCAAATAATGAATGAAAAGGAGAACAACATTATGAAGCCCAATAAAAAGTATCTGTCCTTCTATTATGAGGATATCACGGAAGTGCCCGATTTTTACATTGACCCGAAGAAGACTGCTCTGCTGATCGTTGATATGCAGAAGCATTTTCTCCTAAAAGACGGCGAGGACGCAGAGGGACACAAGAAGAGCGGTACCTGGGAGAAATGGAAGCCGTACTTCGATCACGTGGAAAAGGTGACCATCCCCAACAACAAGCGTCTTATTGACGCCTGCCGCAAGCACGGCATCGAAGTGACCTACGGCCGCATTTGCAGCCTGAAGTCGGACGGTACGGACCGCGCAAGAGTGCAGAGCACCTTTGGCTGGAACAACATTCTCGTTCCCATCAACACGCCGAACGCCGCCATGGTGGATGAGCTTGCACCGCTGCCCGATGAGATCGTTGTGAACAAGACGACGGACTCCGTCAGCCTCGGCACGAACTACACGCAGCTCCTCCAGAATATGGGGATCGACACGGTCATCGTGACCGGTGTTGTGACCGACCAGTGCGTAGCCGGCACAATCCGCGTGCTTGCCGACCAGGGCTTCCGCATTTACTGCCCCGAGGATTGCTGCGCGGCAGGCTCAAAGGAGCTTCACGAGCAGGAGCTGCGCATCATGAACGTTATCTACTGCACGGTCTGCGAAACGGACGAGATCGTGGACTACATCAATACGCTGCCCGAGGTGTAATGAAGTAGGCGCGCACATCCGTCCCATCGCGGGATGGATGGCGCAGCGTTGCCGCTATCGAAAAAAAGGAGGGAAAATATGTCAAGCAATTCTTTTAAAAAGGAACTCACGCTGTCACAGTTGATCGCTATGGCTGCGGGCGGCATGATCGCCGCATGGATGGTCGAAATCACCTACTGGTTTGAAATGTCGGGACCTGGTTCTCTAGTCTGTCTGATTGCGTGCGCCGTTATCATTTTCCCGCTTTGCCTGATCTATGCGGAAATGACCTCTACGCTTCCGTATGCAGGCGGCGAAAACATCTGGGCTTCAAATGCCTATGGCTGGAACTGCGGCTGGTTCGTGTTCTGGTTCATGTTTCTGCTGTATCTTTCCGCGATGCCGAACGTAACGATCGGTATTGCGACTATGATCAGCTATTTGGTCCCGCTGTCGTTCGCGCAGCTCAAGATCGTTTCTCTTGCGCTGATCACGATCTGGTTTGTGCTGGTCAACTTCAACATCAAGTACCTCGCCATCGCACAGAACGTGATGTTCTGGGGTACGCTGGTCATTGCCATCATTGCCGACATCATCTTCATCCTCAGCGATCAGTGGAGCTTCAGTAATCTTTCCCCCTGGTTTCCAACCGGTGTGAGCGGCTTTGCGGTCGGCCTTGGCCTGCTGATGTTCAAATTTATCGGCTTTGACCTTGTCCCGCAGCTTGTGGAGGAATCCAATGTTCCCCACAAAAAGATCGTCTGGGCTTACATCGGCGCGATCATCTGCACGATCGGCGTGTATGGTATGGCGGTTATTGGCGTGGGCGGTATCTTGACGAGCGACGAGATCAAGACGATGGATATTGTTGATCCGCGCGTTGCGGATATGCTCGGCATGCACTGGCTGGCGATGGTCATCATCGTGATGGGCGCGCTGACCTGCGTCACAACGCTTTCCGGCTTCTGGCTGGCGGCCTCCCGCTCTCTCTACGGTGCCGCGCGTCAGCACCAGATCACCGGTATGCTCGACAAGGTGAACCGCTACGGTCAGCCCTGGGCGGCTAACATCGTGGTCTATATCTGCTCAATCTACTTCTGCCTGATGGCACCCGAGGCCTGGATCAACTACATTTTCACGATTACCGTCGGTGCCGCCGCGTTCGTCTATCTCTTCGTGGTGCTTTCGTTCATGAAGATGCGCCGTCTGCACCCCGAGTGGGAGCGCCCGTTCAAGGTGAAGCACTGGAAGTTCTGTGGAATTGAATCGCTCCTGTTTGTCATTTACGTTGTCTATCAGGCGATCATTGCAATGGACTTGCAGACGACGATCGCGCTGCTCATCTACTTTGCCATCGGCCTTGTGCTCTTCATTTACGCAAAGCTCATGCAGAAAAAGAATCCTGCGAAGTGGGAACCTATCATTCTTGACTATGACACGTTGCATGCAATGAAGAAGGAACACGATGTACGCAAGAGTCAGGAATAACGTCCATTCCTTCTCAATACCGCATGAGCGGCGAAGCCCCAAAAGCACGAAGAAGTGGCAGGCATTTTGCCTGCCACTTCTTCGCGTACACGGCGCTGCTCGCGCCGCTTTTTTCTTTTCTCTCCGGTCTGCCGTGGCTACGCCCGGCCACTATATGTTGTGGTGCGTTATTTGCAATACTTCTCAATATAGGCGTCCTGGCACTTGATAATGATTTTGATGGCCTCTTCGCGGCCGAGGACGTCGCTGACGATGGTCTCCTTGCCCTCGAGGCTCTTGTAGACGCGGAAGAAGTGGCGGATCTCGCTTGCCACGTGGTTCGGCAGCTCCGAGATGTCCTGATAAGTATTATAGGTCGGGTCCTGGAAGGGAATCGCGATGATCTTCTCATCGAGACTGCCGCTATCCTCCATCGAGATGACGCCGATGGGGTAGCACTCCACAAGGCTCAGCGGACGGATGCATTCCGAGCAGAGCACGAGCACGTCCAGAGGGTCGCCGTCGTCCGCCCAGGTGCGGGGGATGAAACCGTAGTTGGCGGGATAGTGGGTGGAGGTGTAGAGGATGCGGTCAAGACGCAGCGCGCCCGTTTCCTTGTCCATTTCATATTTGTTTTTCGAGCCTTTTTCGATCTCGATGACGGCGAAAAAGTCCTCGGGGCGCACGCGCGCCGGTGCAAGGTCATGCCAAAGATTCATAATAACTTCTCTCCCTTGATTGCGGATGGGAAACGCGCAGAAGCGGCCTTCTGCGCGTTTCTGGTTGTGTTTATTTCTGGCTGAGCTGTTCGTCGATGCTCTTCGCGCCGAGCTTGCCGGCGCCCATGGCGAGGATGACGGTGGCAGCGCCCGTGACGGCGTCGCCGCCGGCGTAGACGCTCGCGTGGGAGGTGAGGCCCTCCTCGTTGACGACGATGCCGCCCTTGCGGTTGACCTCAAGGCCCGGGGTGGTGTTCTTGATGAGCGGGTTCGGCGTGGTGCCGAGGGACATGATGACGCAGTCGACCGGCAGATCAAACTCGCTGCCGGCTTTCTCGATCGGGCGGCGGCGGCCGGAGGCGTCAGGCTCGCCCAGCTCCATCTCGACGCAAGTCATGGAGGCGACATAGCCCTTGTCATCGCCGTTGATCTTGACGGGATTGTTGAGCGTCTTGAAGATGATGCCCTCTTCCTCGGCATGCTCAACTTCTTCGCGGCGGGCAGGGAGCTCTTCCATGCCGCGGCGATAGACGATGTACACATCGGCGCCCAGACGCTTGGAGCAGCGCGCGGCGTCCATGGCGACATTGCCGCCGCCGACGACGGCGACCTTCTTGCCGGCAAGCGGCATGATGGGCGTGTCGGAGCCTTCCTTATAGGCCTTCATCAGGTTGATGCGCGTGAGGAACTCGTTGGCGGAGTAAACGCCGCAGAGGTTCTCGCCGGGGATGTGCATGAACATCGGGAGACCCGCGCCGGAGCCGATGAACACAGCCTCGAAGCCGTACTGGCTCATCAGCTCGTCGATGGAAACGACGCGGCCGATGACCATATTCGTTTCGACCTTGACGCCGAGGGCCTTCAGGCCGTCGACTTCCTTCTGCACGATGGCCTTCGGCAGACGGAACTCGGGGATACCGTACACCAGCACGCCGCCGGCAAGGTGGAGCGCTTCGAAAACGGTGACGTCATAGCCCTTCTTGGCAAGGTCGCCCGCGCAGGTAAGACCGCTGGGGCCGGAGCCGATGACGGCGACCTTGTGGCCGTTGGAAATGGGCTTTGCGGGGGCCTCCTGCACGTTTGCATTGTGCCAGTCGGCAACAAAGCGCTCGAGACGGCCGATGCCGACCGGCTCGCCCTTGATGCCGCGGATGCACTTGGATTCGCACTGCGTCTCCTGCGGGCAGACACGGCCGCAGACAGCGGGGAGAGAGGAGGTCTCGTGGATGACCTGATAGGCGCCCTCATAGTCCTTCTCGGTGATCTTCTTAATAAATTCGGGGATCTTGACCTGCACCGGGCAGCCGGAAACGCAGGGATGATTCTTGCAGTTCAGGCAGCGGGCGGCTTCGTCCAGTGCCTGCTCCTCGGTGTAGCCGAGCGCGACCTCCAGGAAGTTTTTGTTGCGGACGTTGGGGTCCTGAGAGGGCATCTCGTTCTTTTTCAGGCTCATGTTAGGCATATTACTGGACCTCCTTCTTGAACAGGTTGCAGACTTCTTCGTATTTGTGGCGTTCCCAGTCGAAGTACATCTTGCCGCGCTTGAGGCTCTCGTCCCAGTCGACCTTGTGGCCGTCAAAGTCGGGGCCGTCGACGCAGGCGAACTTCGTCTCGCCGCCGACGGTCAGGCGGCAGCCGCCGCACATGCCGGTGCCGTCGACCATGATGGGACTCATGGAAACGGTGGTAGGGATGCCGTAAGGCTCGGTGGTCTTGGAGACGAACTTCATCATGATGGCGGGGCCGATGGCGAAGATTTCGTCATACTGGTTGCCCTCTTCGATGAGCTGCTTGAGCGCATCGGTGACAAGGCCCTTTTCACCATAGGAACCATCGTCGGTCATAAGCTTTAAGACGCTGGAGGCGGCCTTGAACTTGTCCTCGAGGATCACAAGATCCTTATTCTTGAAGCCGACGACCGCATGCACTTCCGCGCCGCAGTCATGGAACTTCTTGAGTACGGGATAGGCGATGGCGCAGCCAACGCCGCCGCCGACGACGCAGACCTTCTTCTTGCCTTCGGTCTCGGTCGGGCGGCCGAGCGGGCCGACAAAGTCCTGAATGTACTCGCCCTCAGACTTGTGGCTGAGCTTTTCGGTCGTAGCACCGATCGTCTGCACGATGATCGTCACAGTGCCCTTTTCGCGGTCGAAATCATGGATGGTGATGGGGATGCGCTCACCGTTCTCGTCGACGCGCAGGATGATGAACTGGCCGGGTTCGGCCTTCTTTGCCACCATCGGTGCTTCGATCTCGTAGAGGATCACGGTGGGCTTGAGCGCTTCTTTTTTCACGATGCGATACATGAAGATTCTCCTTTTTGTGTGAGATTCAACGCCGCGCCGGGCTTCGACGCGGCGGGATTGCAGAGCGCAATGCCGGGGATAGCGGGGAATGCTATATCATGAAAGCTTTCTTGCGTCAGCGGACATGTAACTTGCGTTCTTGCGAGAAAGCTTGCATTTATAAAGGACGAAATGATAATTGCAAAAAACTAAAGCAGCGTTACGCTGTGACCTTCCGTGCGGACGACGTTCTCCTCGCGCAGCTTTTTGAGCTCGCGCATCATGGCGCTGCGATCGGCGCTGATGTATTCGGCAAGCGCGCTGAGCGAGAAGGGGAGAGGAAAGCTCCTGCTGGCGTTGAGATCGGACTGCTGGTGGAAAAAGCACAGCAGCTTTTCGCGGATGGAACGGCAGGAGAGCACCTCAATGCGCTGGCTGAGGTGCAGGGATTTGCGCGAGAGCAGACGGAAGAGGTTCGTCACGACCTGAGAGTGGCAATCGCAGGCGTTTTCGCACCGCTTGGTGATCTGGTCGTAGCGCATGAAGAGGATGCGGCAGTCCTCGCGGCAGGCGATGACGGCGCTGCCGTCGCAAAAGCCGGTGAAGGCCAGCTCCTCGCCGAAGACGCTGCCCTCGTCCATTGTTTCGAGCACCGTGCGGCTCCCGTCGGGATGCAGGCGGACAAGCTCGGCGCTGCCCGAGAGCAGCACGCCGATCATCTCCTGCTGCTCGCCGCAGACGAGGATGGTCTGCCCCGCGGTGAAACGGCGCTCGTATGCGCCAAAGCACGTGAGCATATTCCGGCAGGACTGCTCGTCTACGCCTGCAAAAAGAGCCGAATCCCGGCAGTCCATCCGATCCCCTCCGTTGCGGCTGCGGCACTTTAGCGGTGCAGCACGGCCATTGGTCTATTGTCTTATCATATACCATTGGCCGGAGAAAGTAAATGACAAGTTCGTGAAAATTTGCTGCGAAAAGTTGCGTCTTGCAAGGCAATCTTGCGGACAGAAAGCAAAAAAGCATCCGCAGCGGGGCATCTTGTGCCCTTACTGTGCGGATGCCTGCTCTCCTGCCTTGCGCGCATAGTCGTAAAAAACCTGCGCGATGGGGGAGAGAATGCTGTTTTTGTGCTTGACGATATAGAGCCGGCGGCGGAAGGTGGAGTCCGGGAAGGGGAAGGCGAGGATCTTGCCGAACTGACGGTAGTCCTGCGCGGCGCTCTCTGCGATGAGGCCGATGCCCAGCCCCTCGCTGACCATCTGCTTGACGCTTTCGGTCGAGCGGATCTCGACCGCCGTGCGCAGCGAGGCGATGTCGATGCCGTACTGACTCAATAGCTCGCGCCCCGCCTGATAGGTGCCGCTGCCCTTTTCGCGGCTGATGAACGTCTCCTTGCGAACCTGTTCGATCGGGAAGGCGTCGGGTGCGAAGGCGCGGTATTTTTCCGTGTTGGGCGTGATGAGCACCATCGGATCGCTCGCAAAATCCTGATAGACGCATTTGTGGCTCGCCACCATCGTGCCGCAGAAGCCGATCTCCACGCTGCGCGTGGCGACAAGCTCCACGACCTTGGGGCTGTCCTCCATCTGGATGTTGAAGGTGATGTCCGGATACCGCTCGCGGAAGTCCTGCAAAAGATGCGGCAGGTAATACTGGCTCGGCACCGTCGATGCGGCGATGGAGATCGTCCCCTTCATCTCCTGCGAGAAGTTGCGCAGCGCGATGGCCGCGTTCTCGCGCACTTGCAGGATCTCCTTGGCATACTTGTAGAGGAGCTTGCCTGCGTCGGAGGGGTACGTCTCCTTCGTCGTGCGGACAATGAGCTTGATATTCAGTTTTCTCTCCAGCGCGGAGACGTGCGAGCTGATGGTCGGCTGCGTCAGATGGAGCAGCTCCGCAGCGCGGGAAAAGCTGCAATTTTCCACCACGTAGACGAATGCTTCCAGCTCTTTGATATCCATGTCAATGTCCATGCGATCCCCCGGTCATGACGGACGGCTGTGCCGTCGCATTGATTGATGCCATTTATTAATTATACAGGAAGCTCTGCGGTTTGTCCAGCCGCCTGCGCGGTGTTTTTTGTTCCGCAGTGTGCGGGAAGCCCTGAAATTACTTCTCCTGTGCCAGCGCCTCCGTCAGCGCGATGGAGAGCTGATCGGGGCAGGAGGTGTTCTTCGAGCCGCAGCGAATGCCGCGCATCCGCGCGATCGCGTCCTCGGCCTTCATGCCCTCGACCAGACGGGAAATGCCCTGAAGGTTGCCGTTGCAGCCGCCGATGACCTCAACGTGTTTGATGGTGTGGTCATCGTTCAGCTCGATGTGCATCTCCTGCGAGCAGACGCCCCTGGTGCGGTAGTGATAGATCATTTCGATATCTCCTTTTTATACGATCGAATATTGCCATGCTGACTATAGCACATCCGCTGTTTTTTCGCAAGGGTGCTGCGAAAAAACAAACGGAGAAATGGGGATCGGGGGTGGTATTTTGCAAACAGGCGTGCTATAATTATTCTGTTAGAGTATTGCCTTTTTAAGACAAGAGATTAGAATGAAGGAGCTAAATGACCATGTCTTATTTGACTGCTGTTCTTCTCGGCCTTGTGCAGGGCGTGGCGGAATTTCTGCCCATTTCGTCCTCCGGCCACCTCGCCATCGCCGAGCAATTGCTGAATTTGCAGGGCGCGAGCAACGTGCCCGAATTTTTTGACGTGCTGCTGCACCTCGGCACGCTCGTTGCGGTGTTCATCGCCTACTGGGACGATATCCGCGACATGATCGTGGAGTTTTTTGCCGGCATCGGCGACCTTGCCCACCACTCGACGCCGAATCCCGTCCCGCCCGCGCGGCGGCTCATCCTGCTCATCATCGTGGGCACGCTGCCGCTTTTTGTCATGGTGCCGTTTCGCCACTTTTTCTCTTCCCTCGGTGATAATATGTACTTCATCGGCGGCGCGCTGATCTTCACGGGTATCCTGCTCTTTGTGAGCGACCGCGTGCATCACGGCCGGAAAACCGAAAAGACTGCCACGATGCTCGATGCGCTGCTCGTCGGCATTGGGCAGGCCGTCGCGCTCTGCCCGGGCATCTCGCGCTCGGGCATGACGATCACGACCGGCTGCTTTGCGGGCTTTGAGCGCAAGTTTGCCGTGCGCTTTGCCTTCCTCCTCTCCATTCCCGCGGTGATCGGCGCGAACATCCTCTCGCTCAAGGACGCGATCGACGCGGGTATCGACTGGGCGAGCGTGCCGGCCTATCTCGTGGGTGTCGCGGTGGCGGCGGTGTCGGGCTATGCCTGCATCCGTCTGCTGCGCTACATTGCCGAAAAGGGGCGCTTCGGCGCGTTCGCCTACTACTGCTGGGCCGTCGGCGCACTGACGCTGGTACTCACCGTTCTGCATTGATTTTTTAGATTGAGGTAGATCATGGCACAACAGAAGAAGACCACCACAACAAAAAAGAAAACGGCGTCCTCGTCCCGCTCCTCTGGCGGCGGCAAGCGCACGGCAAAAAAGCAGCAGAAGCGGCCCATCCGCCGCGAGGTCGCGGGCGCGATCTTTCTGGTGCTGGCGCTGTGCATTGCCTTCAGCTATTTTCAGTCGGGCGCGTGGCTGCTCGATCAGCCCGCAAGGCTGTGCCGCTCGCTCTTTGGCTGGGGATACTACCTTGTCGCGCCGGCGCTGCTGCTGGGAAGCTACATTCTGCTCTTCCACCGCGGACGCAATGTCACCTCGTGCCTGACGGGCGCGCTGCTGATGCCCGTTGTCTTCGGCGCGATCATGCACATTGCGCTCTGCCGGGAGGAGTACGCCGCGATGGACGGCATTTTGAAGCTCCTGTGGACGAGCGGGAACGAGCTTGCCTCGGGCGGCGCGGTGTCCGCGTCGCTTGCGATCCTGCTGGTGCTGCTGGTGAAAAAGGTGCTGGCGATGATCCTGCTCGTCGTGCTCTTTGTTGCCTTTTTGATGATGGCGTTCCGCCTCACGCCCGCCGCCGTGATCGAGGCGGTGCGCTCGCATGAGCGCGTGCCCTACGAGCCGGAGGAACTGCCGCCGCAGCGCTCAGAGCGCACGGCGCGCCAGAGCGCCCCGCGCGCGAGCGCGATCGATATCCCGCTCGACGGCGAGGAGCGCGCGGTGAAGAAAAACGCCTCGGGCGGCTTTTTCCGCAAGAAGTCCGCGGGCATCAAGAGTCCCGACGAGCTCTTTGCCCCCGCCGAAGCGCTCGTGCAGGATACGCCGCGCCCGTCCGCAGCCGCCGACGGAGCGAAGAAGGCTCCGGCACCGGAGCGCTCCGGCGACTTTGACCTGCCGCCCTTCGACAGCGCGCCAGTCACAACTGCGCCTGCTGCGATCACGCCGGTGAGCGCGCCTGCGAGCGTACCGGCTGCACCTGCGCCGGAAGCGGTAAAACCGGCCTTTGACGAGAGCATCTT
>URCK01000056.1 GCA_900546295.1 uncultured Eubacteriales bacterium | reverse complement strand
CGGCGAGGGAGACCGCGCACTCCTCGTCCGCCTCAAGCGTGATGCCGAGCGCCGCGGCGCGGGAAACGGTCTGCGCAAGCAGCCGCCGCGCGATCTCGGCGCAGTCCTCGCGCGATAAGCGGCGGAAGACGATCGTCTCGTCCACGCGGTTCAAAAACTCCGGGCGGAAGGTCCGCCGCAGCTCCGCCGTCACAGCCTTCTTCACCGCGCCAAAACGCGCCTCTCCGTCCTCCTGCGCGTTGGCGGCAAAGCCGAGCGGCGCTGGCGCCGCCGTGATGCTCTTTGCCCCCACGTTCGAGGTCATCACGATCACCGCGCTGCGAAAATCCACGCGCCGCCCCTGCGAATCCGTCACCGCACCGTCCTCGAGGATTTGCAGCAGCACGTTCCACACATCCTCGTGCGCTTTTTCGATCTCGTCGAAGAGCACAACGGAATACGGCTTTCGCCGCACCTTCTCCGTCAGCTGTCCGCCCTCGTCGTAACCGACATAGCCCGGCGGCGAGCCGATCAGGCGCGAGACGCTGTGCTTTTCCATATACTCGCTCATGTCGATGCGGATCATCGCCTCCTCGCTGCCGAATACCGCCTCGGCGAGCGCGCGGCTCAGCTCCGTCTTGCCGATGCCCGTCGGTCCCAGCAGCAGAAAGGAGCCTATGGGCCGCTTCGGGTCCTTCACGCCTGCTCTTCCCCGCCGCACCGCGCGGGCAACCGCGCGCACGGCCTCGTCCTGCCCCACGATGCGCTCGTGCAGCGTATCCTCAAGCGATAGAAGGCGCGACCGCTCGCTCTCGCTCAGGCGCGTCACAGGGATGCCCGTCCAGTTCGACAGCACCGCGGCGACGTGCTCGCGCGTTACGACGGCGTGCGTCTTTTCCGCCTCGCGCCGCTCCCGCTCGCGCTCCTTTGCCGCCTGCGCGCGGAAGCTTTCCTCCGCGTCGCGTGAACGCGCGGCCTTTTCGTAGTTCTGCGCGCGGATGGCCTCCTCCTTATCCTTTGCCGCCTCCTCCGCCCGCTCCGAAAGCGCCCTCACCTCCGGTGAGGCGCTGTGTACCTCCGTGCGCACGCCCGCCGCCGCCTCATCCACAAGGTCGATGGCCTTGTCGGGGAGAAAGCGATCCGGAAGGTAGCGCTTTGAAAGCGTCACCGCCGCGTGCAGCGCCGCGTCGTCGATTTCAAGGCCGTGGTGCTCTTCGTAGCGCGGGCGCAGGGCGCGCAGGATGGCAAGCGTCTTTTCCTCATCGGGTTCGCCCACCTGCACGCTCTGAAAGCGCCGCTCGAGCGCCGCGTCCTTCTCAATATAGCGCCGGTACTCCGCGAGCGTTGTCGCGCCGATGACGCGGATCTCTCCGCGCCCGAGCGCGGGCTTCAAGATGTTCGCCGCGTCCACCGCTCCCTCGGCGCTGCCCGCGCCGACGATGGTATGCAGCTCGTCGATGAACAAAATGACGTTTCCCTCGCGCCTCACCTCATCGAGCAGGGCGCGGATGCGCTCTTCAAATTCGCCGCGGTACTTCGTTCCCGCCACCATGCCCGCAAGGTCGAGCGACAAAATGCGCTGGTCAAGGAGTACATCCGGCACGTTTCCCTCGCCGATCCGCTCGGCAAGGCCCTCCACGACCGCCGTCTTGCCAACGCCCGGCTCGCCGATGAGCACAGGGTCGTTCTTCGTGCGGCGCGAGAGGATGCGGATGGTGCGCGCGATCTCCTCCTCGCGCCCAATGACTGGGTCGAATCGTCCCTCGCGCGCCATCGCCGTTAAGTCGCGCGTGAATTCCGCGAGCGTTTTGCCGCTCTTGCTCTCCCCCCGGCTCGCGCGCACTTCGCCGCTGGGGCTGCGCCTCGCCGTCAGGCTCATCGCGCGCACGGTCTCGCCGTAGAGCCTGCGCGTGTCCACGCCCTCGCGCCGCAAAAGGCGCACGGCCGTGTTGTCGCCGCAGCGCAGCATCCCCAGCAGCAGATGTCCCGACTCGATCTCACGGCTGCCCGAGCGCTCCGCCTCCGCCACCGCCATCTCGACGGCGCAGCGCGCGTGCGGTGAAAGTCCCTGTGCAATGGCAAGGTCTGCCTCTCCCCGCCCCAGTGCACGCGTGATGAGCGCGCGTGTTTTCTCCTCCTCTGCGCCGAGCGCGCGCAGCGCGCGGCCCGGTGCGTCCTCTTCCTCGCGCAGCATTCCGAGCAGCAGATGCTCGCATCCGACATAGCCGTGCCCCAGCTCGAGCGCCGCCGCCTGCGCGCCGCGCAGCACCCGCTCGGCCCTTACGCTGAATCTTCTTTCCTGCAAGGCTCTTCCCCTCCTGTCCGTTTCACTTGACTTTCTCATCTTTTCCCATTCTCTCCAAAAATAAACCCCGCAAAAGGACACAGAAAATTCAATCATTTCCTCAATTCTCACTCTTGCATTTTCGCGCTCTCATGCTATAATAGCGTCATCAACTTATGGAGGTAACTATCATGGCTTATCAGATCAGCTCTGCCTGCGTCAGCTGCGGTGCTTGCGCAGACGCCTGCCCCGTCGGTGCTATTTCCCAGGGCGATTCCCAGTATCAGATCGACGCGAATGCCTGCCTCGATTGCGGCAGCTGCGCGGATACCTGCCCCAACGGTGCCATCTCCCAGGCCTAAGGCGTAAGAGTACTTAAAAAATAAGGACGCGCTTTTCGGCGCGTCCTTATTTTTATCTTTGAAGGGGGTGCTTGCATGGAACGGCGAGACGAACTCTGGCAGAATGGACCCTGCTTTTACTATGATACAGATCTCTTCCCGCCGGGAACGGACAGCTTTGCCCTCGCCTACTTTGCCCGTCCCGCGCGCGGCGATCGCGTCTGCGACCTTGGCAGCGGCACGGGGCTGCTCGGCACGCTCCTGCTTGCGCGCGAGGATTCCCTCACCGTTGAAAACGTGGAACTATCCGCGCCCGCGGCAGCGCTCGCGCGCAGGACCTTTTCGGAAAACGGCTGGGAGGGGCGCGCCGCCTTCCGCACGGGCGACCTGCGCGATGTTTCCGTCCTGCCCCCTCCCGGCAGCGTCGACTATGTGATCTCCAACCCGCCGTACTTCCCCGCCGGCAGCGGCGCGAGCGCCGAGGGCGAGGCGCGGCGAAATGCGCGCGAGGAATGTACCTGCACGCTTGATGACGTGTGCGCCGCGGCGAAGCGCGTCCTGCGCTACGGCGGGCGCTTCGCCCTCGTCCACCGCACCGAGCGGCTCACGGACGTGCTCTGCGCCATGCGTGAGAGCGGCATCGAGCCAAAGCGCCTGCGCTTTCTCGCAAAGTCCGCCGTCTCCGCCCCCTCGCTCCTGCTGGTCGAGGGGAAGCGCGGCGGGAAAAGCGGTCTTGTCATCGAGCCGCCGCTCATCCCGGGCACGGATGAGTGGGATCGCGTCTATTTCCGCAAACAGCGCAAATCGGGCCGCCCTTGAAGGGCGGCCCAACAGTTTTATTATACTAAAGTTTTCGATAAAGAACAAGCATTTTCCGCCGTTTTTTGAATATTCAGCCCTCCGCACAAAAAATTCTTTGTATCTTTATTTGTTCTGCCGCTTGATTTTCAGTCTCATTCTTGCTATTCTTTAATCACAGAAAGGGTGAGACCAATGTACAAGTAAGTGCAGCAAACCCGATCCAATGGTTCCGATCATATCCATCGCGCAGCACTCTCTGATGTGTACCGGCATTCAGGTAAGACCACTGCAACAGCAGTGTTTAAGATAGCAGGAGTGGAAACCGGAGTAAGTGGTATTCGGCACCAGATCACAAAACGAAAGGAAAGGAAGAAAACAGAATATGAGAGATCCCAATATTCATCGTGACTGACCCTTGATCGTACTTGAGTAACAGCGATCAGGGGTCAGTCATTTTCTGTTTTCTTTTTTATTTTGATCGATTGATCGCACCGCCCCGCAAGGAGATGCGATGCGCAAAAAGGGGGACGCTTCCGATGCAGGAAGCGTCCCCCCCTTTGTTGTTTTCTCTTCTGCCCTTACGCCATCGTGTTCACCGTGCCGAGAAAGAGCGGCAGGCCGTCCACGCCGGTGATCATAAAGGCAAACGGCCGGTTCAGATCCATCTCCACCACGGGAAGGTCTTCGGGCGCGGCGGACATGGCGTCCGCCGTGACGGCGGTAAAGGCGGCGGCCTCGCAGCCCTTTTCGTCGATCTTGACGCGCGCGGCGTGCTGCACCTTCGTCACGGCGACCGCCTTGTCAAAGCGGTCAAAGTCGACAAGCGGCGAAAAGTCCGCGCGATCAAAGTCAAAGACATCGGAAACGCCCAGCGCGCGGAGCGCGTCGGTCAGTTCAAGATCAGAGCTGACGTCGAACTTCGGCACGCTCCAGACGAGCTTGCCGCTCGGCAGATTTTCTTTCTTGTCGTAGCCCAGCAGCCCGCCCGCGGCGGTACCGTCCGCAAGGAGGCTTTCAAGGCTCGTGCCCTCGTCGGGCAGCAGGAAGCGCATCGCCTGCCCGCCCTGAAAGCGCAGCTCCGCCACGGTGTAGTTTTCGCCCCGGCAATAGGAGGCTCTGTCCTGTGTCAGGTGCATGAAGTCTACCGTCTGCTGCGCGCCGTCTGCGGCGGTGAAGACATCCTGCCGTGTCTCCTTCGTCCAGAATTCGTCGCGCCACTGGTCCTTAAAGTAGAGCGTCGTCAGGAGCAGCATCACCGTTTCGGGCCTGGTCTCGATGCCGCCCGCGGCGTCAGCGAGAAGGCCGCCGGTATTTTCGTTGATCCACTCGGCGATGGCGCTGTCGGTCTTCTTTTCGCCCATCGGCGCGGAGAAGGTCGAGGCAAGGTACTGCCGGGCGAGCGTTTCAAGCGTTTCCTCGTTGTAGGGCACGCTACCGCTCAGCCAGAGGGAGCTTGCCAGCTGCGTCTTGCCCGTTGCGGTCTCGCCGTAGAGGTTGCGCCAGATGTAGTTGCCAGCGCTCTGCGCCGTCGCGGTGTCGTCAAGGCCGAGAAGGGAGAGGATCTGTCCGCGGCTCTCGCCGTCCGTCGTCTCGCTGAGCATGGCGAGGGCAAGGTAGAGGTTCGCGGGCGAGACGATGACGTTGTCCTCGCCGGAGAGCAGCGCGCCCGCCGCCGACTTCGTAAAGCCGAGGAAGGCGGCGCTCTGCGCCGTGCCCTCGCTTCTCAGCGCGCGGAGCGCATCGTAATACTTCGTGCTGCGCTCGTCCCAGTCCGCCCAGATCTTTTCCTGTGCCTTTTCGTAGGCCTCCGCGCCCATCTTGTCATAGTCGATGGTGCTGAAGGCCTTGTCCAGCTCCTCCGTGCTCGGCATGGCGGGAAGCTCGGGATATTCCGCCGTCTTCACGGCAAGCTCCTGCAAATACTGCGCGGCGGCCGGGTCTTTTTCCACTTCGTTCTTCTCCTTCTCGCGCTCGTCTGCCTCTCCCGCGCCGCAGGCGCAGAGGGAGAGCGTCATCGCTGCGGCCAGCAACAAAGCAAAAATTCGTTTCATGTCGGGTGACCTCCGTTTCTGGGTATCTAACCTGTTAGACGGCGCGCGGGCAAAAAAAGTTCCCGTCCCTCTAAAAATAGCGCGGTGCTCTTTTAGAAAACGGGCGAATGTGGTATACTTTCAAAAATATTTGCTTTTTCCTGTAACGCAGGGTGCGCAAAAGTTGTCTTTTCCCCGTGATGGCAGACAACAGAAAGGAGCGAGCCTATGGACGATAAGCAGATCGTCGAACTTTACTGGCAGCGGGACGAGCATGCCATCGAAGCCACCGCCGCCAAATACGGACCCTATTGTATGAAAATTTCGCGAAACATTCTCGAAGATCCTGCCGACAGCGAGGAGAACGTGAACGACACCTATCTGCACGCATGGAACGCCATGCCGCCGCAAAGGCCCGCGATCCTGCAGGCGTTTCTCGGCAAGATCGCGCGCAACCTGGCGCTCAACCGCTACAAGGCAAAAAGCGCGCAGAAGCGCCAGGGTGACGCCCTTGCCCTCTCGCTCGACGAGCTGGACGACTGCGCCGTTTCGCTGTCCGGCCCGGAAAGCGAGACCGCCGCAGCAGAGCTTGGCGCGAGCATCAGCGCGTTTCTGCGCACGCAGAGCGAGGATGCGCGCAGTATGTTCATTCTCCGCTATTTCTACTGCGACTCGATCGAAGAGATCAGCTCCCGCTTCGGCTGCGGCGAGAGCCGCGTCAAAACGACGCTTCTGCGCACGCGCAGAAAACTAAAGCAGCACCTCATCAAGGAGGGATACGATGAAGCATGAAATGATGCTCCGCGCGATCGGCGAGATCGACGACGACCTCGTTGCGCAGGCGTACATCTGTCGTGCCAAAGCGCACAAAAGGCGCGCGCTTCCGCGTATGCTGGCCGCCGCTGCCTGCCTTGCGCTCATCCTGACCGCGGCCTTCACGGCATCGCGCAACGCAGAGCGCGGCACGCTCTTCATCGGCGGCACGGCGCTCACCGGCGCGCCCGTTCCCATTGACTCGCCCGCGCCGCTCGCGCTCGACGGGCGCAGCATGGACACACCGCCGCTGTGCGTAGCGCTCTCGATCGAGAGCAGGTCCGGCGATGCGCTCACGGTCTCCGTTTCGGAGGGCGTGCTGGATTCGCCCGCCGATTCCTCGCCCCGCGCGCTTTCCTCGCGCAGCGCCGCAAGCGGCGAAGCGCTCACATGGACGGTCGAAGCGCCCGACGAAAATACGCGCTACACCCTATCGCTCGACGGCAAGGCTGCCGCCGTGCTGCGCTATGACGGCGCAAAGGGCTGCTGGGTCGCCGAGCGGCCCTGAATCGACAAAACAACACATATTACATTTATTTTGGAGGTAACTTCCCATGAAAAAGCTTTTCTCTCTGCTGCTTGCCGCAGCGATGATCCTCTCCCTTGCCGCCTGCGGCAGCAAGAATGACGGCGCCGCCTCCGGCGATCAGCCCGCCACCGCCCTCGAGCTGCTCGAAGCCGTCTGGTCGAGCTACGCGGAGGACGACAAGTTCGCCGTCTCCGGCGGCGACATGAACGAGGAGAACATGGTCGACGACGCGCCCGGCAACTTCTCCGTTGCGGACGGCGACACCCTTGACTACATGCTCGGCTATCCCGCCGCCGATGTGGACAAGCTGACCGACGCGGCTTCCCTCATCCACATGATGAACGCCAACACCTTCACCGCCGGCGCGTTCCACATTGCCAATGCCCCCGATGTTGACGCGGTCGTTTCCGACCTCAAGGACAACATCATGAACCGCCAGTGGATGTGCGGCTTCCCCGATAAGCTCGTCATCCTGACGATGGGCGATTTCGTCGTCTCCTGCTTCGGTGCGGAGGAGCTGGTCGATCAGTTCCGCGACACGCTCACCTCGGTCTACAGCGAGGCATCCGTCGTCTGCGACGAGCCGCTCCTCTAATCACGCTCAGAAAGGCGGAAGGTTCATGCTCTTTTCCAGCATTCCCTTTCTCTTCTACTTCCTGCCACTGGTGCTGATCGCGTATTTTGCCGTGCCGGGTCGCTTCAAAAACCTCATTCTTCTGCTCGCAAGCCTCTTTTTCTACGCCTGGGGCGAGCCGAAGTATGTCGTTTTGATGCTCATCTCCATCGTGCAGGGCTATGCCTTCGGCCTGCTCATTGAAAAATATCGGGGAGGGAAGGCGGCAAAGCTCTTTTTGTCGCTTTCCGTTCTCGTGAGCCTCGGCCTGCTCGCGTACTTTAAGTATGCCGACTTTTTCCTCTCGAGCATCAACGCTGTCGCGGGGCTTTCCCTGCCGCTTTTGAAGCTCGCGCTGCCCATCGGCATCAGCTTCTACACCTTTCAGGTGCTCAGCTATGTCATCGACGTTTATCGCGGCGAAACGGCGGCGCAGCGCAGCTTCATCGACCTTGCCGCCTATGTTTCGCTCTTCCCCCAGCTCATCGCAGGGCCGATCGTGCGCTACAGCGACGTTGCCGCGGACCTTTCAGATCGCACCCACAGTCTCTCGGGCGCAGCGGATGGCGCGCGGCGCTTTGTGACCGGCCTTTGCAAAAAGGTGCTGCTCGCCAATCAGTTCGGTTCTCTTGCCGCCGCCTGCAAGCAGTCGCAGGAGGCAAGCGTGCTCTTTGTCTGGCTCTACGCGCTCGCATTCCTGATGCAAGTCTACTTTGACTTTTCCGGCTACAGCGACATGGCGATTGGCCTTGGCCGTATTCTGGGCTTTCACTTCCCTGAGAACTTCAACTATCCCTACATTTCTTCGAGCATCACGGAGTTCTGGCGCAGGTGGCACATCTCGCTCGGCTCGTGGTTCCGCGACTATCTCTATATCCCTCTCGGCGGCAGCCGAAAGGGGAAGGCGCGCCAGCTGCTGAATATCCTCATCGTCTGGCTCGCAACGGGATTGTGGCACGGCGCGGCGTGGACCTTTGTCCTCTGGGGGCTGTGGTTCGCCGTTTTGCTGCTGCTGGAAAAGACGGTACTGCTGCCGGTGCTGCAAAAGCACCGCGCGCTCGGCCACATCTACACGCTCTTTTTCGTCACGCTCGGCTTTGTGCTCTTCGACGCGGACAATGCCGCGCAGGCATTTTCGCGCATCGGCGCGATGTTCGGCGCGGGCGGTCTGCCGTTGCTCACTTCTCAGGCGCTCTATTCCCTCAAAAGCTACGCTGCGCTCCTTGTGCTCGGGATGCTCTGCGCGACACCGCTTCCCAAACGGGCGGCTGCAAGGCTGCGGGAAACAAAGGACGGCGCTCTTGCGCTCGATGCGCTCGAGCCGGTCTTCCTGCTCATCGCGCTGTCGCTGTGCACCGCCTTTTTGGTGGACGGGTCTTTTAACCCGTTCCTGTATTTCCGTTTTTAAGGAGGGGGAAGATGAACAAAAACGTCAAAAATATCCTCTCCCTCGGCGTGTGCGCGCTGTTTCTGCTGTGCTTTTCGCTCTGGGGGATGCTGAAAGAGGACGACGCGCTCTCCCTCAGCGAGCGCCGTCCGCTCAAGCAGTTTCCGTCCCTCAGCACGCAGGAGGTGCTCTCCGGGCGCTTCCAGTCGAACTTTGAAAGCTACACGCTCGATCAGTTCCCGCTGCGCGATACCTTCCGCACGCTCAAGGCGCTCGCCGTGCGCGACCTCTTCCGCGAAAAGGACAACAACGGCATCTATGTCGCAGACGGCTACGCCGCAAAGCTTGACCCCGCGCTGAACGAGTCCTCGCTCGACCACGCCGCGAGCCGCTTCCGCTATGTGTACGAAACGTATCTCAAGGATACGGACGCGAAGGTCTATCTTTCGATCATCCCCGACAAGAATTACTTTCTGGCCGCCGAAAACGGCTATCCTTCGCTGGATTATGAGAGGCTCTTCGCGGATATGCGCGAGAAGACGGACTTTGCCGCGTATGTCGACCTGCGCGAAGGGCTGAGTCTCTCGTCCTACTACCGCACGGACACGCACTGGCGGCAGGAGGAACTGCTCCCCGTCGCGAAGCTCCTCGCGGACGCGATGGGCTCGGATCTTCCGGAGGACTTCACGTCCGTGACGCTGGACACACCGTTTTTCGGCGTGTATCGCGGTCAGTCCGCGCTGCCGATGCCGCCCGACACGCTCACCTATCTTACGAACGACGCGCTCGAGGGCTGCCGCGTGTACGACTACGAAAACGACGCATATCTTCCCATCTACACGCTGGATAAAGCAGGCGGCAACGACCCTTACGAGATTTTTCTCTCGGGCCCGAAGTCGCTGCTGCGCATCGAGAACCCGAATTCCGCCACGGAGCGCCGGCTGATCGTGCTGCGCGATTCCTTTGCCGCAAGTCTCATCCCGCTGCTCGCGGAGAGCTATCGCGAGATCACGCTGATCGACATCCGCTATCTCTCGCCCGCGTCGCTCGGTAAATTTGTCGATTTTGACGCGCAGGACGTACTGTTTCTCTACAGCACGAGCGTGCTGAACGACAGCTCGACCATCAAGTGAACCGAAATATGCGCAAAAAAGTGGCCCCGCCTATTTAGGCGGGGCCATGCTCAATATCACGCAGCCCATTTTCCCATGCAAGAAAAAGGTCTGGCGCTTTCATCGATTCGTTCACCCCGCACAGTTTACCGCGGTAAAGCGCAGAAAAAGTTAGGAAAACAAGGTATTGACGCTGCTTGCCCCTGTGCAGTATGATTACTTATGATTTTATTTTGTATCAGGAGGTCTGGATCATGAGTGAAGCGACTCGCATTCCCGAGCTTTTTGGTTCTCTGGTGTTCAATGAACGCACGATGGAGCAGTATGTGCCGCAGGACGCCATGGACGTCTGGCGCGGCTGCCTGAAGAGCGGACAGCCCCTTCCTCTTTCCGCGGCCAATCAGATCGCCGACGCGATGAAGACCTGGGCGCTCGAACGCGGCGCGACGCATTTTACGCACTGGTTCCAGCCCCTCAGCGGCGTGACGGCGGAAAAGCACGACAGCTTCATCAACAACGCAGGCGGCGGACGCATCATCATGGACTTTTCGGGCAAGGAGCTCGTGCGCGGCGAGCCCGACGCCTCTTCCTTCCCCAACGGCGGCCTGCGCGCGACGTTTGAAGCGCGCGGCTACAGCGCGTGGGACCCCACGGCCTTTGCCTTCATCAAGGACGGCAGCCTCTGCATCCCCACGGTCTTCTGCTCCTACAGCGGTCAGGCGCTCGATAAGAAAACGCCGCTGCTGCGCTCCATCGCCGCAGTCAACCGCGCAACGCTGCGCGTGCTGAAGCTCTTTGGCGACGATGCGGAACGGATCACGCCGCAGATCGGCGCAGAGCAGGAGTATTTCCTCATTGACCGCAAGCTCTACTTAAAGCGCATGGATCTGCAGCTGTGCGGCCGCACGCTCTTCGGCGCAAAGCCGCCCAAGGGTCAGGAGCTGGACGACCACTACTTCGGTGCCTTCCGCCCGCGCGTGGGCGCTTACATGCAGGAGCTGGACGAGGAGCTGTGGAAGCTCGGCGTGCTCTCCAAGACCAAGCACAACGAGGTCGCGCCCGGCCAGCACGAGATGGCCCCCATCTACACCGACGCCAACACCGCGAGCGACCAGAATCAGCTCGTCATGGAGACGATGAAAAAGGTCGCCGAGCGCCACGGCCTTGTGTGCCTGCTGCATGAAAAGCCCTTTGCCGGCGTGAACGGCTCGGGCAAGCACGTCAACTGGTCGCTCTCGACCGACACGGGCAAGAACCTCTTCTCCCCCGGCAAGACGCCGAGCCAGAACGCCGTGTTCCTGCTGGTGCTCGCCGCGTTCATCAAGGGCGTGGATGAGTATCAGGAGCTTCTGCGCTGCTCCGTCGCCTTCGCGGGCAACGATCACCGTCTCGGCGCGCAGGAAGCGCCCCCGGCTGTCATCTCCGTCTTCCTCGGCACCGAGCTTGAGGGCATCATCGATGCCATCGTCGACGAAAACGACTACACCGCGCCCGAGCACAAGTCCCTGCGCATCGGCGTGGACGTGCTCCCCGCCATCCCGCAGGATACGACCGACCGCAACCGAACCTCGCCCGTCGCCTTCACCGGCAATAAGTTTGAGTTCCGTATGCCCGGCTCCTCGCAGTCCATCGCGGGCCCGGTCACGATTCTCAACACCATCATGGCCGAAGAGCTCGACGAATTCTACGCGCAGCTCAAGGACGCGCCGGACGTCACCGC